>JBDHHA010000107.1:0-15933 GCA_039589615.1 Gemmatimonadota bacterium
TGCGGCGATGCCGCAGGCAGCCGGATGCCGGGCGAATGCGGCGACGAGCACCCGCAGGTAGCCCGGGGGCGTCAGGGTGTCGGCGTCCAGGCTGACGATGAGATCTTGGGGGGCAGCAGGAGCACAGATCGCATCCATCAGTTCCTTCCGGGCGTGGCCGACTCCGCCCCGCTTCGGCGGCCAGCCCCGGCCCGGCGAGGCGCGGTCGATGATGCGGAGGTCGAGGTCCGTGACGTCGGAGAGCATCTGGAGACAGGCCTGGTTCGCCTCGCAAATGGCGCGTCGATCGGGGTCGTGTTGCCAGGCCTCCGGTTGGTTGACACATAACCACGTGACGAATTGCACCCCGTCTTGATGCCGAAGCGCGTCGATGCAGCCGGGAAGGCGCTCGACCTCATCCTGAACCGGGATGGCTACGTGGACAGTCGCCACAGTGATCTACCTATTCATCCATAACCCGCTCTATCAAGAATACTCGGGACGGGTAGTTATGGGACCGGGATGCTTCATCCCGTAGATGGGATTCTGCAAATCAATCTGACGATTCGTAGCGGGCTGGGATTCTGCATCACTCCGCCCTCAACACCTCCACGGGATTCACCCTGGTGATGCGCCGAGCAGGGGCATAGCTGGCCGTCAGGCACACGATCGTGATCAATGCGGCAACGACTCCATAGGTCGCTGGGTCCAACGGTTCGATCTCGAACAGGAAACGAGCGAGAAGGCGGGACGACCAGAGTGCTCCCGTGAGCCCGACGGCGGTTCCCACGACGCCGGTAATGAGGATGCTCCGCATGGTCATCCCAACCAGCCCTGATCCACGTGCTCCCAGCGCCATCCTGATCCCCAGTTCCCGTCTGCGCAGGGCAACGCTGCGGGCCGTTATTCCGAAGACGCCGGCAGCCGCAAGCAGTGCGGCGAGGATGCCGAACACGCTCACGAGGAGCGCGCCGTAGCGCTCGTGGTCGGCGGACTCTGCTATGAGGGCGTCGACCGTCGTGGCGTTTTTGATTGGGAGGTTTCCGTCCACTGCCCATACTGCGTCACGCATGAGTGGGAGAACCACGCGAGGTTCCAACGCCGTTCGGGCGACGAAACAGATATCCCGCTCCGAAAACATGTTGAGCTGACTGAAGGGAATGAAGAAGGTCGGCTCGGGCTCAGCGTCCAGCACTTTGCGCTTCATGTCGCCGACGACTCCCACGACCGTGACGGGTTCTCGATGGCCAGCCATCATGTATTGAGCGCCGATGGGTGATTCATCTGGCCAATAACGGCGTGCCATCGTCTCGTTTATCACCACGGCCAGCGGGGCACCTGGTCGGTCTGTATCGGTGAGCGGTCGTCCTGCGAGAAGCGGAACACCCATTGTCTCGAGGTACCCGGGCACCAGCGGATAGCCAAGCGGCACATTGGGCTCAGGCCCATTGGACTCATCGCGCCCCACGATCCGTATTCCCCAACCAGAGGTATACCCGGGAAACGGCAGTCTGGCCACGGCGCTCACCGTGCCGATTCCCGGTATCGCCTCGAGGCGGTCAATAGCATCGCGGAGAAACAGGGTGCGCGCCTCTCGTGTGGAGTATCGGTAACGCGGCAGCGAGACTTCGACGGCAGTCAGGTCCTTGGAATCAAATCCCGGGTCGACCGCCAAGAGCCGGCCAAGGCTGCGCGTCAGCAATCCAGCGGAAACGAGTAGCATGGCAGTCATTGCGACTTCTATCGCAATCACCGATCCGGCGAAGCGGCGACGACCGGAGCCAGCGCGAGCAGAACTGGCTATCGATGGTCCGACGGCGCCACGGGTTGCCATCACCGACGGCAATGTGCCGAATAGAAAGGCCGTACATGTTCCCAATAGCGCCGCGAAGCCTAGAACCCGGAGGTCGACCCCAACTTCGTCGAGGCGGGGCAGCGGTGGTGCCAGCGCAACGAGTAGCCCGGTTCCGCCGAATGCCACCATCGCACCGACGGCGCTCCCCAAAGCCGCCAAAACGAAACTCTCGGTCATCAGCAGGCGGAGGATTCTCCAACCGCCGGCACCTATTGCCGATCGCGTCGCGATCTCGTGCCGGCGGCTCAACACCTCGGCCATCGAGAGTGTCGCTATGTTACCGCAGGCGATCAGCAGAAGGAACGCGGTCGCCCCAAAGAGAAGTACCAATGGTGAAGCAAGGCCGTGAGTTTCCTCTGACGCACGGGCAATCACACGTACTTCATCCTCAGGACTTGACTGTGGGTGGGTAGATAGGATGGTCCGAGATTCTGCACTTGCCTGCTCGAAACTGACACCGGACCGGAGCCGGCCAATCACTTCGAAGCTGTTGGCCCCTTGGAGTCCCGCCCAACCCGGCGCGCCGATGGGAAACCACACGTCGCGTCGCGTCGGTACGCTCTCCCCTGCAAACGACGCGCTCAGCCAATGGACTCGAAACTCGGGAGGCAGGATGCCTACGATCGCATACGGACGGTTGTCTATGGTGACGATACTACCAAGTGCCTCCTGCGAGCCGCCAAACCGACCCTGCCACAGTTCGTAACTCATGACCGCAACGGATGCCCCATCGTCGCCGGCCCTGGACGCCTCCTCACCCGGGAGAAACCAGCGTCCCAGAATTGGGCTTACGCCTAGCACCGGGAGCAGCGACGCCGATGCGTCACCTGCCGGCAACTCAGCCGGTTCACCGCTCCCCACTTGGGTTGCGACATGCAGGTTCCCGGCACGGTATGCCGCGAGACCTTCGTACACCGTGCTTTGTTCCCTCAAATCTCTGTACTGCGTATACGTGAATCGCGTACGATCCCAGAGCGTTCCGACACCCGTGATTCGCCGCAGCTGTGGTACTGCCCGCCACACCGCCACCAATCGGCCCGGTTCGTCGTACGGCAAGGGTTTGAGCAACACGCCGTTGACCACGCTGAACATTGCCGTGGTAGCACCAATACCAAGGCCGAGCGTCAGCACTGCCACCGTTGTGAAGAGTGGCCGTTTGCGGAGGGTGCGGAAAGCGAAGCGAACATCCTGAATGGTCGATTCCACCAGGTGTCGCCGTGCGGGTTTCCTGTCCCACGGTCGGTTGGAGATGCGTCGGTTCACAGTGCGTTCGAGGAGATAACGCAGACCAACTCTGGAGGCGTGCACCCAGTACCACATTGTCGCGTACGCCGCACTCCTGCGCCGCATTCGCTCGAAGAAGCCCTCTTCGAGGTCTCCCAGTACGGAGTCCCTGAACAACCCCCCAGGGAGACATCGGCCTAGTAAGGCCTTCGCAAATCGTGGAGGCTTCTTCATTCTTGGATGATTGCGTCTAGTCCCGCCCACAAAGTGAAGAGCGATTCACGGCAGTCGCGTAATGCAGCGATTCCCTTCTTGGTCACCGACACGTACCGCTTCGGATGACCGCCGCGGTCCGGTTCGTGTGCCCCTGCTTTCGAACGCAGCATTCCCTTGTGTTCGAGCCTGTCGAGGGTCACATACAGTGAGCCACGCGCCACGCTTCGCTTCGATGCCAGCTCCAACTGCTCCAGAATGAGAGGCGGATACGCATCCTCTCCGATCTGGAGGATCGACAAGAGCACCATCTGCTCGAAGGTTCCCAGCAGTCCAAACCGTGGCATGTAAACAATGTAAGCATGGTGGCGTTGGCATGCAATAGTGTCCCCCGAGCGCCTCCGCCACGCGCGTCGCCGAGCGCCCCACAGGAATCTGGAACTTCTTGGAACACTTTCTTTGTGCCGAGTGCATCCATCTCGGCACCTGACGGGTATCTTCGAGTATCTACCGGTCCGAAACCCCGAGGATTGGCCGTGCGAATCCGACTCAACCACAAACGTTTTCTCGAGCTACTTGCCGGCAGCAAGCTGAGCCAGAACCACTGGGCTATCCGACTTGGACTGTCACGAGGCCATTGGTCGGGAATCGTCAACGGGAAACACCCGTATCCATCGAAGAAGACGCGGGACCTCTTGTTGGAGGCGCTGGGAGTACCGTTCGAAGAGCTGTTTGCTCACGAGTCGAGGAGTGGCGTTGAGGCAGACCTCCAGGCGGCTTTGGCCGATCGGTATCTGTTGGAGAAGGAGCTCGGCCAAGGGGGCATGGGAACGGTGTTCGTCGCTCGTGACGTCAAACTCGGCCGGCTCGTCGCGATCAAGGTGGTCTCACCGGAAGCAGTCAGTGGTATCGGCGTTGATCGTTTCCTGAAAGAGATCCGGTACGCGGCTCGGCTCGAGCACCCACACATTCTGCCGCTATACGATTCGAGCCAGGCCGCCGGGCATCCATACTACGTGATGCCCTGCATACGCGGCGGTTCGCTGCGAGACCGGCTCAATCGCGAGAAGCGACTCACCGTCGCCGGGGCCTTGTCAGTCGCTCGCGGAGTGTCGGCCGCTCTCACGCATGCGCACGAGCGACAGGTGGTTCACTGCGATGTGAAGCCCGAGAACATCTTGCTCGCGGATGACCACGCTTACTTGGCCGACTTCGGCATCTCACGTGCCATCCACAGCGAGGTGTTCGAGTGGGGCAGGCGGCGGGAGATCGACGCCTCGGCGGGAACGCCGGCATACGTGAGTCCCGAGCAGGCTACCGGCGAACAGCATCTGGATGCCAAGTCCGATGTATACAGCCTCGGTTGTGTGGTGTTTGAAATGCTCTCCGGGGAGAAGCCGTTCGAGGGCACGACCACGATGGAGATCGTCTCTCGGCGGCTCCGCGAGACCGTTCCAGACTTGAGGATGCGGGCCCCACACATTCCCAGAGCGATGTGTGCCGCGGTTGCGGGTGCGATGGCTTTGGATCGGGACCAGCGCACGGAGACCGCAAAGGCGTTCGTGGCCGCTCTGGAGCGTGGCAGCCGTCGCGGGATGTCGCCATTGCTGGATGCGGGCTGGCGCGTGGCCTCCAAAGTCTGGTCGCTGGGAAGACGGGTCATCGGAATCGGCAAGAAGACACGACTAGGAGCATCCGTGGAAGCCATTTGGCAGGATATTCGATACTCCGCCCGACGCATGAGGAAGGCACCGGGATTCACTCTGGCCGCCGTGTTGATATTGGCCGTTGGGATCGGCGGCAACGCCGCGATTTTCAGTGTGCTGAAACAGGCGATCTTGGCCGATCCACCCTACCCTGAGCCGGAGCGGCTGGTACTCCCCAGCATCTCCCACGCCTATCCGACGTACTGGTACCACGGCGCCTCCTATCCGGAGTTCGAGATGCTCCGTGACCTTCCTGACAGATTGGTGGACCCGCTGGCTGGGTACACCGTCGAACCCGTGACTCTCTCAGGCGTTGGAGATCCCGAGCGAATCGCAGCCGAAGTGGTGACGCCGGATTACTTCCGCCTTCTGGGTGTCTCGGCGACGGTCGGGCGCACGTTTTCTCCGGACGAAGGGGACGCGACCTCTCCACCGACGGTTGTTGTCATCGGTGATGGTCTCTGGAGCGGTCGATTCGGACGGGACCCGGGTGTGTTGGGTAGGGAGATCTACGTCAACGGGAACGCTGTCACAATCGTTGGCATTATGCCTCGGGGCTTTCGAGGCGTCACAGGGAGAGGGCGACTCTGGCTTCCAATGGCCGCTGCCGGTGTCCTGATGGACGCCTGGAGAATTTCCAATCATGGGGTCCATTGGTTCTCAATGCTTGGCAGGCTTCGGCCGGGAGTCAGTGTCGAGACTGCGGAGGCTCAGCTCCTCCCAGTGGCGCAGGAGATCCGCCTCAGATGGCCGAATCACGGCAGCGGTGGAGACTTGGTTCCGGTGGCTCGGCCGTTTCGCGCCGTTGCCACGAATGAAGGAGCAAAGACGTCACTGATGCTCCTTTCTGCGGCGGCTGCACTAATGCTTCTCATTGTCTGCGCGAACCTGGCGGGGCTTCTCTTGGCCAGGACGAGCGCGCGCACCAGAGAGATGGCAATACGTCTGGCCATTGGGGCGGGACGGTGGCGCGTTGCTCGGCAGTGCTTGACGGAGTGTCTGTTGGTTGGCGTGATGGGTGGCGTGGCGGGCCTCGCTCTGGCTGGTTGGGGAGCCGACGGTCTTACCTTGCTTTCCCCCGAATCACGAATCGCTGGTTCAAACAATCTCCAATTTGTGGACTTGGAGCAGATCAGCATCGACGGGGGCGTCGTGTTGTTTGCCGTGGGGCTCTCCGTTGTTACCAGTCTGCTGTTCGGACTGCTACCTGCGTTCAGTCTTTCTCGCCCCAGGCAGTTGGAGGAGTTGAGAGCACCACTGGGGGCAACGACGGGCGGCCGCGGTGCACGGCGGGGTGTCGACATGAGGAGCGTGCTCGTAAGCGGTCAGGTTGCCTTGACCTTGATTCTCCTTATTGGCGCCGGGCTCATGATGTTCAGCATGGCAGAGCTCCAGAGCGTGGAGACCGGTATCGAAGAGGATAACCTCCTGACGTTCTCGTACACCCTGCCACGCTCGGCTGAATCTACGAATCCGCATCTCACTCTCAGTGACGCCGATGCCGAGGCGATGATGGCGTTCCATGAGAGTTTCCTAGCGCGATTGAAATCGGTTCCGGGGGTCGTTGGCGCAACGACAGGTTGTCCACCGCTTGGAGGTCTATGCGCTACCAGCCAAGTGCGGGCAATAGAAGGAAGACCTGAGATACCCGAGAGCGAGCGACTGCAGGTCGGCACCATCATTGTCGAGGAGTCCTATTTCGAAACTGTCGGGGCCGAGTGGCTGGAGGGTCGCATGTTCACATCGGCCGATTGGCACGAGGCTCAGCAAGTTCTGATTCTGAATGAGTCGGCGGCCCGCGCGCTGTTCCGCGACGAGTCCGCTCTTGGTCAGCGGCTTTCTCTTGGGCACAGCGTCATGCCTGAGGGCGCCACGGCTGAAGTAGTGGGCGTGGTCAGCGACATCCTTTACGCGTCACCGGATGTCGGGCCGCAGTCGGTTGTGTACCTGTCATCCCTCCAGGTACCGTCGGTAGATCCGACATTCATCGTTCGAACAGCCAACGATCCGTTCTCGATTCTCCCGGCAATCCGCGCCGAGCTGCACAACCTCAACGCCACCGTTCCGATCCACCGAGTGTCGACGGTGGAGACACTGGGGGCTCAGGCCAGGGGCAGTACGCGGCTGGTGATGCGCGTCCTCTCCATCTTCGCGACGTTTGCCACCATCCTGGCGGTGCTGGGCATCTACGCCGCGATTGCGTACGCGGTGTCGTTGCGGCAGCGTGAAATCGGAATCCGGGTTGCCCTTGGCGCCCGCTCAAACGAGGTGGAGATGCTCGTGCTCCGCCAGGGGGCTGCCGCCGCGGGAGTGGGAGTGCTCGTTGGCCTCGGTGCTGCGTGGGGGATCACACGACTGCTGTCATCACTCCTCTTCGAGGTAAGCGCCGCAGACCCGGTCACATACGGCCTGGCGGCAACCCTGCTCTTTGCGGCAACCCTGCTCGCCACCTATCTCCCAGCCCGAAGGGTGACTCGAATCGATCCCGTTCAGGTGCTCCGAACCGAGTGATGTGAGAGGCCCGGGGTAAACCTCTCACTTTTCCCTCACCACCCGAAAACCCACTGGTCCACGGGGCAGCGCTTGCTGGTATGTGTGGGCATAGTCACTATGGGCTGCGAATTTGGTGTGCAGATAATGGCTGCCGCGATAAATACGGCTAATTCCGGGACCAAAGTCCCTGTCCGGATACAACAGCTCATAGGGTGCCATGTCTGCAATCGTTGCCGTCCATTCAGCAATATTGCCTGACATATCAAACAAGCCCCAGGGATTGGGCTTCTTCTGACCCACAGGGTGTGGCTCGCCGCCCGAATTTTCGTCATACCACTCATATTCTGCCAGCAGCAATGTATCGTTCCCGAAATAGTAGTCAGTCTTTGTACCTGCCCTGCAGGCATATTCCCATTCCGCTTCTGTGGGAAGCCGGTATTCATGACCGGTTTCTTCGGACAGTCTTCTCAGAAAGACCTGCACGGCGTCCCAGCTAACTCGCTCAACCGGCAGACTATCTCCGATCAATACACTTCTCTCAACTAGTTCCCGGGTTCGGTCACCAATTGCGCCTTCCACTCGAAATTCAATGGGAAGCGCATCCCAGTCAAAGTCCACGGGATAGTCTCCCATGACATCCTTCCACTGCTTCTGAGTCACCTCGTATTTACCGATGTAATATTCTTCGAGGTGGATAGTCATGGCATGGCGTGTATCATCGGCCTCCCATTCCAAATCACCGGCAGGAATGAGTACCACCTCAATGTGATAGGGATTATCGACAAGGATACTTCCAATAGAGGGATCAGGTTGTTGCCTACAGGAAATAGTGATACCTATCATTCCTAATGTGACGAGAATTCGTTTCATGGCGTTCCTTCACCGGCAGTATATTCAACGCGAATCGTACCCGAAAACGATATTGAGCATAAGGTCGCTTCATGACTGATCAAGAACCTCATTCGACTTTCGCACCACTTGCCCCGGTAACCGAGAAGAGTCGCATCGAGTCGGTCGATGTCCTGCGAGGCGTTGCGGTGCTCGGCATTCTGGCGATGAATATCTATGCCTTTGCGATGCCCTTTCCGGCCTACAACAATCCGCTGGCGTGGGGAGGAACCGATACCATTTCGCAATCGGTCTGGTTTATCACCCACTTTCTCTTCGATCAAAAGTTCATGCCCATCTTCTCGATGCTCTTCGGTGCAGGGCTGATACTGATGACCCAGCGTTCGGCAACGGGGGCGTTCGCCGGCACCTGGTATCGGCGGAGCTTCTGGTTGTTGGTGATGGGCGCAGTCCATGCCTATTTGATCTGGTTCGGCGACATTCTCTTCGCCTATGCCTTCTTGGGTCTTTTGATCTATCCGTTGCGGCGCAAGAAGGCCAAAACGCTGATCATTCTGGGTGCTTGCTGGATGCTTCCGGCCCTTGCGCTGTCGACGGGGGGTGGTTTTTGGATAGAGCAGCGGATCGCCGCGGTCACCGAAATCGAGCTTCGCGCCGAAGCCGGCGAGGAATTGACCGAGGAAGAGACTGAGGATCTGGAAGCGTGGGACGAGCAGCGACCCATGATGGCTCCCACCGCCGAGGATCTCGACGCCGATGTGAGGGCCTATCTCGGGAGCTATGGAGACGCCGTCACTCATCGAGCGCTGCCGGTTGCGATGATGCAGAGCATGGGCATCGTCTTCTTTGGTCTGTGGCGCATTGGCGGGCTCATGTTGATCGGGATGGGTCTGATGAAGTTGGGGGTGTTCTCGGCGCAAAAAGGCGAAGGGTTCTATCGTCGACTGCTCTTGTGGGGATACGGCCTGGGATTGCCGCTGGTGGTGGTTTCGGCTTGGCAATTGGCCGCCCACGATTGGAACTTCGTCTTCCTTCAGCAGAGGGGAGTGCACTGGAACTACGTCGGCAGCGTGCTCGTTTCGCTGGGACATATCTCAGTGGTCATGCTTGCCGTGAAGGGCGATTGGCTCGGTTTCCTGGAAAGACGCTTCGCCGCAGTCGGACGCATGGCGTTCACCAACTACCTCATGCAATCGATTCTCTGCACGACCATCTTCTATGGTTATGGCTTCGGTCTCTACGGAAGCCTGGATCGGCCAACCCAGATGATCATCGTGGCCGCGGTCTGGGTCCTCCAGCTCTCTTACAGTGCCTGGTGGCTCGATCGGTTTCGCTATGGACCGGCCGAGTGGTTTTGGCGGCTGCTGACCTATCGCAAAGTTCCCGGTTTTCGGAGGGAGATCCTTCGAGAGGCGTGATCAAGGGATAGGGCGTCCGGTCGTTCCGACTCACCAAGGGTCAGTGCCACAATGACTTACGGCGTTGGCCATAGATTCCTGGCCATATTGGATCAGTTGACGGATATTGGGCGGAGTGTGGGCAACGGGCGGTACGGGCCCAACTGGATTGGACGGCTGAGGCAAGGCACCTCATGTACAAATGCATGGTGACGATGGACGACCGCGCGGGCGGCGCGAGCTCACTCACTTCCCACTTGGGCGCGTCGCTGCTCCTCCTAGTCACATCACTGAGTGGCTGCAGCTTCTTCTCGGATCCCGAGCACCGCGCCGACTTGAGCGACTTTCCGGTCGAACGGTCCGCTCTCCTCGAACACCTGAACTTCCTCGCGGCCGACAGCCTGTACGGCCGAATGGCCGGCACGATCTACGAGCTGCAGGCCGCCGAGTACGTTCGTGACGAGTTCGTGGCCTACGGCCTCGAGCCGGGCATCGCGGGCTATTTGCAGACCTTTTCTCTCGATTCTCCGGAACGGCAGGGAGAGACCACAGCCGCCGGCAAGGCGAGCCAGGTCGTTTCACAGAACGTGCTCGCCACATTGCCGGGTCGTGGGACGCTGGCGAGTGAGTGGGTCGTCCTCGGCGCGCATTACGACCACGTGGGATTCGAGCCGTCAGGCGACTCCATCTTGGTGTTCAACGGTGCCGATGACAATGCGTCCGGGACTGCCCTGCTGCTGGAGGCGGCTCGCATCCTGAGCGAGTTCTGGGCACTGGATACGGTGGCAGATCGACGCTCGATCATGTTCCAAGCATACGGTGCTGAAGAGATTGGACTGGTCGGGTCGTTCCATTTTACGTTCTACCCCACCGTTCCGGTTGAGACCATCGTGGCGATGATTAACCTCGACATGGTGGGACGGCTGCGCGAGGACCTTTTTGTGCGCGGCCTCTCGACCGGCACCTGGTGGTTGGGCATGCTGGCGGACCTCAACGAGGGGCGTCTCCAACTAGACTTTCCGGCGGGGACGCCCGACCGGAGCGACCAGTTTCCCTTCATTCTTCAGGGGATCCCCGTACTGCACTTCTTCACGGGCACCCACGCCGAGTACCACACGGCGCTCGACGATGTAGAGCTCCTCAATCTCGATGGCATGGAGGAGATCGGTCGGCTAGTGGTGGGGCTGCTCTGGGAGTCGGCGGTCCGGTCCAACCTCGCGGTCGCACCGAGTGTTTCACTGAACTGACTGAGGCCCTTGACTATCCGCCGGACCACTCCATAATCAACGTTACGCGGACCGGGCCTCCGGTTGCTGCGGGGTGGGTGGGAGCGATCGACCCGATTTGCTCGGGTCTTTGCTCATTGCGACCCCGAGCAGCAGCATCAGGAGGCAACCGATCGTGCTTTCCCTCACGGGCAACTCCCTGACAATCGAGGACATCGAGGCTGTCGCGCGGCGTGGCAGGAAGGTCGAACTCCACGCGGACGCCGTCGAGAAGATGCGGGCCTGCCGGAACTTTCTCCAAGACCGGATCGCCGCGGGCGAGATCATGTACGGGGTCAACACCGGCATTGGCGAGTTCTCGGAGGTGGTACTCCCCGACGACCAGGTCCGTGATTTCCAGCGGTACCTGATCTACAACCACGCCGCCGGCATCGGCGAACCCGCGCCAATCGACCATGTGCGCGCGGCGATGCTGCTGCGCGCGAACGTACACGCCCACGGCCATTCCGGGTGCCGGCCCGAGATCACCGACACCCTCGTGGCGATGCTCAATCGAGGCGTGTGTCCCGTCGTGTGCGAGAAGGGCTCTGTAGGTGCTTGCGGTGACCTGGCGCCCATGAGCCAGATTGCACTGCTGATGATGGGGGAAGGGGAGGCGTTCTATGACGGAGAGCGTCTTCCCGGAAGCGTGGCCCTCGAGCGGGCGGCCATCCCGGTGCCTGGCCTCGAGGCGCGCGATGGCCTTGCGACCATCAATGGATCCAACCTGATCAACGGGATTGGTGCGCTGACGGTCTACGATGCGGAGCGGTGGCTCAAGCAAGCCGAGATCGCGGCGGCAATGTCTCTCGAGGCGTTGAAGGCAAACATGAAGCCGTACGATGCCCGGATTCATCAGCTTCGGGGATTTCTTGGTGCGGTGACATCGGCAGCCAATCTCCGCAAGGTGATGGAAGGATCCGACCTCATCTGCGGCAGGGAGAAGGTGAAGGTACAAGACGCCTACAGCATGCGTTCCACGCCGCAGGTCATCGGAGCGGCGCGCGATCAATTGCGTTGGACCCGCAAGCAGATCGAGATCGAAGCGAACGGTGTCGGCGACAACCCGATCTTCCTTCTTGAGGACGACGTAGTACTCACCGGCGCCAACTTCCAGGGTACTCCGGTGAGCCTGCCCATCGACACGCTAGGCGCGGCGATCACCATGGTGTGCGTGCTCTCCGAGCGGCGTTTGAACCGCCTCACGAATCCTGCGCTCTCGGTCGGTCTGCCGGCGTTTTTAACGAAAGGCGCCGGGGTGTTTTCCGGCCTCATGCTGAGTCAGTACACCGCCGACGCGCAGATCGTCGAGCAAAAGACCTTGTCCGCCCCGGCGTTCATTCAATCGATCCCTGCCGCCGCGGACCAGGAAGATTTCGTTTCGATGGGCATGAACTCGGCCCTCAAGACCCGGCAGATACTCGACATTGCTCACGGCGTCCTTGGCATCGAGCTGATCGCAGCCGGGCAGGCGCTCGACT
Organism: Gemmatimonadota bacterium; assembly: GCA_039589615.1. GTDB lineage: Bacteria > Gemmatimonadota > Gemmatimonadetes > Gemmatimonadales > GWC2-71-9 > B3T1B10. The sequence goes on from JBDHHA010000107.1 coordinate 12,463, forward strand.
TCCGCACCTACGAACCGGGCCGGGGAACCCGTGCAGCACACGCCGCGGTCCGCACGCACGTTGACCATCTGGATGAAGACCGACCGCTGCACGAGGATCACAACACGATGCGAGATGCCGTGAAGGACTTGTCAATACTCGAAGCGGTAGAGTCCGAGATCGGCGAACTCGCGACGTATTGACGAGGCCATGATGAGGCACGGTCTATGAAGGTTTCTTGGGTTTGTCGAAGCGGCTGGACACCGGCGATATCACGGGACACACTCAGGACAAGCGAAAGCAAATCCCCGATCGGAGATGAAGCAGCATGAGAATCAAATTGGCAATGATTGCCCTCGCGGCATTGGCGACCGCGTGCGGTGGTGCAGATGGGAACGACGCTCCGCCACCGGAGGATGTTCAGATTGTCCAAGTAACAGTCCAAGAGACTGAATACATCTTCTCTCCAGCGAGCGTCCAAGCGGCAATGCCGGTACGGCTGGTGTTCGATCCGGATGGCCTCCCCGGGTGCAGCAGCTCAGTCACGCTACCCGACTACGAAATCACAAAGACGATCGAGGAGGGGGATGCGACCATCGATTTCACGCCCAATGGTGAGGGACCGATCGCCGTTGCCTGCTCGATGAACATGTACACCGGAACGCTCGTGGCGGAGTAACCAGGGCCGCAACTGGAGAGCCTTCGGCTATCCATCTCGATGATCTCAGACAGGGGGTGTCCGTCCCGCATTCATCGTCTACTCCCTAGTGAAAGAACAGGTACGCGATCAGGATCCCCGCAATGACCGCCGTGAAGTCCGCGATCAACCCACAGGTCACCGCGTACCGCGTTCTCTTCACCCCCACCGATCCGAAGTAGAGGGCGATGATGTAGAACGTCGTGTCGGTGGCCCCCTGGAACGTGCTCGCGAGCCGCCCAACGAACGAATCCGCCCCGTGCGTCTGCATCGCGTCTACCATCATCCCGCGGGACCCGCTGCCGCTCAGTGGTTTCATCAGCGCCGTCGGCATGGCTTCGATGAAGTCCGTGTTGATGCCAACGGCCGCGAGCGCACGCTCTAGGCCCAGAACCAGATAGTCCATGGCCCCGGAGGCGCGGAACACGCCGATTGCGACGAGGATGGCCACGAGATAGGGGATGATCTTGATGACGACGGGGAAGCCCTCCTTGGCGCCGTCGATGAATGCCTCGTACACGTTGACCCTGCGCAGCATCGCCAGTGAGATGAACGCGGCGATGACGCCGAAGAGCATCACGTTGGCGGCGACAGTCGAGATGGTTTCGATTTGCTCCTGGGGAAGCCGCGAGAAGTAGAGGATGAGCGCCACGACCGCGCCGGTGAGACCGACGAGGTAGGCCAGGACCACCCGGTCGAGCAGGTTGATGCGCTGTACCAGGGCGACCGCCATCAAACCGGCCAGCGTGGAGAAGAAGGTGGTCAGCAGGATCGGAATGAAGATGTCGGACGGGTTGGCGGCGCCCAGTTGCGCCCGATAGACCATGATGCTGATCGGAATCAGCGTGAGCCCGGACGTGTTCAGCACCAGGAACATGATCTGGGCGTTGGTGGCCGTGTCGGGCTCGGGGTTCAGCTCCTGGAGCTCCTGCATCGCCTTCAACCCGAGCGGCGTCGCCGCGTTGTCGAGCCCAAGCATGTTGGCGGCGAAGTTCATGATCATCGACCCGTGCACCGGATGGTCCCGGGGGATCTCGGGAAACAGCCGGTGAAAGAACGGCCGCACGGCCTTCGCCAGGATGTTGATCACGCCACCCTTCTCGCCCACGCGCATCAACCCCAGCCACAGTGTGAGCACTCCCGTCAGGCCGAGTGAGATCTCGAACGCGGTCCCGGCCATCTCGAACGTGCTGTTCACCATGGCCGTAAAGACTTGAGTGTCGCCGAGGAAGATCAGCTTGATCAGTCCCACGACCAGGGCGATCAGGAAGAACGCGATCCAGATGTAGTTGAGGACCATGGTGCCTGGGCTAGCTGTAGATGGGGAGCGTCATAATCGCAGGTCGGAGCGGGTGAGCAGCTCCACCAGCACCGGAACGTGCTCGCGCACGAGCTCGTCCGCCGACGCGAGGGGGAATTCGTAGGTCACCACCGCGATGCCCTGTTCCGCGCCCCACGATCCGAACGAGCCGGGCGTGGGGTAGCCCACGCCCCTCACCAGCGGCAACCCGGTCCGTTCGGCCAGCCACGTCCCCAACGGTGATTCCCTCGCCTCGTCGATGCAGGCGAGTGGAGCGTGGAGGGCGATCACGGCGTTCGGCTGCAACTCCTCTATCAAACTCACTAGGGCTTGGGCTTCGGGTTCGGAGCCGGGGTGCTCTCCCGGGCTCAAGACGACGTCCCTGGGATCGTCCAGGGTCGACCGATGGGTAACCGGGTCCGGCTGCCAGTTCCTTGCCGGGAAGTTGCGGTTCAGATCGACCCCGCGGGCGTTGCCCCGGGTTCCACGGACCAGGCCGTCCGGATTGGCGGCCAGAACCACCGCACACCGCGGTGACGGGGTGGAGAGCTGTCGCAGGGCCCGTGAGAGCGCGACCGTCGTTTCCGGCTCCTCCCCGTGGATTCCGGCGAACAGCAGGAGCTTGCAGTCACCGTCCGGGCGCCAGACCTCCAACGGCAGCCCGAGGTGCGAGCGTCCGTAGGTGTCCGGTTCGAGGGGAATGGTTCCCCAATCTCGTCGAGGACGGAGGTTCACGAGACGCGGCCGAATGCGTTGACGTTAATGACGAACCGCTCGTGGATTTCGTTCAGCTGCAGCAGAACCGTATTCTTTAATAGGAGGTCAGTCCGCTCGACCGCCGCTCGCAGAACGTCTTCTGTAAGCTGCTCCAGGTACACTGCGGCAACCGGGGCGTAGCTCAGGTGCCACCGCTCCGGCGCCACGCCTTGCCGGTCCTCGTCGTACGGCCGAAAGAACCCAAAAGAATCATCGCCGGCAATCCGCTCGTCCAGCCATTCGTGCAACGGGCCGAACATCCCGCCGGCGTCTACCTCCTCCGGGATCAGTTCGATCTCGTATCCCTCCGGCGTCGCGGCCGCGTCGTACACATCCAGGTCCGTTCCCCAGTGATGCCGGGATGCACCGGGGAGGGCCGACCACCGCAAGATCGCAAAGACCAGCTCCTCCTCGCTCAGCGCCGCGACGTTCAGGGGCACGGCATTGCTGTCCAACACGGCGAGCTTGCCCGACGCCTTCCGGTTCCAGATCGAGAGCTGTTGCTCGAAGCCGCGGTATCCGCTGAGGATCTGGAGGTCGAATCCCGCGTTGCGGGCCGCGGGCCCCCAACGAGACAGCGTCCGCTTGCCCGCACAGATGGTGTTGTGCCTTGCCGGTGGGCACAGCGGTCATATCGAGGTGGCCTCGCCCAAGGGTTGGTACAAGCTATGACGGGGCTGGACAACGGGCTAGTTGGTCCGCGCACTTCCCCTGCTCGAGTTCACCGATCGGAACCGGC
>JBDHHA010000108.1:0-15747 GCA_039589615.1 Gemmatimonadota bacterium
CCGGTGGAGATGAGCTGCTCACTCACCATCTGGGCGAGGTTGATGGGGATGGCGAAGCCGTAGCCGGTGTAGGTGCCGGTCTGGCTGGCAATGGCGGAGTTCACCCCAATGACCTGGCCGCGGATGTTGACCAGGGGGCCGCCCGAGTTCCCCGGGTTGATGGCCGCGTCGGTCTGAATGAAATCCTGGATGGTGTAGTCCAGGCCCTGCTGCCGCAGGCCGTCGAGGCCGCGGCCCTTGGCGCTCACGATCCCCGCGGTGACGGTAAACGAGAAGGCCTCGCCCAGGGGATTCCCGATGGCGAGGGCCCACTCTCCGATGCGCACCTCGTCGGAGTTGCCCAGGGACACGGCGGGCAGGTTGTCCGCGTCGATCTTGATGATGGCCACGTCGGTGTTGGGATCGCGTCCGACGATCTCCGCCTCGAATACTCGCCGGTCGAGCAGCCGCACGGTGAGGCGCGTGGCGCTCTCGACGACGTGGTTGTTGGTGATGATGTACCCGTCTTCCGAAATGATGAAGCCGCTTCCCGACCCCTGGCGTGGTTGAGGTTGCCGGTTGCCGAAGGGATCCCGGAACTGGTCGAACGGAGTGCTGCGGCTCGTAGCCTGCGGTGCCGATTCCGATCGAATGAACACCACGGTCGGTCTCACGGCCTCCACCACGGCGGCAAAAGCGTCCCCGAGGTCGGCGGCCGGTTGAGCCGTCGGGATCGACGGCGGGGGCACCGTGTTCAGAAGGACCGGTCGGCGCTGCTGGGCCTCGCTGACGCGGGGGGCGTTGACCGCCACCGCAAACGCCCCTGCCAACACGATCGTCACGGCAACTAAGAAGGCGAACTTCATCCAGTCTCGTGTGCGTGTCATAGGTAGCTCAAACTCACGAAAGGGTTGCTGCGTTGGTATTTGCTACCGCTGCATGGTTATAACCCCGAAGAGGGGGCAGCATGTTCCAAACACTACGCTGTCCCCCCTCGGTTCGGTTTCTTCTCCGGAACGCGATCAGGACTTCGAGTCGTCCACGATCTCGTAGTCCGCTTCCACCACGTCTTCCTCGGATTCCTTGGATGACTCGGTGGTCCCGGCGGCCTCCTCGGCGCCGGCCTCGGCCGTCTCGCTCTGGGTCTCGTACATCGAGGCCCCGGCGGCCGAATAGGCCTGGGAGAGCTCTTCCAGCGCCTTCTCGATCCCGGCATCTTCGCCCGACCGGAGTGCCTGCTTGGCACCCTCCACCGCGCCGTTCAGCCGGTCCTTGGTGGCCTGATCCAACTTGTCGCCCCATTCCTTGCTGTTCTTCTCGACTTCGTAGACCATGGCGTCGAGGCGATTGCGCTGCTCGATGCCCTCGCGTCGCTGCTTGTCCTCGTCGGCGTGGCCCTCGGCATCCTTCACCATTTGGTCGATCTCGTTGTCCGACAGGCCGCTGGAGGCCTCGATGCGGATCTTCTGCTCCTTGCCGGTGGCCTTGTCCTTCGCCGACACGTGGAGAATGCCGTTGGCATCGATGTCGAACGTGACCTCGATCTGCGGCACGCCCCGGGGCGCCGGCGGGATGCCGGTCAGCTGGAACCGCCCGATCGTGCGGTTGTCGACGGCCATTTCCCGCTCGCCCTGCAACACGTGGATTTCCACGGTGGTCTGGTTGTCTTCCGCGGTAGAGAAGATCTCCGCCTTCTTGGTCGGGATCGTCGTGTTCCGCTGAATGAGCACGGTGGTCACGCCACCGAGCGTCTCGATGCCCAGTGATAGCGGCGTCACGTCCAGCAAGAGGACGTCCTTGACCTCACCGGCCAGCACGCCGCCCTGAATCGCGGCGCCGATGCCCACGACCTCATCCGGGTTGACGCCCTTGTTGGGCTCCTTGCCGAAGAAACCCTTGACGATGTCCTGGATCTTGGGAATCCGTGTCGACCCACCCACCAGGATGACCTCGTCGATCTGCCCCGGCTTGAGTCCCGCGTCCGCCAGCGCCTTCTCCATCGGCGGCATCGTCCGCTGGATCAATTCGTCCACCAGCTGTTCGAACTTGGCCCGGGTCAACGTCATGTTGAGGTGTTTGGGCCCCGCCTGATCCGCCGTGACGAACGGGAGGTTGATCTCAGTCTGCTGGGTCGTCGACAGCTCCATCTTGGCTTTCTCGGCGGCCTCCTTGAGGCGCTGGAGCGCCATCGGGTCCTGCGAGAGGTCGATGCCCTGGTCTTTCTTGAACTCCTCAACCAGCCAGTTGATCACCTTTTGGTCGAAATCGTCACCACCCAAGTGGGTGTCGCCGTTCGTGCTCTTGACCTCGAACACGCCCTCGGCCAGCTCCAGGACCGAGATGTCGTAGGTTCCGCCACCGAGGTCGAAGACGGCGATCTTCTCGTCCTTCTTCTTCTCCATCCCGTAGGCCAGGGAGGCGGCCGTCGGTTCGTTGATGATGCGCAGGACCTCGAGCCCGGCAATCTTGCCGGCATCCTTCGTCGCCTGGCGCTGTGAGTCGTTGAAGTAGGCCGGAACCGTGATCACCGCCTTTTCGACGGAGTGGCCGAGATAGTCCTCGGCGGTCTGCCTCATCTTCTGAAGCACCATCGCCGAGATCTCGGGCGGCGTGTACCTCTTGCCCTGGATTTCGACGACGGCCAAGTCGTGTTGTCCCGAAGTCACCGGGTAGGGGACCCGGCCCGCCTCTTCCGGAATCTCCTCCATCCGGCGGCCCATGAACCGCTTGATGGAAAAGATGGTATTCGTCGGGTTGGTGACGGCCTGCCGCTTGGCTACCTGGCCCACCAGCCGCTCGCCGTCCTTGGTGAAGGCCACCACGGACGGGGTGGTCCGACCCCCCTCGGAGTTCGGGATCACGACGGGGTCGCCACCCTCCATAACGGCGACGACCGAGTTTGTGGTCCCTAGATCGATCCCGATCACCTTCTGTGACATCAGCCCGACTCCTTCACAATTAGATTAGATGCATAGTGAGACTTACTGGTCGCAGGAGCAAGCCGCATACCATAAAATGCTGCCAAAATGACAGCGCAAATCCTCTCGAATAGGTCCCCCAAATCACCCATTTGTATGATTGACTTGCACTTAGGCGAGTCGTAGGTTGCTCTGGTGTTCCCCTACAAAGACGACAATCCGACGGTTTTGACTCCGGTGGTCACGGTGGCAATCATCGCCGTGACCTCTCTCGTCTGGCTATTTCTTCAGGGAGGGGGCTCCGAACCTCGCCTGACCGAATCGGTGTGTCAACTGGGAGCCATCCCGGCCCGGCTCTTTGGAAACCCCGTCGAACCCATCCTTACCTCCAGAGGTCCACTGGTGGTCTGCGGCGCCGCCGCCGGCGGGGCGTGGCACACCCTGGTGGCGTCGGTGTTCCTCCACGGCGGGTGGTTCCACCTCATCGGCAACATGTGGTTTCTCTGGGTGTTCGGAAACAACATCGAGGACGCGATGGGGCATCGCCGATTCGTGGCGTTCTATCTGGTGTGCGGGGTGCTCGCCGCCTTGGCGCAGATCTTCAGCGACCCGGGGTCGCCACTGCCCCTCGTAGGAGCCTCCGGTGCGATCAGCGGCATCATGGGAGCCTACCTCGTCCTGTATCCCAAGGTCCGGGTCCACACGATCATCTTTCTGGGGTTCTTTATAACACGGGTGACGCTGCCCGCGTACATGATGCTGCTGTTGTGGGCCGCGCTGCAATTCATGGGCACCCTGCCATCCCTGGCGGGGGCGGAGTCCGCGGGCGGAGTCGCGTTCATGGCGCACTTTGCCGGATTCGTGGTCGGCGCGCTCCTGATCAAGGTGTTTGCCAAACCCGATCTTCTGGCGGCGGCCCGGCGCCAAACGGTGATGTTCACGACCCGTCAACCGTGGCGCTATTGACGGCCGACCACGTCAGCGGCGTGTCGCACCGGCCTCGGATCCGGAGCGTCACGTGTCCGACTGCACAGCCGCGCACTAGAGCGGAAATGATTGCCATGAAGAGAATCTCGGCTCGCCTACTGGCAGGAGTGGTGCTGGCGCTTTCTCACGCGCCGGCCGGTGTTGCACAGGATACGGTACGCGTGGCCGTCGTCGCCACCACGGACATTCACGGTCGCGCGATGCATTGGGATTACGTGACGGGCACGGAGGCACCGTGGGGACTCACCCGCGCCGCCACCGTGGTCGATTCGCTGCGGCGAGCAGGTCCCGTCGTGTTGGTCGATGCGGGCGGCATGCTTCAGGGGGATCCCCTCGCAACCTACCTTGCCACCGAAGGCGGCCTCGCTGGGCATCCAGTCGTCGATGTCATGAACGCCATGCGGTACGACGCGTTCGCGGTGGGCAACCATGATTTCGATTTCGGCCTCGACGCCTTTTTGGCGGCGATGCAGACCGCGGCGTTTCCGGTGCTCGCCGCCAACGTGTACACGGTGGACGCCAGCGCCCGAAGGGTCTTTGGTGCCGTCGCGATCGTCGAGCGGGGTGGTGTGCGGGTGGGGATCGCCGGCTTCACGAATCCCGGCGCGTCGGTGTGGAACGCAGCACAATTGCGGGGTCGCCTCAACATTCGCGCGATTCCAGACGAGGCCGAGCAAGCCTTGACCGATCTGGGTTCCGCCGGCGTCGATCTCAAGGTCGTCGTCATGCACAGCGGGATCTCGGAGCCGTCAACGTACAATCCGGCAGGCGTCGGCCAAGAGAACGTCGGCGCACAGATGGCGGAGCTGGACGTCAAGCCCGACCTCGTGGTGCTGGGGCACACGCAACGCACCTTGGTCGATTTCAGTGTCAACGGCGTGCACTTCATGCAACCGCGTTCGTACACCGAGGGTTTGGCCGTCGCACATGTCACGTTGGTTCGGGCAGACGAGACGAGGCCCTTTCGCGTGACGGAGATCGAGTCCGAAGAGGTGCTGTTGGGGCAGGTGCCTCCCGACCCGGTCCTCACGCGGCGTTTGAGCACGGCACACAACGTGGTGCAGACCTGGGCAAGTGAACCGATCGGAGAGGTGAACGAGCACTGGTCCGCGCAGTTTGCCCGGGCCGGTGACACCCCGGTGATCGATTTCATCAACCACGTTCAGCGGAGCAGAGCCGGCGCCCAGCTCTCGGCCACGCCTGCCGTCAACACCACGGTGGCGTTCGGTCCTGGGCGGGTTCGGAGGCGCGACATACTGGGTCTGTTTCCGGACGAAAGCAGGCTGATGTCGGTCCGCATCGATGGTCGAACCCTTCGCAGCTTTCTCGAAAAAACGGCGGAGTACTTTCTCACCTACGAGGCGGGACAACCAATCGTCAATCCGGAGGTCTTGGGGTCCGACTTCGTCATTGTGAGCGGGATGGACTACACCATCGATGCCTCCCGCGCCCCCGGTTCTCGGATTCGGCAAATGGTGTACGACGGTCGCCTGGTCTCTGCGACCGACACGTTTACGATGGCTTTGGAGAGTTATCGTCGGGTGGGTGGCGGCGGGTACGACATGATTCCGGGTCTCCCGGTTGTGTACGACGAGGGGGAGCGCATCCGGGACCTGCTCATGGACGAAGTCCGGCAGCGCGGCGTGCTCGACTCGGCGTCGTACTTCGTCGGGTCGTGGCAAATCGCGCCCCCGGCGGCTTCGGCCGCGGTCTGGGAGTGGTTCGGCCCCCCGCGGTCGGTGCCCCAACCCGCTGCGATACGGGTGCTCGTGACGAGCGCGCTGCGCGGAGGAATCGAGCCGGAAACGGCGGCTTGGTCCGGAGGCCGACCGGTGGGGGGCGCCTTGGCGCTCAAGGGGTGGATGGACTCCCTGGAAGCAGCCTGTGACTGCGCCGCGCTGCGGATCGACGCCGGAGATCACTTGAGTGGAGGGTTCACGTCCGACGCGTTCTTCGGCAGGCCGATGGTCGATGTGTTGAACGTGATCGGCTACGACGCGGTGGCCCTCGGCGAAAGCGAATTTATCTGGGGCGCCGACACACTTGGGGCGCGAGCAGGTCAGTCGGCGTACCCGTGGCTGGCCGCCAACTTGGAGCTGACCGACCGCCGAGCCCGTCCCGATTGGGCGGACGAATGGACCATGGTGGAGCGCAACGGGGTCCGCATCGCCATCATTGGTGTCACCGTGCCCGGCGCCGTGTCGGCCGTGCTCCCGTCGAACATGGAGGGATTGCGGTTCTCCGATCCTGCCGCCGCGGTAGCGCGTGTTCTGCGGACGGTGCGCAACACGAACCCGGACCATGTCATCGTGGTCGCCCACGGCAACGCGAACTGCAGCGACGACGCCTGTCAGGACGATCTCCTCGATCTCGCCCGGCAGCTGGAGCCCGGCGCGGTCGATCTCCTCGTGGGCGACACCTATGGGATCCGAGTGCACTCGGTGGTCAACGGCATTCACGTGGTGCAGGTCGGTGCCGACGCCGCCCGTGTCGGGCTGGTGGATTTTGCCACGGGTGCGGACGGGCGCCTCGCTATCCGGGCGTCGGTGGAAAGGGTTTGGGCGGACAGCACCCGTCCAGATTCCATGCTGGGAGAAATATTGGCGCAGTATCGCGAGGAGCGGACTCGCTTTGCCGAGCGCACGGTGGCGAACCTCAAATTCCCGCTGCGTGGTCCTCCCCGGGGAGAGTCTGCTTTGGGGCGCTTGATCGGAGACGCGTATCGCAACGCGGCACGCACCCAGGTTGCCGTCGTGGCCAACGAGCGCGTCCTGGCGGGGTTGCCGGCGGGACGGGTGACCTACGGTCAGCTGACGCAAGCACATCCACTGTCACAGGTCATCGTGCGAATGTCGGTGTCGGGAGAGGTCATACGGTCCATGCTCGAGCACATGCTGGCGGGTGACGCGCCGACGGCCCACGTGTCGGGATTGACGGTGTGGTACGATCCGGGCCGGCGAGCCGGGGACCGCGTCCGCCGTGTCCGGCTGCCCAACGACAGGGAGTTGGAACGCGACGAGATCTACACGTTAGCCGTGAGTGATTTCGTCGCCGCAGGTGGAGGAGGTTACGACATGATTGCCGGCACCGACGTTGAGCGCACCGGCGTCTCGGGCGTCGAGGCGCTGGCTAACTATCTCGGACGTTTGCCGCAACCGGTGGAGATGCCATCGGTGACGCGCTTCCGCATCGACCAGTGACGGAGATGGTAAGGATCTTCATCAATGAAAAGAGTGTGTCGATCCCGCGGGGCGCGACCGTGGCAGCGGCGTTGGAGTCCTTCGATGCTTCCCTCGGCGTATCGGTGGCGGGCGAAACGGGGTATCTCACCGATGGTGTCGGACGGCGGCTGTCCCCCGAAACGGTCGTCGAAGAAGGAATGATCGTACGCGCCATCGCAAGCCGTCCGCCTACCGAATAACCAGTACGCCATCAGGTACCTCATGACTGAACTCTGGGTTGTCCAACAGGTGACAGCTCCTCTTGCGGCGATGCAGGAGGGATTCGATGTGCCATTCCTCCAACGCGCCATGGGAGTGGTCGGCATCGCCGCGATGATCGGTATCGCGTGGACCCTGTCGTCGGATCGGCGCAACGTGAATTGGCGTTTGGTGGGCTTTGGTGTCGGTCTGCAATTCGTGTTTGGATTCCTGGTTCTCAAGACGGGAGTCGGGCAAGCGTTGTTCGATGGCGCCAGCGCCGTCTTCCAGCAACTGCTGTCGTTCACCGAGCATGGAGCACGGTTCATCTTCGGCAATCTGGTCCACAACAACGTGCCGGTGGGTCAGCCGGTGGGTGGACCGTCGGACATGGCGGTGTTGCAGACTGGCGAGAACTGGGCCAACACGGGCGCGTACTTCGCGTTCTCCGTGTTGCCGGTCATCATCTTCTTCGCGTCGCTCACGTCCGTCCTCTACTATCTCGGCATCATGCAATGGGTGGTTCGGTGCATCGCCTGGATCATGCAGCGCACGATGCGCACGTCGGGCGCCGAGACGCTCTCGGTGGCAGGGAACATCTTCGTGGGCATGACTGAGGCGCCGCTCATGGTCAAGCCCTTCATCTCTCGGCTCACGATTTCGGAGTTGAACACCGTGATGGTGGGAGGCTTCGCGACCATCGCCGGGAGCGTGATGGCGGCCTACGTCGGGATGCTGACGCCGTACTTCCCGGATATCGCCGGCCACCTTCTGACCGCGAGTGTGATGAACGCGCCGGCCGCCCTGGTGATCTCGAAGCTCCTGGTTCCGGAGTCGGCGGTGCCGGAGACGGCGGGCAGCGTCAGGGTGGAGGTGGAGCGGGAGGAAGCCAATGTCATCGACGCGGCGGCGGCGGGCGCCTCCCAGGGGTTGCACCTCGCCCTCAATGTGGGGGCGATGCTCCTGGCCTTCATCGCGCTGCTGGCGCTGGTCAATTTCGGCGTTGGGTGGATGGGTGACCTGGCAGGGGTCGAGGGCTTGACCCTGGAGCGGATCTTCGGATGGGTACTGGCGCCGTTGGTCTGGCTTCTGGGACTGGGCTGGAGCGATGCCGGGATCGTCGGGAGTCTCGTCGGCGTGAAGCTCGTCGCCACCGAGTTTGTCGCGTATCTCCAACTGGCCGGCATCATGGAGACGGCTGGCACGCTGTCCCCCCGTGGCGCCGTGATGGCGACCTATGCGCTGTTGGGTTTCGCGAACATTCCCTCCATCGCCATTCAGATTGGCGGTATCGGGGGAATCGCGCCCAAGCGGCGTGGTGATCTCTCCCGGCTCGGGCTCAAGGCCATGGTGGGTGGAAACCTCGCCGCATTCATGTCCGCGAGCCTTGCGGGGTTGTTGTTGTGAGGCGTGAGCCGTGAGCACCGAGCGGTGAGCGGAACATCGAGCTCGATGAATGCGGCGGAGCTGTTACGATCGAGGATCGGGGATGCCGTGCCCAAGGTGGCCGTGGTGCTGGGTTCCGGCTTGCGCTCGCTCGCGGAGTCGGTGAGCGATGCGGTCCGCGTGCCCTACGCCGGCATTCCCGGCTTTCCCGAACCCACCGTGGCGGGACACGGCGGCGAGTTGGTGTTCGGCATTTTGGACGGTGTGCCGGTGGTGATGCAGAGCGGGCGGTTTCATCTGTACGAGGGGCACCCCCCGGCGACGGTGGTGTTGCCGGTGCGGACCTTTGCCGAACTGGGCGTCGATACACTCATCGTTACCAATGCCGCGGGCGGCATTCGATCTTCGTTCGCTCCCCCGACGTTGATGCTCATCGCAGACCACGTGAACTCCATGTGGCGCAACCCGCTGCTCGGCCCGACCGTCGACGGTGAAGAGCGGTTCCCCGACATGTCCGAGCCGTACGATGCCGATCTCCGCGAGCTCACGCGCAACGTTGCGCGGGAGCATGGCATCCCCCTCGCCGAGGGGGTGTACGCCGGGGTCCTCGGGCCGAGTTACGAAACGCCGGCGGAGGTCCGCATGTTGGCGCACCTCGGCGCGGACGCGGTGGGCATGTCCACGGTTCCCGAAGTGATCACGGCTCGGGCCCGGGGAATGCGAGTTCTCGGCGTCTCGGCCGTCACCAACCTGGCAGCGGGGATCTCGCCGGTGAAGCTGCGCCACGAAGAGGTTCTGGCGGCAGGCGAGCGCATTAGTGAGAATTCGGAACAGTTGGTGCGCAGTGTCGTGAAGAAGCTTTCAAACCACGTATGAAACGGATCGAACAAATGGTGTTGCGTCGCCTATTTCACTACACAGCTCTCACACTGCTCGCCGTCGGCTGCGGCGGCACGCAGTCCCCCGATGCAGAAATTGCGCTCCAGCCGGTGGCCTCTCGCGAGCCGGTGCGGGCGGAGCACGGCATGGTCGTGGCCACCGAGCGGCTGGCCAGCCAGGCCGGCCGGGCGGTACTACGTGCCGGCGGTAACGCCGTGGACGCCGCCATCGCCACCGGGTTCGCCCTGGCCGTGACGCATCCCTCCGCGGGCAACGTGGGCGGCGGGGGGTTCATGGTGATCCGCTTCCCCGACGGGGAGGCCACCGCCATCGATTTCCGGGAGAAGGCCCCGGGCGCCGCCCATCCCGAGATGTTCCTCGACGAGAACGGCGAGTACTCGTCGCGCATCCATCACAACAGCCACCTGGCCGTAGGCGTCCCCGGGACCGTCGCCGGATTCGCCAAGGCGCACGAGTCGTACGGCACGATGCCCTGGGAGCGCCTCGTGGAGCCGGCGGTGGATCTGGCTGATGAGGGTTTCGTGCTCTCGCAGAACCTGGCCAGGTCCCTCGCGGCAGTCGTCGACCGATACGGGCAGTATCCAGCCACGGTCGCGGCGTTTTCCAGGGCGGGTGAGCCATACGCACCCGGGGAAACGTTGCGCCAACCGGATCTCGCGTCCACGCTGCGCCGCATCATGCGCCACGGCCGAGACGGTTTCTACCGCGGCGAGACGGCTCGGCTCATCGCCGCGGAGATGCGACGGGGCGGCGGGATGATCACCGAGGAGGACCTGGCCCGGTACGAGGCCAAGGAGCGACAGCCCATTCGCGGGACCTACCGGGGATTCGACATCATCAGCATGCCGCCCCCCAGTAGCGGCGGCGTGGCGCTGGTGGAGATGCTCAACATTCTCGAGGGCTACGATCTCCGTGCCATGGGTCGCCACAGCGCCGAGTACGTGCACCACGTCACGGAGGCGATGCGTCGTGCATACCGCGATCGCGCGTGGCTGTTGGCGGACGTCGACGTGGTGGAGGTCCCGGTCGATCGCCTGACGAGCAAGGCGTATGCGACGGAGTTGCGGGGAACGATCGAGGAGGCCCGCGCCACGGCCTCGACCCCCTCCGACATCGCCCAGCCCTACGAGAGTCCGGAGACGACTCACTACTCCGTGGTGGACAAGGACGGCATGGCGGTGGCGGTCACGTACACGCTGGAGGCGGGCTACGGATCGAAGATCGTGGTACCGGGGGGAGGGTTTCTGCTGAACAACGAGATGGGCGATTTCAACCCCAGACCGGGCCTCACCACGGACCGGGGACTCATCGGCAGCAATCCCAATCTTGCGCGGCCCGAACAGCGCATGCTCTCCAGCATGACCCCCACCATTCTGGAACGAGACGGAGACTTGGTGGCCGTAATGGGGAGCCCCGGGGGTCGCACGATCATCAACAGCGTGCTGCAGGTCGTCCTCAGTATCGTGGACTTCGGCATGGGCATCCAGGAGGCCGTCGACGCCCATCGGTTTCACCACCAGTGGCTCCCCGACGAGCTCCGCGTCGAAAGGGGCGGTATCGGGGCCGACGTGGTGCAGCAGTTGCAGCGCATGGGGCACGCGGTGGTGGTCCGGGGCAGCCAGGGTACCACCCATTCGATCATGATCGACCCGCGCACCGGAGCCCGCCTTGGCGCGCCGGATCGCAGGGACTCGGGGGGGACGGCGGTGGGTCACTGACGCCGCCCCGAGGTCTCCTGGCGTCACCCCGGCGCCGGCCACATCTTGTGCCCTGTGTCAGACCTATTTGATCGTGTCAAGAAAGCGCTGGCGGATCGCTATGCTATCGAGCGCGAGGTAGGTAGCGGCGGAGCAGCCACGGTCTATCTGGCTCAGGATCTCAAACATCACCGTCCCGTGGCGGTCAAGGTCCTGCGGCCGGACGTGGCCGCCACCCTCGGTGCGAAGCGGTTTCTCCACGAGATCGAGATTGCAGCCCAACTGCAGCACCCTCACATCCTCCCGCTGTACGATTCCGGCGAGGTCGAGGGCTTCCTCTTTTTCGTGATGCCCTACGCGAGGGGCGAATCGCTCCGCGACCGGATCGTCGGCAAAGGTGAGCTCCCCATCGGGGAGGTCGTACGTCTGCTCCGCGAGATCGCCGACGCGCTGTCGCACGCGCATCAAGAGGGTGTCGTGCATCGCGACATCAAGCCGGACAACGTCATGGTGTCCGGGAGCCATGCCATGGTGACGGATTTCGGCGTCGCGAAGGCGGTGAGCGAGGCCACCGGCCGAACCCAGGCGACGACGACCGCGGGCGTGGCCTTGGGCACTCCGTCCTACATGGCGCCGGAACAGGCTACGGCCGATCCGCACATCGATCACCGGGTCGACATCTATGCCTTGGGGGCGATGGCGTACGAGCTGTTGACGGGTCGTCCGCCCTTCGTCGGTAATTCGGTGCAAGCTGTCTTGTCGGCGCACGTGACGGCGACACCGCAGCCGGTTTCGGATCTGCGGCCGAGCATCCCCCCCGCGTTGGCCCAACTGGTGATGCGGTGTCTCGAGAAGAACCCGGCGGATCGCTGGCAGTCCTCGGAAGAGGTGGTGCGGCTGTTGGATGCCTTGGTCACCCCCGTGCACGGCTCGATGCCCGTGCCGGCGGTTCCAGGGGCGCGCAGAAAGAGTGTGACAAGGTGGTGGGTCCCCGTCGCCGTGGCGATCCCCCTGATCCTGTTCGTTGGGGTCTGGCGGCCCTGGCGGGCCAGCGAGACGGTGGGTGCTGCGGCGGTGGGGGATTCCAAGGCCTCCGTGGCGGTACTCCCGTTTCGGGCCATCGGAAGCGAAGCAGCCGCACTGGGCGTGGACCAAGCGCTCACCGAAGAAATCCAGGGCCAGCTCGTCCAGGTGTCGGAGCTCAGCGTGAGGGC
Organism: Gemmatimonadota bacterium; assembly: GCA_039589615.1. Classification (GTDB taxonomy): domain Bacteria; phylum Gemmatimonadota; class Gemmatimonadetes; order Gemmatimonadales; family GWC2-71-9; genus B3T1B10. The sequence continues at coordinate 12,501 of JBDHHA010000108.1, forward strand.
CCACACGTCGGTAGTGGCCTTGAGCGGGTCGAATCTCACCCTGCCGCGGATTGCGGACACACTGGGTGTCGATCACGTTGTGGACGGCACCGTGCAGGTCATCGGCGATCAGGTCTACGTATCCGCGAGCCTCATCGAGGCCCACAGCGACGTGCACCTGTGGAGCGAGCCGTTCACCGGCCAGGTGGACAACCTCCTGGAGGTGCAGCAGGAGATTGCCCAGCAGGTGGTCGGGGCGTTGGTCTCCACCGTCGTCGGCCTGCGGCCGGTGAGCCCCACGTCCCGCACCGACCCCGCCGCCTACGAAGCCTACCTGAGGGGAAAGCAGTCCATCCATCGCCGGACCAGAGACGCTCTCGAAACGGCCATCGCCGCGTTTGAGCGCACCCTCGAGCTCGACCCCGATTATGCACCGGCATATGCCGGGTTGGCGTCTGCGTACGGATTGTGGGTGACCTATGCCTACAGCGGAGAGCTCGATGGCTTCGAGCTGTACGCCCGGTCTCATGTCATGGCGAACCGGGCCATCGATTTGGACTCCGGCCTCGCCGAGGCGTATGCGGCCCGGGCGTACAGTGCGACGAAAGCCTTCTACCCGGCGGACGGGATCGCCGCCGACTTTGTCAGGGCTCTGGACCTGGCCCCGAATTCGGCGGACGTCGTGGGGTGGTACGCCCACCTCCTGGCCCGGGAGGGGCAATTCGATTCCGCCCTGGCGCTGGCCGAAGCGGCCATCGCCCTCGATCCGCTGGCCCCCGGCCGGCGCACCGGATTCGCGTTCGACGCCCTCGCCGCCCGCCGCCACGATCTCGCCGCGTTCGAGGCCCAGCAGGCGTTGACGCTGGAACCGACGCTGACGGTTCCCAAGACCCTTGGGGCCCTTGCCCACCTCCTGATGGACCAGCCCGAGCAATGCGCGGAGTTGGCCCGCGGCGGCAGTCCGGCGGTGATGGCCATGTGTCTCCACTCACAGGGTGAGACAGTGGAGGCCGCCCGGATCGTGGATTCCATCCGGACGGCGGTCGAGGAGGGGATCCGTACAACGGAGACATCCCAGAGGGCCATCTGGATCCCATTCCGAGACCTTGCCACCTATCACGCGTGGACCGGGGATGTCGAGCGGGCGCTGAGCTGGCTGGATCGGGCGTTCGCCCGGTCGCCCAACGCGGTGGATTTCCGGATCATCGAGTCGGGGATCTTCGACAAGGTCCTGGCCGATACGAGGTTCCGAACGGGCTTGGAGAACATTCGCCGCGAGGTGCGGAATCGTGTTCAACGAGAGCGTCGAGCGTTCGCGGAGCAAGCCGGACGATGAAGCCCCGGGGCGCCGACCTCCATGGCCCTCCTCCCCCTACATCCCGCTGCAACCCTCCCGCCCCCTCCTGTGTCTAGGAGACAGTACCGAACGCTTTGACCCCCAGCCGTTGGAGTGAGGTGGACGAGCAAACGCTGATCGCCAGGGTCCGAATCGGGGACGCCGTCGCTGAGCGGGAGCTGTACGAGGCCCACGTGGACCGGGTGTACCGCCTGGCTCACAGGATGGCCGGGGACGGCGTGCTGGCCCAGGACATCACCCAGGACACGTTCATCCGGGCGTTCGATCGGATCGGGGAATTTCGAGGGGAAGCGGCGTTTGGCACCTGGCTCCATTCGATCGGCACCACCGTGGCGCTCAACACGCTGCGGAAAGTGAAGCGGTTCCGGGCTCGCGAGACGGATTTGGACGAAGCAGGAGGGGCCGGCGCGACGGTGCGGGAGGCCGAACCGGACCTGAAGGAGAAGCTTCAGGCGGCCATCGACGATCTCCCGGAGAAGTACCGGATGGTGTTCATCATGCACGACGTCGAAGGGTTCAAACATCACGAGATCGCGGAGTGTTTGGGCATGCAGGTGGGAACGTCGAAGGCACAGTTGTCGAGAGCGCGAGCGAGGCTGCGGGAATCTCTCGCCGAATTTGCGCAGGAGTGGGTCTCATGACCGACGAAAAATTTGAGGAGTTCTTGAAGCAGGCGGCGCGGGACTATCACGCGCCCCCGGAGACGCCCCGGGCGGAGATGTGGGCGCGAATCGACGAGGTCCGGGCCAAGCGTCGGGGCGAGCGGGATCTGGAGCGGCAGTCGCGCCCCTGGGTGCACTGGGCAGCCGGCATCGCGGCAATTCTGGTTCTGGGCATCGGCATCGGCCGGATGACGGTGCCGAGTGTGGAGCCCACGGGAGGAGCGGCCATCGCGTCGGCGGTAGAGGACCCGGCGGAAAACGAGAATCTCATCTTCCGGTTCGCTGCTACGGAGTACTTCGAGACGACCGAAGCGTTCCTCGCGCTGTTCAGGGTGGAGGCCCGGGCTGGGCAAGCCGATGCAGAAGTGGCCACGTGGGCGCGGGATCTTCTGGCCACCGCCCGGTTGATGATGGACTCCCCGGCTGCCGACGATCCGATCTTCAGCGAGCTGTTGGAAGATCTGGAGTTGATCCTGGTGCAGATCAGCCGGTACGCGTCGGACCAGAGCACCGAGGAACTCGAATTGATCGAACTGGGAATTGAAGAGCGCAGCGTTCACCTTCGCCTGCAGGCCGCCTCGGCCCTCGGCGACGAACTGATGGCGCAAGGAGCAATCTGATGTTTGTGAAGAAACTGATCATGGTCGCCGTCGCAGGAGTAGTGGGTGTCTCACCGACGGTGGCGCAGAACCACCGGCTCGGAAGTGTCGAGCAAGCGATGCGGGCGGCAGAGATGTCGCTGGCCTCGACGCAGGCCGCGCTTTTTGGCACGCAGCAATCGCTGGCGCAGGTGGGGCCGGTGGTGGTGTGGTTCCCGCAAGACACGGCGGACGCCATGTATCGCCGGGCCCGAGCGGCGCTCAACGCCCGGAACTATCAGGAGGCCATCGAGCTCTTTCGCCAGGTCCGTCAACGCTATGCGGAGTCGGAGTATCTGGCCCAGGCGATGTACTTCGAGGCCTTCGCGCTGTCACGCCTCGACTCGGAGGAGTACTACAACCAAGCGTTGAACGTGCTGGAGGAGTATAGGAGACAGTTCGCCAATGCCTGGGACAGCGAACACGCCACGCTGTACACCCGGATTCAGGGGCAGCTCGCCCGGATGGGGGACCCCGAAGCGGCCCAGGCAGTTGCCGAGCGAGCCGCCCAGCTGGAAGCCCAGGCCCGACGGAGCCGCGAGCAGCGAGACGCTCAGCGGCGGGGTGTACGAGGGATGTACGGTGACGAAGACGACGTGCGGATGCAGGCC
>JBDHHA010000109.1:0-15687 GCA_039589615.1 Gemmatimonadota bacterium
CACGCCGGCCGCCAGGGCGCGGCTCACGGTGGCGTACGGTTCGGCGTTGGGGAACGGGATGCCGTACGCTCCGCGGTAGTAATGACTGGGATAGACCATAGGCAACACCACGTCTGCCACCCGCGACATGTCCTCCCAGTTTTGCCCGATGCCCATGTCGCCTCGCGCCGAGGTCGTGAGGCCGAACACGTCCACCGTGAACGGCACGCCCATGGCCTTCACCCGATCCCCCGCCTTGGCGAGGTTGGTGCTGACCGCGTTGCGACGGCTCTGTCCTTCGGCGCGGGCGGGAAAAACGGCGTTGGCCAGCGACTCCGCCGGCTCGTCCGGGAAGCGAATGTAGTCGAACTGGATCTCGGCGAACCCCATGAGCACCGCCTCCTGCGCGATTTCCGCTGCATAGAGCCACACCGAATCCCGGTACGTGTCCACCCAGTGGTCGCCGAAGCGGTCCGTCCACAGCCCGCCGTCGACGTGTCGCACTGCCCAGTCGGTCTTGCCGTTGGCGAGGAGGGGATCCTTGGCGACGACGATACGGGCGATGGGGTGGATGCCGTGTTCCTGAAGCAGTGCCAATCGCTCCCGGACATCGCGGGCTCGCACGAGTCCGTTCGCTCCGATCTCGATGGCCGTAGGCACGCTGGACCGGTACGAGAGGAAGCCCGTACCGTCCTTCACGTCGATGATGAACGCGTTCACCTCGGTGGTGTCGGCGAGGCGCACCAAGTCGTAGAACCGATTGCCGCCGAACACCCAGGCATTGAGGTAGATGCCGCGGACGACGGCGGGGGCCTCGCCCACGGGCGGCGGAGGAAGACGAATCGGCTGGAGACCCGGTGGAATCACACCGGACAGGTAATCGGGACGCTCGGTGTCCCGGTGTATCCCTCTCCACGGCGCCTCGTCGAGGGGCGGCAACGGCATCTTCACGTCGATTCCGCCGATGGACGCCAGATCGGTGAGGTAGTCGGGACGGGCCACGTCGCGATGCACACCCCGCCACACGGCGGGTTGCTGCGCCGTGAGGGACGGAGAGTCGATGAGTACCCCGCTCACGAGGAGCAGGAAGAGTATTCGCACGAACATGGCCTCAGGTATGTCTCAGGAGCGGGGACGACTTGCGCTGCCAGCGGCGTGGCCGCCGGCAGCGCAAGACCCAGCGTGTCGTGATCCCGCTACTCGATTAGTTGACCTGTCTCAGTTCCACTCTCCGGTTCGCCGTACGACCGGCGGCGGTAGCATTGGTTGCAATTGGCTGATCCGGTCCGTACCCGCGCGACTCCATCTGCGCGAGGGGCACGCCCTGCTGGGCCAAATATGCACGGACGGCCTCGGCACGGCCACGGGACAGGCGCATGTTCAGGTCGTACCCACCCGTTGCGTCTGTGTGCCCGCCGACCTCGATGCGCACTTCCGGGTGCCCCAGGAGTGACACCGCGACCACGTTGAGGACCGCGTAGGAATCCTGCGTGAGACGGGAGCTTCCCGTGGCGAAGTTCACGCCCTGGAGCACGAGAGGCTCCACACGTTGCGTCGCCTCGTCGACGACGAACAACACCGGGCACCCAACGCTGTCGACGGTGGTGCCGGCTGCCGTGCTCGGGCAGCGGTCTATACGGTCCACCACGCCGTCGAGGTCGGTGTCGATGTCCGGCTCACAGCCGCGCTCGTCCACCATCGTGTTGGGCGGCGTATCGGGGCACTCGTCCAGGTGGTCGAAGACACCGTCCATGTCCTGGTCGGTGGGGCAGCCCAGCTCGTCGACGGCCACACCCTGGGGGGTGCCGGTGCACTGGTCGATGCCGTCGAACACGAGGTCGAGGTCCTCATCCGAGGGGCAGCCGATGCCGTCCACGATGGCGCCGGTGGGTGTGTCGGGACACTGGTCGATGCCGTCGAACACGGAGTCGCTGTCCTGGTCCGTGGGGCACCCGTTCTCGTCGGCGAGGGCGCCGGCGGGCGTGTCGGGGCAGATGTCGATGCCGTCCAAGACGCTATCGCTGTCGGCATCGGACGGACAACCCTGGGAGTCCACGTCCGCACCGCCCGGCGTGTCGGGGCACTGGTCCAGGCCGTTCAACACGCCGTCGGTGTCGCCATCGCCGGGACAGCCGTTCCCGTCGACGGTGGCGCCCTCCGGTGTGTCGGGGCAGTCGTCACGGCTGTTGCGAATGGTGTCGTGATCGTCGTCCCGCGGCGTGCCGCCGAAGCTGTAGATGGACAAACCCGCCGAAAACGAGAGGTTGAAGGAGCTGCCGGTGGCCGTGGGTGCCTTGGAACTCGGCACGTAAGTAGCGCGGCCCTGAAGCCTGAGGGCGGCGCGGCCACCCAACGGGAAACGCGGGCCCGTGGCGAAGTGAATCCCGTTGTCGTCGAACTCCTGGGCGGCGCGATAGAACAGCCGCTCGTAACCGAGCCCAAGGGACCAGGCGATGCCGCCCAAGGGTGCGTGGGCATAGAGCGTTCCAGCCACCCGGCTTGCCGTGAGCTTGCCGGAGGCATCGGTGGTCTCGATGTGGTCGCCCGACGCCTCTAACGAGAGCAGCCGATTGAAGAAGATCCCCAGTCGACCGCCGGCGCCGAATTCGCCGGCGAAACCGAGGTCCGACTGATCGAATCTGGTGCGCATCCCGTAGATGCCCAACTCAACCTGGGACCCTTTCCCTACCTGAGCGGACAGGGGGGCTCCGGCCAGCAGCATGGCGGCGGCGCCAATAGCGCCCAAAGTGCGTTTCAGCATCGGAGTCGGCATCTCGAAGACCTCCGGTCGAGGATCAGGTGCGATCCACTAAGTGTAATGATTTCCGGAATTTCCGGCGCATTAGAATGCCACTAAATCCGTGGGGTCTCAGTGATCCGAGTCACCCGGCGCCGGGGCCGTTTTACCAGCCTTGTCTGCGTCCACCAGGGCCGCCGCCGCCTCCAACTTCTTGGCGATGCCTGCGAGCTGGTTGGCACTTGTGGTGAGGTCCTGAACCGACCGGTGCTGGCTGCCGAGGGTGTCGGAAACCGACTTGGCCTCGGCGGCGGCGGTCTGAGCCGTCTCCCTGGCGCTGTCGAGGATCTCCGTGGCTCGGCCGGCCATGTCGAGGTTTTCCCTGGGGACGTCGCTCATCCGCTGCCCGAGGAGGCGGGCCTCTTCCGCGGCATCGGCGATCTCGCCCAACTCGGCTCCCCAGGCCTCCGAGTGCTGGGAGAGCTCTCCCAATCGCTCACCGATCTCTTCCATCAACTTGGCAGAACTGTCGATGACCATCCGTGTGGTCTGAGCGCTCATAGCAATGCTCCGGGCGGCCTTGGCACTCTCCTCCGCCAGCAGCCGGACCTCGTCGGCCACCACCGCAAAGCCCCTCCCGTGGGTTCCCGCCCGGGCGGACTCGATGGTGGCGTTCAGGGCGAGGAGGTTCGTCTGGTTGGCGATGGACGCGATGGTCTCGGAGAAGCCCTCCACCTCGTTGGCGGCCTCCCGGAGCCGGGCTACCTCGGCCGCACCCACCTCGAGAGTCTCGGCAATCCTGGTGAGACGCCCCACGGCGGCGGCGCTGGATTCGTGGAGCTCGGCAGCGGTTTTGGACATGCGCTGCGTCGCTTCCTGTGTCTGTCCCCCCAGCTTGGTGGCGTTCTCAATTCCGTCTACCAGCTTGCCGACAGCCTCCAAGGTCTCTCCGACTTGGGAGACAGCCCCTTCGGCCCCTGCCAGAGCCTTCTTCGCACTCGCCGACGCCCGCTCGTAGGCTTGGCCCAACTCGCCACAGCTCGCCTGAACCTGTGACACGTCCTGGGCGGCTTCCTCAGAGGCGTGGGCCATGGGGAGGAGCACCTCTCGCAGGGTCAAGGAGAGGGAGAGCTGTGGCGCCAGAAGGTTCAGCAGAGCGGCGTCGGCCTGGCGGTAGGCGTTTCGGTCGGAGTGCCTCACGCTCCAGAGTCCCACCAAGCGTCTTCCTTGAAAGAGCGGGATGAGAATCTCCGCGCCGGCGCGCTCCTCCGTTTGCACGACGGACTCCTTCTCGGTTGCGGCGCTGCTCACGACGGGCTCACCGGTCTCCACCGCCTCCCCTGTGAGGCCACCCCCGGCGTCGAACCGCCGGTGCTCGGTGGTGGACGTGTCGGCGACCAGCTCCATCTCGTTGGTCGCTTCGTCGTAGCGGGCGAATCCCATCTGCTCCAGAGGAACGATTTTTCCTGCGATCTCCTTGATGCGCTGGAAGCTCTTCTCGATGGCGGCGTCGGCGGCCACGGCCCGAGCGAGGCGGTTCACCAGGCGGAGTTGGTCGGCGTAGACCGCCCGAGCCATGGTGTATCGGAGCACTGCCCACGTGACGACCAAAGCCGCCGCGAGGACGAACCCGTGGATGGTGGCCACGTCCGAGGTGACGAGGGCGGTCCACCCGAGGGCGAGTCCGGCGGACACCAGAGCCGTGACCGTCTCCCAACGGATCGTGAGCCACCAATCGATCCACGCGGCTCCCCTGACCAGGGAGATCTCGAGATAGAAGGTGGCGAAGACCACCAGCGGGAGGGCACCGAGGGCCAGGAGGAGGGGAATCAGGTTGGCCAGGGAGATCACCCCGGTTCCCGTCAGGCCGCCGGCAAACTGGTAGCCGAGGCCGACCATCCCGGCTGCATTCACCCAATGCGACACGTTCGATCGGGTATCGGCGAGCGTGAGCTTGCGGAAGAACATGTCTCCGCTGGCCGTGCCGATGGCGGCGACCAGCACGGCGAAGGGCCACCCCCGAAGAAGGATGGCGATCCACACCAAGCTCGGTACCATGGACGTGAATCCCTGGCCGGGAAGGGGGATGCCGAACTGGCGGGAAAGGCCGGCCACGGCGATCAGCACCACGAACTCGAGGGCGAAGCTACCTTGCTGGAAGTCGACGGTGGCCGTGAGACGCCCGATGGCCGCGACGACGAAGAGGAGGGCGGCCACCTGAACGGCGGCCTGTACCCGTCGAGCCCACTTGCGGCTGTATATTCTGGTCACGGAAGACTCGAGTCCTGTGGCAGCGGCGTGAATGTCGCCCTGGCACGGCGAATATGCAAGGTAAAGCTGGAGTTACAGCTATTGACTGTACAGACAGTCAACAACACGGAGATGACCGAATGAACGTCGGTATTCAATACTGCGGGGTCTGAAACTACGGACCAAGGGCCACCAGTCTGGCGGCCGAGGCGAAGGAAGCGTACCCGGGGGTGCAGGTGGAGCTCATCGAGGCGTCCGGGGGGCTGTTCGAAGTCACAGTGGACGGACACCTGGTCTTTTCGAAAAAGAACCTGGGACGTCACGCGGAAGATGGTGAGGTGCTGCGGCTGATCCGAGAACACTTGGGGGACTGAGCCATGCGGGTTGCCATATCCACCGGCGGCGGTGATGCACCGGGATTGAACGCGGTGATCCGGGCGGCGGTCCTCTCGGGGATCCGTCGGGGCTGGGAGATGGTGGGGATCGAAAGAGGCTTCGGCGGGCTGCTGGGAGAGGACGACGTCATTCCCCTGCGCCCCGCCAATGTCTACGGAATCACCAGGCTGGGCGGCACCATCCTCGGGACTACCAACCGGGGGAACCCGTTCCGCTGGCCCGTGCCCCAACCCGACGGCTCGTTTGCGGAAGCTGATCGGTCGGACGAAGTCCTCGAGGAGTTTCGCCGCCGGGAGTTGGATGCCCTGATCACCGTGGGAGGCGACGGGACGCTCCGCATCGCGTGCGAGCTTGGGCGAAAGGGGCTCCCTGTGGTGGGGGTTCCGAAGACGATCGACAACGACGTGGGTGGGACGCTGGTCACATTCGGATTCGACACGGCGGTAACCACCGCCACCGATGCCATCGACAAGGTCAGGTCAACTGCCCAAAGCCATGGCCGGGTGATGGTGATAGAGCTGATGGGGCGCTACGCCGGATGGATCGCATTGAACTCCGGCTTGGCGAGCGACGCCGACGTCATTTTGATACCGGAGATTCCCTTCGACATCGACAAAGCGTGCGACAAGATTCGGGAGCGGGAATCCCGAGGGAAAGAGTACTCCATCGTCGTCGTCGCCGAAGGCGCGGCGCCCATCTCCGGGGAGATGGCGGTGAAGGCCGCCGCCGGCGTCGGGACGGTTGAGCGCCTCGGCGGCATGGGAAACCTGGTTGCGGGGTGGATCACCGAGCGCACGGGGAAGGAGACCCGCTGCATCACGCTGGGGCACCTGCAGCGGGGCGGCAGTCCGACGACGTTCGACCGGCTGCTGGCCCTGCGCTTCGGCGCCGAGGCGGCCCGGGCCGTGGCCAGGGGAGATTTCGGCATCATGGTCTCCTATCAGCCGCCCACCGTGGCAACCGTTTCCCTGGAAGAGGTGCTCGACAAGCCCAAACCCGTTCCCCTCGATGGGGACATCATCTGCACCGCGCGGGAACTCGGTGTATCGCTGGGAGATTGACGACCCCTAGTGACGCCCACCAATCCGATTCGCGACCACTACCTCCCCCCAGACGGGGAGGCCTTTCGTCGCGCTGAACCTGCAACCGGAAGAATCATCGTCATTGCTCCCACGCGCGCCGCGTGCGAGACCATCGAACTCGCCATGCACCTCGAGGTCGCCACGGTGTTGGAGCGGCAACACGGCGAGGAGATCCGGGAGCTGGCACGGCGGCGTGTGGGCTTCGGCATCATGGCGGGTACGGGAACCGGGAAGACGCTGGGGATCCGGCCGATTGCCGAGGAGACGGTGGAGTTGCCGCTGAAGGTGGGTGTGGTGAATCGCGAGCGGGAAGCCACGCCGGACACCCCGGGGTGGAACGTCGTGATCGTCACCACCGGCATCGCGCGGCGCTGGTTTCAGAGCGACCTCATCCTTCCCCACGACACCCTGGTGGTGGACGAGATTCACCAAACGTCCGCGGAACTCGAGCTGTGCCTGGCGCTGGGGAAACGCGTGGGATGTCGGTTCATCTGGTTGTCGGCGACGGTGGATCCCGCGTTCTATGCCGACTACCTGGGTTCGACGGTCGTGGTGGAGACGAGCGCGTTCGATCCCGCCCTCGCCGCGCGCGTCACGACACACTACCAGGAAACACTCCGGTTTCTGAATGACGAGTTCATTCGCCGCGTCAAGCGGGAAGAACGCGGCGTCGCGGTGTTTCTCCCGACGCGTGCGGAGGTGGAAGAGGTGGCGACGCAAATCGGCGATCAGTGGGAAGGACTGCACACGGCGTTCTACCACGGAGGTCAACCGATCCGCGTTATTCGACCGTTCTTGGAGGGAGAAGCGGAGAAACCGTTTCTCCTGGCGATGACGGCGGCGGGACAGTCGGCGTTGAACGTCCAGGGTCTGGACACGGTGGTGATTCACGACGCGCAATACATGAACGTCATCATGCGCGGCCGGAACGTGCTCACCAGGCGCTACCTGGGGGAGAACGAAGTGCTGCAGATGGCGGGGCGGGTGCACGGCCGCGTGCCCGGTGGCGAGGTGTACATCCTCACCGACCGGGATCTGGAGTTCGCGACCCTGCGCCCCACGCCGCCCCACTTCCAACTCGCGGGAGACTCGGAGCGGGTGGCGCTGACGGCCGCGGCCCTCGGCGTGGATCTCACGGAACTCGATCTCCCGGTTCCGCTGGATCGGGGAGCATATCGCGCCGCACTCCAACGGCTGACGGATCGGGGGATCGTCGCCGACGGACGACTCACCCAGTACGGTCGCGACGTGGAGGCAATGCCGGTGGATCGGGCGTGGGGCGAGCTGCTCGTCCAGGCGGACGCCGACTTGATCCCGTTTCTGGCGGTGGCGTCAAACATCGACTCGCTGCATCGGATGACGCGGGACGAGAGTGACCTCCGGGGGTTGATGGTGCGGGAGAGCGATCACCTCACGGCGTACAACGTGTACGCGGAAGCCGTGAACGAGCACGGGCATTTCGGCAAGGTCTTCGGCCTGCCGCGCCATCTGTTCTACGAATCGCTGGAAGAGTGGGCGGAGGATCGGGGCGTGCTGGTGAAGGCCGTCGAGGATATCGCCCTGGGTGCCGCATCGGTCTATCGCACGCTGGAGCTGCCGCTGCCCAGGAGACTCCCTTACGCCAACGGCAAAGTGCTGAAACGCTTCCGCGCTCTCGTGGCGGAGAGTATGCCGTTCGATTTGGTGATCGACGAACAGACGGCGGACGGCGAGCGGGCCAAGGTGTCACGAGGATCGATGTGTGGTCCGTGGGGTGCGGTGGCGGGAACGCTGCGCTACTTCGCGGGCCGGAACGGCGCACCCCGGGCCGCCATCGAGGGCACCAGCCTCTCGCTGGCGCTCATCAAGCGGTTCGCGCGCCGGTCGGCACCGAGCGTGGAGTATCGCACGACACGACGGTACGATGGGCTGTTCGTGGTGCGGCGCACCGAGTACTTCGGATTCGAGTTGGACAGGGACCGGGAGCCGTTGGCCGGTGCATTTCCCACGAAGCTGGCCGATGGCGCAAGGGCGGCGTTGACGGCGGCGCTGGTGGCGGGCCAAACGAACCATGCGGATCAGGGCCGTGTGCGGCGGGCGCTGGATCACCTGGGGGAGTACTGGCGGCGCTCGGCCGGCACACTGAAGGAGGCCGACCCGGACACCACCCACGCCCACCTCGCCGCACGGCTCGCCGGGGTGAAGAGCCTGGACGAATTCCACGAGACTCGGTTGCGCCTCGACGTGGCGGACCTCATTCCCGGTGACGCACGGGAGGCGCTGGACGCGCTGCCCAAGTCGGCGATGGTCTTCGGCGACCGGGTCCCCTTGGACTACGAGATCGAGAACCAAGAGGGGATCGTCCGTATGCGCCTCCGGGAGGGGCAGGCGCGGCGCCTCCGGAGGAGGGATCTCCCGGAGGTGGACAGGCCACTTCACTTTACCGTCGTACGGGGGAAACAGGCGGCGGTTCGGGCGGCGAGCCTCGACGAGCTACAGCAGGTCTTGGCGTCTCTCCCCCGGGGGAAAGACCGGCAGAAACTCCACCGCAAACATCGCCGCGGCCGGCGGCGCTAGTCCAGGGGCTCTGTCAGGGAGAGGAGCCCGAGCCACACTGCGGCGTAGGCGTTCTCGAGGACGTCCAGTTCCCCGCCACCGGCGACCTGAAACCCCATCCCCTGAATCACGGCGGCAAGGAGCCAGCCCAACTGCTGGGCGGGAATCGTCGTCTTGAGTCCTGCCCGGGCCAGGAGGCCTCCGGTGGCCTCGGTAATCCGGCTTCGAAACTGTGATGAAGAGTCATTGACTGCCTGGTCAACCTCATTATCACCAAGGGCCATGAGGGAGGTCCAGGCCTTCAATCCGCCCGATTCTGCCTCTCGCTTGAGGACTTCCCACGTTCGATCGATGGCGTCCTGGGGATTTGGCGTGTCAAATGCCTGGATCCAGACGGCCTCCCTGGCGGCGGCGAGGCGGAGCACCGACTCCACGAGGAGCTTGGTCTTGGTTTGGAAGTGATATGTTACCAAGCCTTTAGCGCACTCAGCGCCGGTGGCAACGGCCCCCACGGTGAGGGCCGGGGCACCATGCTTCCTGAGAACGGCCTCGGCGGCGTCCAGAATCGACTGTCGGGTTGCTTCTTTGGAACGTGGCATGGGAAATATTGACTGGTCGTTTAGTCAATATAATGAATCCCGCAGGTCACGGGAATAGACTGTGTGAAATGGCGTGGTGGCGAAAGCATGCCGGAGATTCGTGCGGTGCGGGATGAAACCTTAGGGGGGGGTCGGGCGTATCCCTACGTATCTAGAGAGACGCACAGACCAATGAATGGCTCGGTATTCTCGCCACTGGCGAAAGCAGTTCTGGATTCGTTCAACGAAGGGGTCGTGGTTTTCGATCCCGACGGCAGGCTTGCCTATGCCAACGGGTACGCCCGGAACGTGCTTCGGGGGTTGAGCAACGGCCAGGCCGAGGACGCCGAGAACCTGATGCCGAAGCTGGCACGGCTCGGTGGGCGTATGGCGCCGCTCCGAGTTGGCTCCCTCACCGTGGGTGAAGCGGTCTACCTCCCCGCGGAGAAGGGTCCCAGCTCCCTGGCGGACCGGGAACGGCAGGCGATCGTGGACACGCTGGAGAAGACGGGGTGGCGTCTTGCGGAATCGGCGCGGATGCTGGGTATATCCCGCACCACGCTGTGGCGCCGCCTGAAGGCGTACGGGCTGGACCGTGACCGGCGAGGCGGCTGGTCTCCGTAACTCTCATCCGCGGTAGGCCCACGGTTCGCAGCCAGAACCCTCACATCCCACGGCTATGACGCACTCCCTCATGGCGCTCGCCCTCGCCGCGCTGGTGCAGTCGCCGGACACGTCGACCTACGCAACTCCGGCGACAGAAGCATTGATCGTGCAGGCCCGGGGCCGTCACGCGTATCAGGATTCCCTGGTGCGGGACTACTCCGCGGAGGTGCGTACGCGGATCGACGCCGGGTTCGGGCGGAGCCGCTTTGCCCGGGTGCCGCCGATACTGGCACACGAGACCGCGGCCAAGATCTCCTGGTCTCTTCCCAACAACTTGAAGGTGGACGTGCTGGGAGAGCGCACGGCGTCGACGCTGCCCGATGCGGAGATCTCGGCGGAATTCGACCGGCCGTGGTTCATACCGAGGAGCCTGGGCGACAGCATCCGGATGGCGAACGACGAATTGCCCACGACGGCGGCGCTCCATCCGCTGGCTGCCGACGCCGCTGAGTACTACCACTACGCCATCACCGACTCCATGACGATCGTGGTTCCGGGACGCACCGTGCGGGCCGTCGGCGTGCGCGTCGAGCCCAAGGCACTGGGCCCGTCACTCATCGCCGGCACGATGTGGTTCGACGCCGACACGTACGAAGTGGTGCGGCTCACCTTCGTGTTCGTGGGACAGTACACTTGGGTGAGCCCCGACGAGGCCACACCAGAAGACAGCGCCGGCGCACGGCGCAACAACGTGTGGGCGCAGCGCATCGCAAAGCTCGAAGCCGATCTGGAGTACGCGTTGTACGATCGGCTCTACTGGATGCCATACCGCCAGCTGCTGCAACTCACCGTGGACATCCCGTGGTTCGTGAACGTCAAGATCCCGGTGCGGTTCATCACCACCTTCTCGGATTACGGGGTCAACCAATCGGTGCTTCCGGCGTTCGAGATCCCCCTCGACAGCGTGCTGGAGGAGACCGACTACGGCGAGAAGTGGCGACGCCGGAGGAGCGGGCGGCAGTGCAAAGATCCCATCGTTCGGGCAGAGGGCGCGGACTATCGGGAGTACTGCAACCAGGAGACGGGGTACAGCCGGGCCGGTCCCAGAGACGGGGGAGGACAGTGGGAGATTCACTACCCGCCGGCGGATTCTCTCGAGGTGTACTCCGGGTGGGGTGACGAGCTGGAGCTGGACCTCCAGGCGAGAGACGAGGAGCGCATCAAGGAGTCCATCGCGGCGCTGGGCGAGTTGCAGGAGCAGTTGCCGGCGGATTGGGTGGGGCGCATGCCGCGTCACTTCGCCTTCGAGAGCTTTTCGGACATCTTCCGCTTCAATCGCGTGCAGGGTGTGTCGCTGGGAGGCGGGTATCAGATTCGCCCGGGACCCGACTTCACCACACTGATGGGCTCGGCGCGCTACGGCTTTTCCGACAGTCGGCCAACCGGCTCCCTCACGTGGCGCCGGGACGCGCCGGGCGGGCGCCTCGACCTCACCGCGTTCCACGACGTGCTCGAGGTGGAGCCGTGGACGGCGGGGTTGGGTTTCGGCAATTCCCTGAACGCCATCTTTGCGGGGAACGACGACGCGGATTACTACCTTGCCTCGGGTGGGGGCGTCGCGTTTTCCAGCTTTGGCAGCGGCCTGCTCCGGAACGCCGAGTTCGGGCTGTTCTTCGAGCACCAGCAGAGCATGGAGACCGTCGCGTCGTCGGGGATCAACGACTGGCTCGGCGGCAACGGCGAGTTCCCGTTCAACTCGCCAGTGGACGAGGGTGACTACGTGCGGGCGTACGCCAATCGGCGATCGTTCCTGGGTCCCGTGGAACTGACGCAAGGGGTGGAGAGCCTGTTCGGCGACGACGTCTTGTCGACTCGGTTCTGGGGTGCGGCGCGGTGGCCGTTCGCCGTGTTCGGGAGAACCGGGGAACTGAACGTGCGCGCCGGCGGCTTGGCGGGCGACAAGGTGCTCCAGATGCAGTACCGGCTGGGCGGACCGCAAACGGTGCGGGGATTCGACTACGGAGAGCACCGAGGGAATGCGTTCTGGTCGGCGCAACTCGACATCGGGTTGAAGCGGCGCGGCGTGTTCTCGCCCGTCATCTTTGCCGACATCGGCGACGCCACCTTCTCGGATTTGGATCCATTGATCGGCGTGGGAGGCGGCGTGTCCCTGCTGCAGGGGTTCATGCGGTTGAACGTCTCCAAAGGATTGGAGCCAGATCGCGATCTGCGGCTCGACCTGCTGTTCCGGGCGCCGCGATAAGGAGGACCATCGTCTCTTCCGGATGTCACATTGACCGCCTACGTTCTGTCAGCATGACCGCGAAGCCCTTTATAATAGATGAATACGTTAGATGGTCCGACGTGGACAACGCGGGGATCATCTTCTACGGTGCGTACGTGCGTTTTTTCGAGATCGCCGAGACGGAATTATTCCGCGCCGCTGGTGTTCCCCACGGCGAGGTGTTCGACCGATTCGACATCTGGCTGCCGCGGGTCCATCTCGAGTGCGACTTCATGTACCCGGCGCGCCTCGACGACCAACTCCGGGTGGCGGCGTACATCAGCCGCTACGGAAACAGTTCTGTCCGCATGAACTTCGACGTGCTGCACCTCCAATCCCGGGAACTCGCGGCGGCCGGCCACCAGGTGTTGGTGGTGGTGGACCGGAGCACGATGAAATCCCAGGCCGTGCCCGACGCGCTCAAGGTGAGCCTGGAACCATTCTGTCGTTCTACCGAGGAAGCCCGGAGCGACCTGTATCAGTCGGTGGGAGCGGACGCGTGAGGAAGTGGTGGTGGTTGACGGCAGCGCTCGTTGCCTGCAGCAGCGAGCCGGAGCCGACGGTGGAGGACGAGAACGTCCGGGAGGTCCGACCAGCGAGGCTCGATACGGTGCCGGTCGTCACGCCGGAGTTTCCCGAGGTCGTGCCGGGGCACCTCACCGTCCGGAGCAACGCGCGGCGGGAGGAAAATCGCTATACGGGGCTCTGGCCCGCGCAAGTGGGAGTGTGTCAAGAGCCCACCGTGATTCAGGTGGTTGCCCGGAGCGACAGTCTCGGCATGATCGTCTTCGTCGGCCCCGGGTCGGACAGCGCCATGGTGGGGGAGTACGAGGTGGTGGAGGGACGGGAGGGTGTTCCGGACTCGGCGACGGCCCGGGTGGGTCTTCAGACCTATGGCGGCAGCCGGCCTCGGGGACTCCGCGCCATGGCAGGAACGGTGGAGGTCCAACGTGCCGACAGCATCCTCGTGGGGCGATTCACCGCCGCGTTCACGGACGAACGGTACCGGGATTCCATCCTCGTGGCCGCCTCGTTCGAGGCGGCGGTCCAAGACGCGCCGCCCGACTGGTGCCTCGTGTTCAACTGGGACGACGAGCCAGTACGTCCCGTGCGGCGAGAGGGTTAGATTAGGACCCCTATGGAACAGACGTACTTTCGCAAAGGTCTCGGTCTCAAGAAGGAAGTGGCCGGCGCCCTATCGGCCGACTACCACAGCCGTCTCGTGGACCACGTGCGCGAGCAAGGCTATGAGATCTCCAGGGGCGGCCTGACGTTCAAGCTGGCCCAGGAGTTCGGCTTCTGCTACGGTGTGGACCGGGCCGTGGAGTACGCCTACCAGGTCGAGACCAAGTTCCCCGACAAGCGCGTGTTCCTCTTGGGGCAGATCATCCACAACCCCCACGTAAACGACAAGCTCGAGACGATGGGGATCACCATCTTGCAAGCGGGGGAGGACGGCACGTTCGACATCAGTGGAATCGATGCGGACGACGTGGTGATCATCCCGGCATTCGGCGTGACGGTGAAGGACTGGGAGCGGTTGCGGGACATTGGGTGCGTCCTCGTGGACACGACATGCGGCTCGGTGCTCAACGTGTGGAAGCGGGTGGAGAAATACGCCAGGGAAGGATTCACGGCGCTGATCCACGGCAAGCACTATCACGAGGAGTCCAAAGCCACGGCGAGCCAGGTGAGCCGCTACCCCGGCGGCAAATACCTTCTCGTGCGGAACATGGACGAAGCGCTGATCGTGTGCCGGTTCATCGAGGAGGGCGGCGACCCCGGAGCCCTCGAGCGGCGCTTCGCGCCCGCCATGTCGGCGGGGTTTTCGGCGGAGCGCGATCTCCACCGTGTCGGCATCGCCAATCAGACGACGATGCTGGCCAACGAGTCATTGGCCATTGCGGCCCGTGTGCGGGAGTCGATGGCCCGGCGCTACGGCGAGGAAACGCTGAACGAACATTTCCGCAGCTTCGACACCATTTGCTCCGCGACGCAGGAACGGCAGGACGCAGTGCTCGAGCTGATCGAGCAGCCCCTCGACGCGATGATCGTGATCGGCGGGTACAACTCCAGCAACACCAACCACCTCGCCAAGATCTGCTCCGAGCGGACCACGACGTACCACATCAACGACGCCGACTGCATCGATACGGAACGGGGAACCATCCGGCACAAGCCCGTGGGAACCGAAACGGAAGTGGAGGCGGAGGGGTGGCTGGTGGAAGGCGAGCAGGTCATTGGCATCACCGCCGGTGCGTCCACGCCGAACAACAAGATCGGCGAGGCGATGGAGCGCACGATGAGGTGTCGGGGGATCGAGGTGGAGGTTTAGACGGCAGCGATATGAGGGGACGAGGACAGATTCACAGGGTGGCCGCAGGGTTGGTGGTGGCGGTGATCGGCGCGAGCGGCTGCAGCTCACAGCGATTTCTGGAAACAGAAGACGGCGTTCGCCTGGCGTACGAGGTCCACGGGAGTGGTCCGGACACGGTCATTGTCCCGTTGGCATCCCATATCGCCGCGGACTGGGTCGAGAAGCTGGCCACCGATAGGGTGATGATCTTCTACGACCCACGGGCCAGAGGGGCATCGTCGCGGCCGGCCGATTCCATGCACGTGGGTTTCGAGTACGACGTGCAAGACCTGGAGGCCGTGCGGCGGCATCTCGGCGTGGGCGAGGCGCACCTGATCGGGTGGTCGTACTACGGAGCGGTGGTGGCGACGTACGCGGCGCGCCATCCGGAGCACGTGAGGCACCTCGTGCTGGTGGCCCCGATGCCCATCCGGGCCGACGGCCCGTACTGGGAGGAGTTGAACGAGCGGGCGCAACGCGTCAACGCCGCACTGTTGGAGCGGTTTCGCGGGGTGGAGGCCGATGGATGGGAGGAGCGCGACCCCCAAGTGTTCTGCCGCGCCAAAATGCGTTTTGTCGATGCACCCCCGATGATGGGCGATCCCACGGCGCTCATGGCCATGCAGGCCGAGCCGTGCCAGTATGAGAACGAGTGGCCGGCGCAACTCGATCCCACGTTCGAGCGGATCTTCAACGGCCTGGGCGACTGGGACTTCCGCGAGACCGCAGAGGCCGTGACTTCACCGACATTCGTGATCCACGGAGAGGAGGACAAGATCCCTCGCGCCGCCTCCGTCGAGTGGGCGGAGTCCATACCGAACAACTACGTGTGGAGCGCTGTGCAAACAGGCCATTACGTGTGGCTCGAGGCCGTCGTGTCGTTC
>JBDHHA010000110.1:0-19647 GCA_039589615.1 Gemmatimonadota bacterium
ACGTTCCAGGAATTCCTGCACGGCGTCGTCCTCGCTGGCGGCAAGCTCCTCGGGCGTACCCAGGGCACGGATCTTCCCATCATGCAACAGAGCAATCCGATCCGCCACCTTGAAGGCTCCCCGAACGTCATGGGTCACGGTCACGCTGGTGACGCCCAGCTCCTGCTGCAGTTTCCCGACGAGGGAGTCGATGATCTCCGCGTTGACCGGGTCCAATCCCGACGTGGGCTCGTCGTAGAGCAGATAGGTGGGCTGCCCCGCAATTGCCCGGGCGATGCCGACCCGCTTCTTCATGCCGCCGGAGATCTCGGCAGGAAATTTCGATGCGACGTCCGAATTGAGATTGACTAGCTCGAGACATTCGAGGACTCGAACACCGCAGTATCCCGCGTCACTCACGCACGCCTCGTCGGTGATCCCCAAGAGCACATTGTCGTATACCGTCATCGAGTCGAACAGCGCGCCGTACTGAAACACGTACCCCACGCGTTGCCGCAGTTTGGACAATTCCTTCCGGCTCAGATGCGGCACGCTCATACCGTCCACCTCGACCTCTCCCCGGTCCGGGGGGATCAACCCGTTGATGTGCTTGAGCAGCACGCTCTTGCCCACGCCGGACGGCCCGAGTAACGCAACTGTCTCACCGCGCTGCACATCGAAATCCACACCACCGAGAACGACATTGTCGCCGAAGGCCTTGTGAATATTGCGGAGCGTGATCATGGACGCGCCGCCGTCGTGTCGATTTCCAATTGCCCGCCCCCAACATATGTTCCCTGGCCATGCCGACCAGACTTCCCAGCAGCGCCATGTCGTTCAAGCGTCGTCTGCTCTCGTGGTTCCGGCGCAACGGGCGTGACCTCCCCTGGCGTCGCACCCGAGACCCGTACCATGTGCTCGTCTCCGAGTTCATGCTGCAGCAGACCCAGGTGAATCGCGTCGAGCAGTACTACGGAAAGTTCCTCGAGCGCTATCCCACCGTGGAGGCCCTGGCTAAGGCACGGCCCAAGGCGGTGCGGGAGAGCTGGGAGGGCCTGGGTTACTATCGGCGCGCCCACAACCTCCATGCCCTCGCCCGCGCCGTCGTCACGGAACACGACGGCCGCGTGCCACGCGATCCCGGTGAGCTGCGTCGGTTGCCGGGCGTGGGCGCCTACACCGCCGGCGCCATCTCCACGTTCGCGTACGAACGACCGGCTGCCGCCGTGGACACCAACGTGGCTCGCGTCATCCGGCGCGTGTTTCGCCCCCGTCTGGGCTCCGGGGCCGCGGCCTCGCGTCTGCGCTGCAGCCGAAGCGCGGCCGCACTGCCTGGGAGTTCAACCAGGCCCTGATGGACCTGGGCGCACTGGTCTGTACCTCGAGATCGCCCAAATGCCCCGATTGTCCCGTCCGAGCGGCGTGTCGAACCGGCATGCGGGCTCGTCCCGCGCCCTGACGCCATCCCGCAGGCCGTCATCATGGCAGGAGCATCCTGGCTAGCAACGCATTCAGGAACAGAATCAAGACAGAGCTCGCGACCACCGCTCCCGTCGTCGCACGTCCCACGCCTTCCGCGCCGTGGCTGGTATTGAATCCGACGTAGCATGGGATGATCGCTATGGCGAGTCCAAAGAAGAACGACTTGATGAGCGAGTACCACATGTAGAACGGCTTGAAGAAATAGCGAGCACCGTAGATGAAATCGGCGTTCGACATCTCCATGGGGCCCTTCGAGGCAATCCATCCCGCCAAGATTGCGATGAAGTCTGCAAAGATGCAGAGCACCGGCACCATGAGGGTGGCGGCGACGACACGTGGTAAAAGCACGTGGGACACACTCGATCGCCCCAGACTCTCCAACGCGTCGATCTGCTCCGTCACCCGCATCGTGCCGAGCTCGGCGGCGTAGCGCGCGCCGACCCGGCCGGCGAGGATCAGGGCCGTTAGCACGGGACCCAACCCCAACTCGAGGATGATCGTCGACACGACGATGCCGGCGGCAAAGTAGATCGGCACGCCGGCGGTGAGCTGATATCCCGCTTGGAGCACCGTGACGGCACCGGCGAACGATGCGGTGATGAAGACGATGAACAGGGACCCGTAGCCGATGTTCTGGGCCTGACGCATGGACGGGTGGAGCCACTGCCGCCACTCTCCGAGTCCGCGCCCCAGCTCGAACACGAAGAAGGACAGCCTCCCGACGTGGGTGGTGGCTCTCAACACTCCGCGCCCCAGGAATGGGCGCAGATCCAGGGTCACTCCCGCCATTTCACCCCACCATGTCCATGTGATGCCCCTTGGACGATTACGGCAAAGCCGTGCCGAAAAACAGCGACAAGACGAAGAGAGCGGTGACCACGTACGCGATGGCGGCGAGGCGCTTTCTCATGCGCTCGAATGCCGGCGATGGGCCGCTGTCGTCCGCCATGTCGGCCAGCCGACCCAACTTTGTCGCTGTCGGTAGCCCGGCGAAGAGGACGACGATGCCGGCCAGGAGACCCGTCAGCTCCATTACCCAGGTCCCCATGCTCGCCGTGTCCGCCCCGGTCTGCTGTGTCATGGACATCGTCAACGCCACGCCCGTCAGGACCGTCACGATGGCACTCGGTCCGATGATGAACGAGTACACCCTTCCCACCACTCGGAAGAGCGACAACTTCGACGCCACGCTCTCCGACTGAGCGACGATCGCCATCACCATGGCCGCAGCCATGGCGCCCAGCCACAGACACATCGCAAAGAAATGCACGAATCGGGTCAAGAGCATCGCTAACCTCTCCCCTCCAAGGAACCTTCCTCGACCGGGCGGCGTCCGGCAAACCCGCCTTCGAGCTCATGCCAGTGTTCTACCGCCGGCTCCCCACTTTTCCAGCACAGAAACACGTCCCGGTCGTCGCGCTTGCTGTAGAAATCGACCAGTCCCTGCTCGAACCCCTTGAATACGCACCCGACCTGCGCCAGCTCTTCCATGTAGCTGTTGATGTGGTGGGCGGCGTCATCGACTTCCTTGCGTAGGGCGACCTGTTCCGGAGTCTCGCCTCCCTCGGCGGTCGTACCGGCAGAGAGCAACTCATACTGGCGCATGCGATCACGCCAGGTGTCGTAGTCTGCGAGGATATCGGCCACGATCCGCTTCACGAGCGGCAGGGTTTGGTTGGCCTGCTCGACTGTGAAGTACTTCACTGTCATTGTTTTGTCCTCCAGGCACCTTGTCTTCGATCGACGAGGAGTCTCCTCATTATTGAGCCCGGCTGCCCCCCGGTGGTTCCCCACCGTCCGGCTGATCACCCAGACGGGCGGCTCGGGCCCCGGAGCCGGGCTTCATTCGGCGTCGTTGGCCGGTCGGTCCCGCAGCCGCCAGGGATAGAATAAAACACGCCGGTGCCTGCACCGCCTCCTCCGACCTCAGGCTCCCGACGGGCCGTCTTCCCAATCCGAAAGGGCGCGCTGCGCCGCTCGGTATCCCTTCTCCACGTACTCCACGACCTTTTCCAGCGAAAACGTGGCTCGGCCCCTGATGCTCGGCTGGACCAGCGCGAGGTCCTCCGGCCGCTCCCGCGTCCACCGGCCGATCACCTCCTCGGATTGCGCCCCCATCATGATCCGCATGGCCCGTCGGTGCGCGCCAAGGAGCCCGGGGGGGGGCGTTTCGTCCACCGGCGGCGCGGTGTACAGCAAGGGCCCCACGTTGACCCCGAAAATCAGGTCGGGACCGAATTGCGCCGCCACGTCCAGCGGAAAGACCGCGCGCAATCCCCCGTCCAAGTACAGATGGTCGTCGATCCGGGCCGGCGGGTAATACAATGGAAGGGCACATGACGCGTAGAGCGCGTCCGCCAGCGCCACGTGGGATCGGCCCCCGGCACCGAACAGAACCAGATCGCCGCTCTCCCCATCCACGGCGGTCACGGTCAACGGCGTCTCCAGCTCGTCGAAGCTCTCCGCCGGGACGAGGGTCTCGATCGTCTCCCTCCACGCGCGTCCCTGAAACAAGCTGGTGGCAAATACCCCCAATACGGCCCTCGGCGACAAGACCGCCACGTCCCGCCGCGTCACCGTCGAGATTCGGCGGAGCACCTCGTCGTAGGACAGACCGCTCGCGAAGCACGCTCCCACCACGGCGCCGATGGATGTTCCAACGTAGTGGGACGGTCGAAGATCCCAATCCTGCAGCGCCCTGATCGCACCGACGTGGGCGGCCCCCTTGGCCGATCCTCCACTCAATACACAGATGACTTTCTTCATGCGCTTCCCGAATCACGCTCCTCTAGGCGGCGCGCCCGCCGCACCTTGGCCTCTTCGTATCGGCGTTGCTCCTCATCGGTCTCGGGCACTACAGGAGGTACCGGAATCGGACGGCCTTCCTCGTCGATGGCCACGAATGTGACATAACAGCTATTCGTGTGCCGCCGCTGGCCCGTGACCAGGTTCTCCGCCTCGATGTACACGCCGACTTCCATCGAGGTTCGTCCCGCAAAGTTGACACTCGCCTTCGCCGTGACGAGCTCTCCCAGGTGAATCGGCTCGTGAAACACCACGCGATCCATGCTTACGGTCACACACGAACGACGGGCGTGGCGAGTTGCAGCCACCGCCGCCGCCCGGTCGACCATGGACAGGACTACTCCCCCGAAAACGTTCCCGAGGTTGTTGGCCATGTTCGGCATCATGAGCTCGCTCATCACCGAGTGCGAATCCCGCACCGGACGTGGCGGAGGTGCACCTTCAGCCATAGAGTCTCGTGCCCGTGAATGTGGAGGGATCAGTAGTCCACCGGCCGCAGATAATACTCGCCGATGGCGGTCTGGCTCACCATCGCGACAGTCGGTAGGCGTCGCTTCCAATGTGTAGAATCGAGCCGCTTGCGCACCAGCTCGATCTCATTGGCGGAGAACCCACCAGCCGCAATCTCTTGCGGAGCGAACCCGCGCAGCAACTGGGCCAGGATCACATCGGCCCTGGGATATGAGATTCCCAGATCACCCTCGTCGGTTTGTCCCACGACCAGATCCGCCGTAGCCTGTTTTGTGACAATCTCTTCAGGAACACCTATGTGTCGGGCCAACGCCCACACCTGTGTCTTGAACAAGTCCCCCAGGGGATTCACTGGAGGCGAGTCATCTGCGTGCCAAGTGAAGTAACCCAGCAGCCGCTCGGTCTTGTTCCCTGTGCCCAACGGCAAGGCCGCGTGCGCTGCGGAATGATCGAAGAGGGTAATCATGCGCATCCGCGCCATCACGTTGCCGAGCCGCGTCGGATCGGGCTTGGAGCTCACGGCCTTCGCATATCCGTCGACGGCGGCAGTGATGTCTACCGTCTCCATTTGGATGCCCAGCACCTCCGCCACCAGGTTGGCGTGCTCCAGACTCTCCACGCTCGAGGACGCGTATGGCATCCGCACGCCGATGACGTTGTCCTTGCCGAGCGCCCGCGCGGCCAAGAAAGCGGTGAGCGCCGAATCCACCCCCCCCGACAGCCCAACGACGCCCTTCTCGAAACCGCGGCGCACAACGACCTCCTCGTGCAGAAATGCAACCAGCCAACGCTCCAGTAGCTCGGGGTCCACGGCTAAGGGATCGGACGGGTCGGTTCCCAACACGAGGGAAATGCTTGCGGCATCCGCCCCGCCCTCGGAAACACGCTCCGCGCCGTCGTCGTAGGCGAGGGGCTGCTGGTCCTCCGCGTAGAACGACTCCAGGAGGTTCGCCATCTCGACCTGCAGGTCCGACAGCAGGGGCTGCTCCGCACGCACACGGGTCACCGCGGCGTCGTTCAACTCCACAGCGAGCAGTGCCTCCTCGAAGAGTGGCCCCCGAGCCATGACGTCTCCGTCCGGACCGGTGACGACCGAGACGCCCGGGAATCCCTTGCCACCCTCGAATCCAACCAACTGCGCCATGATCAAATAGATGCCGTGCTCTCCGGCAATCGTGCGGGCGAGCCGCTCCCAGCGCTCCAAGCTGGCCGGAACGGTTTGGTCGTCCTCCCCACCGGCCTGGACACGCGCCGGCACCACGCCTCGCGCAGGGGACGCACTCGGTACGAACAGGATCTTGGCGCCGTCGAGGGCAGCCAACGTCGGGGTGATGGAATGCCAGGCGTCCTCGCAGACTACGATGCCGACCCTGCCCCACTTCGTGTCAAATGCCTGCACGCCCCGGCCGGGTTGAACGAACCGCCGCTCGTCGAACACGCCGTACGTGGGGAGAAACACCTTGCGGTGAACATGGCGGATTCCAGCATCCTCACCGCTGAGAGACGCATAGAGTGCGGAGTTGTGAATGTGGTTCTGGAATTCCTCGTAGAACCCGATGACCACATCCACAGGGGGGCAACCAGACTCGGCATGCTGCACGACCAGATCGCGATATAGCACCCCCGCCGGAACCGCCACCTCCCGCACCCCACCCTCGAGGAAATACCCCGATGTGGCCGATTCGGGAAACACGATGATATCCGGAACCTCGTCGAGTTCTGCTGCCTGGGCAAACACCGCGCCGATTCGACGGAGATTCTCGGCGTAATCCGCCTTACGGGGTCTGAACTGAACGACCGCTACGCGGGGCATGCCTTCACCAGAGTTCGGTTTGGGTCCGCAGGGCGACGGGCTCGACCGGCTCTTGCCCGAGGAGTCGCAGCATCTCCCTGGCACTGTGGGGGCTGTGGCCCTGGAACTGGTTGTTGAAGTAGCCGTAGACGGTGTCGATGCGCGCGGGCAACCCGTCGAACGCTTTGGCCCATGCCGCCAGCTCTTCACCGCAATCCACTTGCGGCTGCGAGTAATCAGTGAGCTGGCGGTCCGGTCCCATCCACCGCACATACAAGAAATCGGCGGTTGCCTCGGAGACCAGCTCCAGCATCTTGGAGCGCTTCACCCAACGCCCGTCCACCAACGTCAAGGCGACGTTGCGCTCGCGCAGCACGCCCAGCGTCTCGGGAACCAGCCACGCCGGGTGCCTGAACTCCACCGCCCAGTGAATATCCTCCGGAAGTACGTCGAGAAAGCCATAGAGCAAGGCCCGAGTCTCCCAGGTAGGCAGGAAATCGGGTGGGAGCTGTATCAGGATGGGCCCCAAGGCCTCCTCCAGCACGCGGACCCTGTCCGTAAAATGGAGTAGATCGCCGCCGACCGCCGCCAGGCGCTTGGTGTGCGTAATCTGTTGCGGGACCTTCAACGCGAATTCGAAATCGTCCGGGACTTTGTCCCGCCATCCGCGGAGGACGGGCTCCGCAGGGACGGCGTAAAAGGAGGAATCCACTTCAATGGAGGAGAACATCCGGCCGTACCAGCGCAGCATGTCGGTGTTCTTTGTATCAGGGGGGTAAAACGGCCCCACCCACGCCCGGAAGTTCCAGCTCTGCGTACCGAGATGAAATCGAATCACTCAGTCACCCTCGACGCCCGTCACCCGGTGCCAGTACATCCGCATCTCCGAGATCTGATCGGAGTCCGTTTCACAAAATAGTGCCCCGCGCACGTCGACCCACTCTCCAGTCCTGCGACGACGAAACCTGCAGCGAAACTCCACCGAAAACCACGGGCCCACAACGAAGATCTCCCCAATCTTGAAGGATATCTCTGCCTGCTCGCGAGGGATGTCCCGCCAGTACTCCCTGATGGCTTCGCGGCCCTGAAGCGGTGCCGAGAACGGATCCACCGTGAAGACGGCGTCATCGCTGAACACCCCGACTATCCGGTCGCTGTCCCCCCTTTCCCAACCCAGGCCGAACTCCGCAATCAAGCGTGCATATTGCTTCCTGGGTTCGGAGGCCCGAGGTTCCGACCCTGAATCGGCGATCAAGCTGTCTCCTCGATTGGTTCACTGAAGGTTAGGAGGGCAACTAACCCGCCGCCAGCGGTCGCCGGCGATCGGAGCGTCATTGAGCATACCCCGCCGCGTCATCATGGACACCGACCCGGGCATCGACGATGTGGTCGCCCTCGCCCTGGCGGCGCGCTCCCCGGAAATCAATCTCGTGGCCGTGACCACGAGTTACGGCAATGCCCCCCTTCCCCTCACCACCCGCAATGCCCGATTGGCCCTCCGGCTCGCGGGCCGGCCGGAGGTCCCGGTGCTGCCGGGAGCGGACCGGCCTCTCTCGAGGGCTCTGGTGACCGCCCCCGAGATCCACGGGGCATCCGGCGTCGGGAACGCCCCGGTGGACCCCGCCGTCCCGGCGCCGCCTGTGCCCCAGCGAAGCGGGCTGCTGCGGGCCCTCGCCGGGGTGCCGTTTCCGGTCACCCTGGTCACGATCGGGCCCCTCACCAACCTGGCCGCTGCCCTGGACGAGGACCCCACCCTGGTCCTCGACCGCGTGTACGACCACATTGGCATGTTCGGCAGCCTCCGCGAGCGGGGGAACGTGAACCGCTGGGCCGACTTCAACGCATGGAGCGACCCGGAGGCCACCGACGCCGTGGTGCGCAGTGGGCTCCCGACGCGCATGGTGGGGCTCGACGTGACGAGACAGATGACGGTGACGGCCGCCGAAGTCGCCGCACTGGCGGAATCCCCCAGCAGGCTCGTGCGCTGGCTCGCATCGGCGATGCAGTTCCGCGGCGACCGCTGTATCATCAACGACGTACTCACGGTCGCAGAGGTGGTGACTCCCGGCCTGCTTGGCTTTGAGGCAAAGGGCATCCGGGTGGACCTTGACGAATCCGAGCGCCGCGGACATACAAAGGAAGGGGCTTCGGAGCCGATTCTGGTCGCAACCTCCGTCGACATTACTCGCACAAGACAACTGTTGGCTCGGGTGTTCGGCCGCGATTGGTGGCAGTCACACACTCATAGGGGATCTGCATGAGCAATGGACAGGTGCGCGTTGCCGTCGTTGGCACCGGAGAAATCGGCCGGGGCTGGGCGGCATTGATCGCAGCCGCCGGGTGGCCGGTTGCCCTGTACGACCACCAGGGACCAAGCCTCGAGGATGCTCCTGCCGATATTGCGGATCGGGCGCGGCGTCTGGTTCAGCTACACCGCGCCGAAGCGGCCGCCGTCGAGAGCGGGCTTCAGCTGATCACCGTGGGACGAAGCCTGTTGGAGGCCTGCCGTGATGCCCAGTGGGTCATCGAAGCGATCCACGAAGACGCGAAGGCAAAGCAAAGGCTGGTTGAGTCCTTCGAGACGGTGGCTCCCGAGGCTAGGGTGGTGTCGAGCTCGTCCACGGTCGTTTCGGCGAATGACCTCGTGGCCCGGGCAACGCGCCCCGAGAGATGCATGATCGTCCATCCCCTCAACCCTCCCGAGCTGATCCCCCTGGTGGAAGTCGTACCGGGCCCGCAAACGGACCGGGTGTTGGTGGAGGTCGTGCGGGGTTGGTTGAGGGCGTTGGGCCGGGTCCCGGTGCTGGTGAAGAAAGCAGCGCTCGGAAACGTCGCGGGACGGATTTCTGCCGCCATCTGGCGCGAGGCGATCGACATGGTCCTGAAAGGCGTTATCGACGTCGATGACCTCGATCGAGCAGTCTCAGTCGGGCCTGCCCTGAGCTGGGCCGCAGCGGGGCCCTTCTTGACGCAGCACCTCAGCGCAGGCGACGAGGGGTTCGGCCAGTTCTTCCAGCATCTCCACCGGACGTTCGAACCGGTGTGGGACGACCTCGCCTGCTGGAATCATTTGGATCCCGAGCAGCAGAACGCGTTGAGCCACAGCGTCGAGCGCACCTATGAAGGGCAGTTGGCCGACATCCGCCGGGCGAGAGACCGCCGGTTGGCGGCCGTTCTGAGGGCGTTGGAGGATTCGAAAGGCGAGGTGTAAGGCCGCTACTTCACCTCTTCGCACTGTAGCGAGTGGGCCAGCTCGTAGCCTACCACTTCTTCCCGATCGTCCCCCAACCGGATCGTCACCGGTCCGTTGAAGGGCTGCCTGGCAACCACGTCGAACTGCACGCCGGGCCGCAAGCCGAGCGAGGCGATGAACCGAAGACGCTCCGAGTCCTTGTCTCCCACCATACGGAGATGAGCCGCGGCGCCCACCGCGATGTCCGTCATCGGGGTGTACTTCGTGGTTTCGATCTCGCCATCCGCGGTGGGAATGGGAGCGCCGTGGGGATCGTGGGACGGGCGTCCGAGGGCGTGATCCATCCGTTCGATCAGTTCCTCCGACACCGCGTGTTCCAAACGCTCGGCTTCCTCGTGAACGTTGTGCCAGTCGTATTCCAGCTGCCCAATCAGGTACGTCTCGATGATGCGGTGGCGGCGGAGCATTTTGAGTGCTTGCCGCTCTCCGGCTTCCGTGAGTTGCACCCCCCGGTATCGGGTATGGGTCAGGAGACCCGTTTCCGCCAATCGCTTCACCATCCCGCTCACCGAGGGTGGGGCGATGGACAGGGCTTCGGCGATGGCGCTGGTCTGGGCCGAGCCCGATTCCGACTGGAGCTTGTAGATGACCTTGAGATAGTCCTCAATGGACCGGGACAGGCGTTGGCGCGCCTCGGCAGCAGCCATGAGGGACTCGCTAGCGGGTGAAATTCAAATTTAACCTAGCCTAAACTACCTGCGATGGCAGGATCAGTCCAGGAGGTCCAGGAGGGGCGTCACGATCCGGTGGGTCATGCCCCAAATGACGTGGTCTCCCACCACGAACGCATCCACCAGCATTCGCTGGTCCCTCACGACCACGTCGGTCCGCGACTCGGAAGACCGCAGGTCTGGCAGGGACACCCACACGTGTCCGGCGACCTCTTCGCTGGGGAGGATCTCCGGCCGGGCTGCAAGACCGAACACGAAGGGCCGCACGATCACCCTTGGCAGGACCCTGATGTTTGGGAACAAATCGTCGAGCTCGCCCAACAGCTCCACCGCAGAGAGGGGAACGGAGATTTCTTCCGTGGTCTCCCGGACCACCGTATCGAGGAGGTCCCCATCGGTGGCCTCGCGTCTTCCACCGGGGAGTCCCATCTGACCCGACCAGGGATCGCCGGGCTGCTCGGCCCGCTTGATGAAGAGCATCTCGAGATTCGAGCCGGCGGGCACGAGAATGAGCGCAACGGCGGCTTCCCATGCCTCCGGCTCGTGCACCCGCCGGGGGGACATGCCCGACAGCCGCGCCCGCACCTCCGCAATCATCTTATCCATCGATCGACCGGAACGAACACCGCATTGCTAGTGTTACTAACGCAGGCGCCAGGACCGTGTATATTGGTGCCGCGTAATGTGTGATTGACCCGCACGAGGAGGTGTTTATCTGGAGCAAGTTTGCTGTCGGAATGTTGGCTGTCGCCGCGATCGGAGCAGTTCGGGTCCTCATTCGGCGGAATCGACCGGTGGAAATTCCCGCCGCCGATACCAGCCGTGATTTGAAGGACGTGGAGGGGCTCTACGCCGCAGGCCTCTAGCCACAAGAGGGGCGGCTTCATAGCAGGCCGCCCCCCTTGGTTCTCCTCAAAACAGGTATTTCGCAAACCACCCCACCGTTTCCCCCATAGCCAAATCCAACTCAGGTGTCGATCCGGACCAAGGGTGTCGGCTCCCCATCGTGTGGGATCCCCCGGGGACGATGTGCAACGTCACCTCGTCACCCGTCGCTGCATCATGAAAGCTCTGCGCCTCTGCCAGTGAGACGGTCTCGTCCGCATCCCCGTGCATGATGAGCCACGGAACACGAATGCGGCCGGCCGCCTCCAACAGGTCGAGCTTCCCCGCCTCGTGCTCGTCGATGTCGTCCAGAACATCCGTATACAGCGGCAGGATGCCCCCCGTGCGGGCGTTTGGAACGTCGATCTTTCCGTCCTGACGCCACTGCGCAACGACCTCCTCGGGCCAGCGCCGTACGGTCCCGATCCCGGCCCACGTGGTCAGCGCCGCAATGTCGTGGTGTGCGGCGGCGTGGGCCACGGCCATACCCCCACCCCGGCTGTGGCCGAAGAGTCCCAGTTTGGTGGGTCGAGCCACCCCACCGGCTAAGGTGCCTGCCGAAAGCTCTCGGCACACGGTATCGAGGTCCTCGAGATCCCGGGAAAACGTGGCGTGGCCGAATCGCTCGGGCTCCGAGAAACTCTCCCCGTCCGGGCCGATGCCGCTGCCCGTGAAGTTGAAGGAGACGGCCGTCAGGCCCCCGTGGGCCAGGCGGTCCGCCAGCTTGGGGAAGAACCCCCAGTTCTTGAAGCCCTTGAAACCGTGGCACACGACGACCGCCGGCCGTTCCGCTCCACCGCTTTGGGTGCGCACATCGCCCCGCAACGGCCCTCCGTCGGCACCCACGAGCTCGAAGGTGGTGGTCATAACAGTCGCCATGTGGTTTCTTTACCTCCTTCAGCGACCTCCGCCCACGTTGCGGGGCGCGAACTTCGGACGGTGGTGACGATGCGACCATCAACGAATACTATGGCCGCCGTTGCTCAAGCATTGTCGGCCCGGCAAGACCAGGTCCACAAAGAGTGGGCCAACTGGATCGCCAAGCGGCTCCACTCCGGGCCGCAATTCCAGCGCGAGACCATCGACCGCCAACTCCACCTCCTGATCGACCTTCTCATCGCAATGGCCGGGCCCCTGCGGCGCGAGGGTAACGGCCTCTGGCTCAGCGCCTCCGAGTGGTATGGCCGCACCGCCGCGCTGCGCGGGCTCGCCGCGGGAGAGATCGTCGAGGAATTCCAATACCTCCGCGAGCTGTTGATCCGGCATCTCTCGGAATTGGTCGCCACTTTTGTGCCCCGCCAGTCCATTGCCGCGGTCCTCAGCCTCAACCGCCTCATCGATAGGGGAACGGCCCACGCTGTGGTGGGCTACACCGACGCCCTTGTCGAATCGCTGCTCGAGCGCCAGGGTATCCCGTTGGGCGCCCACGAAACCGAGGAATCGGAAGTCGAAGATCGGCTCGCCCAGTTGGAGCGGGAACTCGTCGAGTTGAAGAAGCTCGAAATTAGTTCATGACCAATCTAGTCGCCATCGTCATCGGCATGGTGACGATGAAGGTTGCACTTGCGCTGACGCCAGTCACAGTTCAGCCGGTGCCGGACGGTCAGGTGGCCCAGGAAGAGGCATGTTCTTCCGTCTTGCCGCCGACCTGATCGTCCTCGTTCACCTGGCGTTCGTCGTCTTCGTGGTGGGCGGCGGCCTGCTCGCTCTGAAATGGCGCCGTTTGGCCTTCCTACACATTCCGGCGGCTCTGTGGGGCGCGTGGATCGAATTTGCCGGCTGGATCTGCCCGCTTACGCCGTTCGAGAACCATCTGCGCAAACTCGCCGGCAATGCGGGCTACGCCGGTGGCTTCATCGAGCACTACATCACGAGCGTGTTGTACCCGGGTGGATTGACGACCGCCATCCAGGTCACGCTGGGCGCCGCCGTGATCGTGGTGAACGGCATCGTGTACTGGATGTACTTTGCCCGGAGACCCAACAGGTAATCTTCATGCCCCGCCTCATTCACTACTCGTACACCCGCCCCGGAAAGGACACGGCGATCTATGATCACCGGCTGGTGATTGACGAGCCGGAGATCAAGGTGCTCCTGATGGAGGAGTACCGCGGCAACCCACTGGTGATCGAGGGCAACGTCGTCGCCGAGCCCGGGGGCGCTCTTCTCTGGTTCGTCTTTCCCGGGGTGTGGCACGACATCGGGCGGTTCCACCTGGCAGACGACACGTTCACCGGCTGGTATACCAATCTCTGCACTCCCGTGGAGATCGAGCAAAACACGTGGGCGAGTACGGATTTGTTTCTCGATCACTGGATGACCCCTGACGGCTTTCAGTCGTGGCTGGATGAGGACGAGTTGGCCGACGCCGTTCGCGCAGACCTGTTGGACAAAGCCACCCAATCCCGCATTGCCGGAGAGCGCTCGCGGATCCAAGCGCATCTGGATGTCGGGGCCTGGCCACCCCCGATCGCGGTGGAGTTGGACCTCCAGGCTGCACGTGGTTTATTGGAGGAATGATGCGTCACGTGAGAACCTTGATGGTGGCCGCCGCGGTGCTGGTGCCGGCGCAGGCCGTCCTTGCTCAGGCGGGCAATGAGCGCCTGCTCTGGGTGGACGGCCAGGCCGGCAGGTTGCGGGTGAGCGACGGCGGCAGCGGAGGTACCCCCGTTCTGTTCGTCCACTCGCTCGCCGGGAACCTGCGGCAGTGGAGCAACCAGCTCGCGCATTTGCGGAGCAACCGAAGAGCCGTGGCCTTCGACCTGCGGGGCCACGGGGAGTCCGACAAGCCGAGCGGCGCCGACTACTCCCTGGAGGGCGTTGCCGCCGACATCGACGCCGTTGCCAACCAGCTCGGGCTGGATCGGTTCGTCCTCGTGGGCCACAGTTTTGGAGGGGGCGCGGTCGCGACATATGCCGGCGCTCATCCCGAACGAGTGGCCGGGTTGTTTCTTGTCGATCCCATCGGAGATCAGCGCTCGGCACGAACGCAGGTCGACATATTGGTGCAGATGCTACAGTCGCCGGCCTACCAATCCGCCGCAATGATGTACTACGAAGCCATTCTCGTCAACGCGACACCGGACGTGCGTGGGCAAGTTCTGGCCGCCCTCGGCCAGACCTCGCAAGAGGCGTTGGTGAAAGCCTTTGCCAGCATCGTGGAGTTCGATCCCGCAGCAACCCTGCAGCCGTACTCGGGTCCCATGTTCAACATCATTTCCGACCTGAACGAATTCCCGACCAGCCTGCACAACATCATCCCGAATCTGCCCACCGAGCGCATTGTTGGCACGAGCCACTGGCTGCACATGGATCGGCCGGAGGAGTTCAACTCGCACCTCGACGGGTTCCTCGCGGGCAAGCATTAGTCAAGACCGTGTAGCCGCCCAGTACTCGAGATGCCGTGTCCACCACTGCCACTCCTCCCGCGCTCCGTCCCTGTCGGCGCGTAAGGCGCCGCCTTTCGTCCACAACAACATCATCGCAGCGCACACCAATCCCGCGACGAGCATCTCTTTCCACAGCTGTTCTTCGATTTTGCCGCCCAACGCCTCCTCCAGCCGGTAACGGTACCACGCAACGAAGTGATCCTTGAGTCGCGCAAGGCGTGAGGCATTGACGGCAAGATACCACCCCACTTCGAACGTGCCCGGCGCGTGGCCAACGAACGCCCAATCGACGGCCGCAACACGCTGGTCCGGAAACACCGCCAGGTTTGCGATCTTCATGTCGCCGTGGAGTAGAGTCCTCGGCAAGTGGGTCCACTGATCGGCCAACTCCTCGGGCGGCAGAACGATCTGCGCGGCGACCAGGGCCGGCAGTTCGTTCAGCGCCGTTTCCCAGCCATCCTGCATCGCCTGGCGAATGCCCTCGGGCGGTGCCGCGCGAGTGTCCTCCGCGTGGTCCCCGGGGCCCATCATGCCGAGGTAGTGTGCGGGCTTCAACAACCACGGCATCGTCAGATCGTCCGGTTCCCAGAATGTGGCGTGCATCTCGGCCAACTTGCTGACGACGAGATCCTCGTGCAGAACGGGTATCGGTTTCCGCTCGTCCGGAAACAAGTGGTCCGCCAAGTCGTCCATCAGGAGCCCGATCGCGCCATCGTCGATGGCATATGCACGGTACGGGCACGCGAAGCAATCCCACACGCGCGACAGGCTCGGCTCGCCCAGCAACGCGGCCTCTCTCCCCACCGGATCGGACGTGCGCTGAGAGAACCAGTCGTCCGCAAGGCGAGTTTGCTTGAGAACGAACTGCTGCGTCGTGCCGGAGGACAGTGTGACGGTGATCTTCTCGAAGGACGATCCCGAAAAGCCGCCACTGGAAAACGGCCGGCGCTCAATCGCTGCAATCGGGCCCACGATGTCCTCGAGCCCCGGCTGATCGGTCAGTTCCTCGATGTGTTGGAGTCGAACTGCAGTCACGACATCTCTTTCATCTACCCCGGTTGGACGAGCAATATCCCCGGCGTACCGTGACGGCACGTCGGGGATATGTATGCTGCGGAGTGCGGTGCGCGCTAGCCCCGGGGCTGATCCAACGCCTTTTCGTCGTAGTAGTCCAGCTTGTGAAGCGGCATCACGATACCCGACAGGATGTTGAGGAGGTGCGCGCCGATGCGTTTGTAGAACCGGACGCCCAGCACCACTGCCGTGGTCGTGGCCGCGCCATAGTCGCTTCCGGCAACCTTGTCGATGAGCGCATCACACCGGTGCGTCAGGTCCCGGCCCTGACGGATCAACTCGATGGCCTCCTCCTCGTCGGACCTGGCAAACACCTCCGCCACCGCCTCGAAGAGGGTCTCTACTTCCCCTCGGATCTCCCGCAACTCCGCCACCATCTCGTCATCCGGAAGCGTCGCCCCGGCAACGTCCAAGGTCTCCGCGAGGTTCTTGGCGTAGTCACCAATCCGCTCCACGTCCTTCACCAGACTCATCAGCAGCAGGCTGTATGGCACATCGGCCGAATTGCCGCCGATCGAGAGGTGTGCGATCACCTGTTTCCGGATCTTCCGCTCGAGCTTGTTGACCTTCACGTCCTGCTTGTAAATCTTGGTGCGCTCTTCGGGGCTCGGTGGTTTGTTGAAAAAGATCTGACCCGCCCGGAGGGTCTGGTCCTGAGCCAGGCCGAGCATCTTGGCAAAATTGTCCCCCATTTTTCCCAGGGGATTAGCGGCTTTGAAAATGCTGATCAGTTCGCGGAGCATGAATCCTCCAGACTACCCAAAGAGACTTGCCAAAAAGGCGAGGAGCGCAGGCAAGGCATAGAACAACATAGCGACGTACAGCAGTGCCCACCTCCGTGATTCGACGGCTACGTCAGCTATCTTTTTGGCTGCCGCCAGCGGAATATTGCGAATCCGTTGCACCGGATACACGAGGGCTATCCCACTCACGTTGAAGAGGAGGTGCACCAACGCAATGGTGAGGCCGGCGCCGGCGTTTTGATCGGTGGCTGCCAGAGCGGCCAGCAGCGCGGTCACCGTCGTGCCCACGTTCGCCCCCAAGGTGATGGGGAACGCCTGCCGCAGGGTCAAGACGCCTGCTCCTGCCAGCGGGACCAACAGCGATGTCGTGATGGAGCTGGACTGGACCATCACCGTCACCACCACACCCACGATCATCGTGAGCAGGACACTGCGGTTGAAGGCCCGTGACACCACCGTCTCGACCCGTCGTGCCATGGTGGCCCGCATGACCTTCACGATCAGGACCAGTGCGATGAAGATCAGGACCACCGACATCAGGATGTACATCACCGCCGCAAAGCCCGGCGACGGAATCACGGCATCCAGCATCGCCTTGATGGGAGCGCTGCCGGCCTTGATGGCGCCCTTGATTGGACTGTCGTATTCCGCGCCGCCGAACCCACCGACGAGCGACGCCAGCGCAGTGGCCGTCTTCTGCAGGTAACCCGTGAGTAACTCCAGGGGCAGCAGGACGACCACTGCCAGGTAGTTGAAGAAGTCGTGGCACGTTGCCACGGCAAACGCCCGCCGGAATTCTTCCTTCCGCCCCATGTGTGCCAGTGACGCGATCGTGTTCGTCACCGTGGTGCCGATATTGGCGCCCATGACCATGGGTACGGCGTTGGCCACGGGCAGCGGGTTGTCCGGCGCCGCCACGAAACCCACGATCATCGCCGCCAGGATTCCCACTATCAGACCCATGAACGGGTTTTCCGTGGCGTGGAAGAAGGAATCGAGAAGCCCCTCGCCCAGCGCCTCGAACCCTTTGCCGAGACCGTTTACACCAACGAGGAAAACGTAGAGCAGCGTGACGACTTCGGCCGCCCGGACGAGGGGATGAGTGAACCAGGGGGGTGATGCCGGCGCGGGGAGGACGGTGCCGGAAGTCATAGCGTGACTCGTTGGTGACGAGATTGGTTGCCGCCAGATCAGGCCAAAAGCTCGTAGGTCTTCGTACTTCTGGCAAGCCGAGAGCAGCTAGCCGTGTAACATGTTGTTACAAAACAACATATGGGAATCTTGCCCTGTCAACAACTTTCGGTTTATATTCGGTATCATGTCCGAAGAAAACCCGAAGTTGCGCCCCACTCGATTTCTTCGTAAACGGCCCCGTCACAACCAGCCTCAGGAGGCCCACGGCGCATCCTCCCGGTCGGGGGGCTACAGGTGTCCGGATTGTGGCGGGCCCGTCTATCCTGCTTCGGGATGCTGTTTCTGTCCCGTCTGCGGCTGGGGCCGCTGCAGCTGAGCGCGTGAGAACCCGTGGATCAAACGGAGTTGTTTCGTCCCCCGGCCCCCGTGTCCTCTCCGCGGAGCTTGCGGGTGCTCGATGCGCGCCTGCGCGGCGCAACCTTTGTCGAGCACCGGGTCAAGTCCATCGTCAACTCGCCGGAGAGCACCGGAATGGGCTTCTGGTCCATCAATCCCTATGTGGGATGCGAGTTGGGATGTACGTATTGCTACGCCCGCTACGCTCACCGGTACGTCGTCGAGCGCGCTCACACCAACGGGCAGTTGGCGGACGCAGATTTCGAGCAGCTCAATGAATCCAAAACCTGGGAAGCGTTCGAGCGCCGCATCTTCGTCAAGCAGCGCGATGCGGTGCTCGCTGCACTCGAGCACGACCTCTCCAGCATAAGGCGACGCCACAACACCGGTAGAATCCATCCGATCGTCATCGGCACCGCCACCGATCCGTACCAGCCCGCCGAGCGGCAGTTCCGGATCACCCGCGCCGTGCTCGAGCGGCTGTGTCGCGAGTCCAACCTCTCCGTCGGCATCATCACCAAGAATCCGATGGTGAGCCAGGACATCGGCTTGCTCAAGAAGCTGCAGCGGAACAACCGCGTCAGCGTCTACATCTCCCTCATCACGACGAGCATACGAATCATCCGGCTGTTCGAAGCACGTTCTCCCATGCCGCACGTGCGACTCAAGGCCCTCAAGAAGTTGGTCGACGCCGGCCTCAACGCCGGTCTTCTCGTCGCACCCGTGCTGCCCGGCATCACCGACACCTTGCCGCAGGTTCGCGCCCTCGCCCAAGCCCTGAAGAAAACAGGAGGGCGGTTCGCCCATCCGTCTCCGCTGCGACTCTACCCCGCACTGCACAGCGGATTCTTGCCCATCATCGAGGAGCACTTCCCCGAGTTGTACCCGAAGTACCGCCGCGCCTATCGCGGAACGGGCGCCGCCCCCAAGCGCTACACCGCCGCTGTCGTGAAGCGGTTCCGCGACGTGGCGGCGGAAATCGGCGTGCCGGTAAAGGATTCCGTGCTGGAGGGTGGGGCCTATCGGCCCGTAACGATCTCCCTGCCCACAAACCCCGATGCGCCATCGCCCGACAGCCAACTGGGATTTTGGGAATGAGCAAGGGCGCTTCCCTCAGCAGCGAGCACGCCGCTTGCGTGTGGATCCCGCTCTTTGCGCTGCGAGCGGAGGAACGCCGGCAACCCCAGCTAATCGGAAAGCCAACTGCAGTGTTGTCCGCTGACGATACCCGGCGGCTGTGGCAAGTCTCACCACGTGCACGACACGTCGGCGTGAAGCCCGGCATGACCGTGAGTCAGGCCATCGGACTGTGTCCCGTGCTCACGCTGCTGGAAGCCGATCCCGTGCACTACGACGAGTTGTTTTCCCGGCTTCTCCTCGAGCTGAGTGACGTCAGTCCTGTGGTCGAGCCCGTGGAGTTGGGACGCGTGTACGTCGGCGTGGACGGCTTGGAAAGATTGATCGGGAAACCGGAGGAGGTGCTGTCGGTGATCGACAGGGTGTTGAGGCGAGCGTGGGGTGGCAGCGGAGAGCATCGGCGGAGATGGGGGAAGCGAACGCCCCTCCGTCATGA
>JBDHHA010000111.1:0-21689 GCA_039589615.1 Gemmatimonadota bacterium
CGGTAGAGACGATTCGGCTGCCCTGGTCTGAATCCGACGTAAAGGTCCACGTCGCCATCATTGTCAAAATCGGCCCAGGCATGGGTCATGGACCCTCGTTCCCCCATGAGGTCCGGTTGGATCCGCTCGAAGCTCCCGCCGGCCTCCTGGGCTGTCAGCGCGCACCGGGCCGGGCAGGGAGCCACGCTCAGAATGAGGAGGACGAAGGCCGCTCCTGGAAAGCGATAAGCGCACATGGCAGCTCCGAGGTTGGCTGAGGCACACCGCGTCATGCCAACAAACTAGGCGGGAGGAGACGGACCGCATAGTCATGCGTTTCTTGACGGCGAACGGCGCGGTCCGTTACCTCTGTAGCATACGTATGGGATACTCACGGGTTTGTCGTCTGCCATGGCTCGCGATGTTGGTCGCGGCGGGATGGAGTTGCGGGTCCGGGTCCGGTCTCTCTACGCAGCAGCCCAACGTCATCCTCATCATGGCCGATGACCTGGGCTACGAAACGTTGCGGGCAAACGGAGGTACCTCGTACCAGACCCCGAACCTCGACGCTCTGGCCGACGCGGGCATGCGATTCACCGAGGCCTACGCAACACCCCTGTGCACTCCATCCCGCGTGCAGCTGATGACGGGAGTGTACAACTTCCGCAACTACATCGGTTTCGGATTGCTGGATCCTTCCGAACGCACCTTCGCCCATCACTTTCAAAATGCCGGGTACAGGACCGCAATCGTGGGCAAATGGCAACTGTACGGCAACGCTCGCCAGCGGGAACTGGCGGGGGGCCGGATCGGCAGCCTGCCCGAACAGGCGGGTTTCGATGAGTACGCCCTGTGGCAGGTCGAGAGCCTGGGCTCACGCTACAAGCACCCCCGACTGAACGTCACCAACCAGCCCACTCAGGACTACGCCGACGCGTATGGTCCAGATGTGTTCGCCGACTACATCGGAGACTTTCTGGAGCGGCACCGTGACCAGCGGTTCCTGCTGTACTATCCCATGGTGCTGCCCCACGCCCCGTTTCAGCCCACGCCGAGCCACCCTGATTACGCTGATTTCACCGGTGCTGGCGTCAACGACACCACGTACTTCAAGGACGCCGTCGCTCATATGGACGACGTGGTCGGCCGGATCACCGACCACCTGGAGCGCCTCGGACTGCGCGAGAACACCCTGGTACTGTTTGTGGGCGACAACGGTACCGACCGGAGGGTCACTTCCGCGATGGGAGATCGGGTAGTGCGCGGTTTGAAGGGCTACACCACCGAGGCGGGGACCCACGTGCCGTTGATCGCCAACTGGCCGGGCACCATTGCTCCCGGCCGGGTGAACGACAACCTCGTCGATTTCACTGACTTCCTGCCAACACTTCTGGAGGCCGCACGTCTGGAAACGCCCGACGATCTCGTTACGGATGGGTTGAGCTTCTATCGCCAACTCACCGGGCAGGCAGATACGGTCAGAACGTGGATCTTCTGCCACTATGCGCCAAACTGGGGAAACCTTCCCCACCGACGCTTCGTGCACGATCGCGAATGGAAGCTCTACGGTGATGGGACTCTCTATCACATTGCGACGGACCCGGAGGAGCTGCATCCCGTCGCCGACGAGGCGCTGCACGCGAACGTTCTCGAACTCAAGCAGGGTTTCCAGGACGTTCTGGACCGCATGCGTTGATGATCCCAACGGCTTGAATGCGGAGGGATTACTACGGATCCACCCACTCAACCACGATGTCGACACTGGCCCAGCGACCTTGGTCGTCTCGGACTTGGACGGTGTGCGCGCCGGCCCGGGCAGGCCATAGCAGCGGTTGGTCGGCTCGGATGTCTCCGAGATAGCTGTGATCGACGTACCACGAAAGACTGCGCACGTTGCCGTCACTGACCGCCGTCAACGGGATGTGCTCCGTACCGGTGCCTCGACGCCGGAGGCTGTACACGATGCCCGGTTTCGGTGACTGGATCTTCGGGGCTATGTCGCCAAAAACGTCTCCCTGACAAGTCCTGTGTAGGGCCGGCGGCGTGCGGCGGCCGACACCCGCGTGTCTGAACAGCTGCAATAGATCGGTGGGCCAAAACTCGAACACTCGAGGTTCGTGCTCGCCAATAAAGGCCGGACAAACCTGCCGGCCGGTGGCCAGGTCGACCTCGATACGACGATGCACCGAGCATTGCTCGATGGGACTCTTGCCCGGGATGAACCACGCCTTCTTGCGATGCTGGCAGTCGGGGTTCGGCAGCTGGCCCGACACGGCGCAGACTTCGACCTGCGTGAGGTTGAGGACATTGCCCGGTGTTGGACCTGCGAAGTCTACCTCGCGAAGCGCGGCGAAGGTCTGGATCAAATCGAAGAGCAAAGGCCCCGCCGCGAACCGGCCCACGAATGCCGGGTTGCCGCGTCCGGAGAAGTTGCCGATCCACACTGCAATGACGAAGTGATCGAA
Source organism: Gemmatimonadota bacterium (assembly GCA_039589615.1). Classification (GTDB taxonomy): domain Bacteria; phylum Gemmatimonadota; class Gemmatimonadetes; order Gemmatimonadales; family GWC2-71-9; genus B3T1B10. The sequence goes on from JBDHHA010000111.1 coordinate 2,445, forward strand.
CACGCCGACGGCCCACGCGTCGCGAAATCCGACCGACGTACCCGTCTTCCAGGCGACCGAGCGGGGATCCAACACCCACTGGCCGCGAAGGCTGCTCTCGGGACGGGGGTTCTCGGCCAGCATCTCCAGGGTCAAGTAACCTGCCTCCGGGCTGAGTAGTGCACGGCCCGGATCGAACAGTGCATGCTTGGTCTTGCGCAACACTCTGTGCCTGCCATCGTTTCGCAGCATGGCATACAGCATGACCAGCTCTTCCATCGTCACTTCGGCCGTGCCGAGCACCGTCGACAATCCATAGTGCGCCGGATCCGGATTCACGGGTATGCGCGCGCGCTGTAGGAACCCGTGCAAGGTAGGTTCGGTCAACTGGGCGGCGACGTGAATTGCCGGGATGTTGCGAGAGTGTACCAGCGCATCCGTAGCCGACAACGGACCCGCGAAGGAGCGATCGAAGTTGTCGGGCGTGTAGGTTCCAAAGGCCGTGGGCGCGTCCTTGAGCATCGTCTGGGGATGAAGGAACCCTTGGTCCAACGCAAGACCATACGCAAACGGCTTCAGGGCGGAGCCCGGCGACCGGCGGGCTCGTGTTCCGTTGACCTGCCCGGAGATCGAGTCGTCGTAGAAGTCCACCGAACCTACGCTGGCCAGTGGAGTCATTGTCCGGGTGTCAATCAGGAGCGCAGCCGCATTCTCGATGCCCTGTCTCCGGCGACGCCTCACATATTGCCGGGTGATTTGCTCAAAAGCTTGTTGCAGCGGAAGCCGGATAGCCGTTTCAACGGTCGCCGACGTATCCCGCTGCAACACGTCCACCACATAGTGTGGAGCATGGAACGGGAGCCTTTGCGGTGGGCGCATCTCCAGAGTCAGCTCGGCGTCGAGCGCCTCGTCGACGTTCTGGGGATGACGGTCCAGCCACTGCTGGAAGGCCGCCCTGCGTGATCTCTCGAGGGGCTCGGGACTCCGCCCCAGCGTCGCAATCTGCTCGGTGCGTTCGTGCGGGCTTTGCGGGACTACCGTCAGAGTGAGGGCCTCGATCAGCGTCAGCCTGGCCGGCGGCTTATCGAAGTAGACGATGCTCGCGGCGGCAAGCCCCTCGATGTTGAACCCGTAAGGAGTAGTGTTGAGGTAGGCCTCGAGGATCTCGTTCTTGCTGTAGAGCAGCTCCAGCTGAACTGCCCGGCCTATCTGCTTCAGCTTGCCTCCAACGCTTCGCGAATCGATATCGTAGAGGTAGCGCGCGAGCTGCATCGTGATGGTCGAAGCGCCAACCGTGCGTCCGCGTTTTACATAGGTAGTCCAAGCCGCCCGCACCAGTGAAACAGGGTTCACTCCGGGGTGCCAATAGAAGAAGCGGTCCTCGTACAGCAAGACCGCCTCTCGCGCGAGGGGGGACATCTGGTCGAGGTCCGTGCGGACGCGATAGATGTCGTCCGCCGCCAGCGTCAGGCGGAGCAGCCGCTCGTCGTCGTCATACACGACGCGCGAGAACGGCACCCCGTCCAAGAGCGGTCCGAATGGCTGGACCCACTGCACGAGCTGCTGCACCACCACCAACCCCAACAACACCAGTATCGCATTCCGCGCGCGAAGGCGCCGGCGGCTCGCCGGTGGCCGTCGGGCATCCGTAGGTGACGCGCCAGCGATCGCCTGCTTTGCGTTGCCCTGGGTTGTTAGCGGACCATCGTTCATGCTTTTGCTCCCACTCACCGTACCGTGATTGTCTGACCGGTGCCCCTGGAGCGCAGATTCATGTCGTACATCGATTCGGCATATATCGGAGGCACCGTGTACTGGCCGCGGTTGATGGCTTTGATCCGATATTCGTAAGTGCTGACCTCCGGACCGTAATTACCAAACACGAGCACACGGTCCTCACGGACATCGACGTATTCGACCGCGCTGTGCCGCCGGTTCACGGACTGAAGAACGACCTCGAAACCGCCCGGTAGGAGATCGACGAGTGCGACGTTATAGGCCTGCGCGTCATTCAGCGTCCTCGCACGGAGCCGGACCGTGAGTTCCTCTCCGAGTGCGGTTTCCGTTACGACCGTGCCATCGTCGTTCACGAATTCACGATGAACCTCGATTCCCGAAGCCAGCGGCTCCGTAGGCAGCTCCAGGTCGAACCCGGCCTGGGTGATCGAGTAGAATGCGGGTACGTTGGTCTCGTTGGTTACCGTCACGACCTGGGTGTTGGCGGGGAAGTCTGCGGTTGGAAACAAGCGCCCAGTGAAGCGCAATGGCTCGTCGTTGCCGTCAACCGTGGTGGCCACCGCGGTGATGCCGGCGATGGATTCAGCCCCGACCTGATCGCCGTATGCGACGAATGCCAGGACCGCCAGGGCTGAAGAGGTGGTGTTGTATGATTGCGCGAGTTGTGACACGGTGCGGTTCAGCTGTTCGCCGTCGATGAACCTCAGTCGCTCGGGAAAGTGCTTGGCGAGTAGATATAGGTGCGTGAGACGCTTGACGTTGTCGTCGAAAACGCCGTACTCATAGTCGGAGGTCATGGCCGGGTCGGGCTGGTACCGAGTCAGTATCCTACGGGCCTGCTCGGTTGCCTGCATGAGGTCGTAACTCGATGCGAGGTACAGGGCGAGAATATCGTTACGCCAGTACTGCTCCCCGTATCCCCCGAGCCACTGTTCCAACCCCGTGATTGCTCGTGTCGCCAGCATGCCGTTGCGTGTCATGAGATAGGCGGCATACGCCTGGACCCGCGCCATGTTCAGTGAAGCGGGCTGACGCTCGGCGAATTCCTTCAAATGCTCCAGGGCTCGCTCCATCAACCCGCGGGGAATGCGGTGTCCCCGATCGTTGGCCTCCGTCAAGTAGTGCACTGCGTATGCCGTATGGAACGCGTTAACAGAGACCTGACCCGGCCACTTGACGAACCCGCCGTCGGGAAGCTGGCGCACGGCGAGGATCTCCGACACTCTCTGCACGTCCGCTGCGACCGTGGCCCGATCCCAACCGTATTCCTCGTACTGGCCCAGCACCAACGAGGGGAACGCCTTGCTCAGGACCTGCTCGGTGCAGCCGTACGGATACCTGCCGAGGTAGTCCACAAAACCCTGGCTCAACGCCATGGGTAGTTTCGAGACCGTCAGGGTGTTGGTGCGGAAGTCGTCGTACATTCGCCGCGGCGTCGACATCGTCTCCCCCCACTCCGCGGCGACGAATCCCAACTGCACGTCACTGACATATGGCACGGCAGGCCGCACGCTCGTCGTCGAGCGGCGCCGGCTCTGCTTGTCCTGGTGGCTGGCCGTGAAATGGAAATCGGCGCTGCCGAGCAGGGCACGTGCCACTACATCGAACCTTGTGCTCACCTCCCCACCCTCGTCTATCGTGAGACGCTGCTGTTCTTCGGATTGCAGTGTGATGTTGTCGGAGGTCTCGAGGGAGAGTTGCACCGGGGCTGCCGGCCCGGACTCGTCGGCGTTGTTCGACACGCCGACACTGACCGTAAACTGGTCTTCCGGCGCAACAAAGGTCGGTGTATTGGGTTGAATGACGAAGTGACCCCTCACGACCGCGCTGGCTTGGGCTGCATCCATTGCGTCTTGTGACACCGCAACGGCCATGACCCGGAGTTCGCCGGCGAAATAATCCGGCACGTCGTAACTGAGAGCCTGGTCGTCAGGTCCAACGTCGATAACGCCGGACCAATAGGCCACCGCCGCGTCTTGTTGTCGCTTGAACGGGTTGAGGTTTCTGCCCAACAGCGACGCTGCTCCCCCGGCCTCGGACGCACGGCGCTGCGTGAGCTTGGCGAACTCCGGAAGAATGAGATCGAGAATCTGTTGCGTCGTGACTTCGAGGGCTCGCTTCTGTAGGAAGGTATTCAACGGATCCGGAGTTTGATACTGTGCCACCTGGAGGATCCCCTCGTCGACAGCGAAGACGACGGCCTTGCCGGGCTCAGCGGTTGATATTGACATGTTCAACTGCTCGCCGGGCCTGGCGAGCTCGGGCACGCCGAGTGTAATGCGATTGATTCGCTCGTCCTTATTGATCGAAAACGGCACCACGCCGGTGCTCAACGGGCTCATGAAGATCTCGTCGGCCGCGAGCGATCGCACGAAGGTAACGTTCACGTAAGCGTTGCCCTCGACGTCCTGGGGAAGCGTGATCGTCTGAACGGTGCTGTTGTTGGCGGTGCGGAACCACCTGTGCGCGAAAACGCGCTCTCGCTCGATGGTGATCAAACCAGCTCCGACGTAAGGCGCTCGTATGCTCACCTGTATCGGATCGCCGGGGTCATAGTCGCTCTTGTCGAGGGTGATCTGCAGCTCGGCGTTCTTCTCGAGCGTAAAGTCGAGATTCGCTTCGCCGACGATGGTGTATGGAACACGGGTCAATTCGAGACCCTCGGCGTTGGTCACCGAGAGAACGAAGTCTCCAGGTTCATCTGTATTCAACGACACACTAGTGCCGGCTTGCGCGATACTGAGGGGCTGTGAGTCGAGAGCGTATTCCTTTATAACGGTTTCGTACTTGTATGTTCTGTCCGCCTGTCTCACCAACGTGGAGATAGGCCGCCGGGCGATCACTGTGCCGGTCAACTGATCCACTGCGGTCTGTTCCAGGTCGGGATCCACCGCAATGAAATCCACACCGATCTCCGACCCTCGGTTGACGTACGCGAGGGGACCCTGAGGCTTGTAGCCGATCATGTACGGAAGCGGTGAGACCAGCGTGGCGTTCGACGCCAGTACCGAGCGGCCGCCATCCGGCTCAAAACCCTCAGCAAAAAACCTCAGGAGATACGAAGCCGATTCGAATCTGTCCAGCCCCAACGCGAACTCCACTTCGCCACTGTCGTCGGTCAAGGTCTCACCCAACCGATCGGAGAACTGTCGCTCAGCACGCAGGGGGTCGTGGAATTGCCACTCGCGGTAGTCGTAGAACGACGGATAGGTTGGCGACAACGCCATCTCCGCCACGATACGCCGGTTCTGCGCTGCGGTTCCGAAGAGGTTTTGAAGCGTCACGCGTCCCGCGAGCCCATCCGGGTGGAGCCATCCTTTGTTGACAGGCAAGGAAAACTGTGCCGTGATGCGAAGGCGGTCGGGTAAGAACTCCTCGAGGGAAAACGTCGTGGCCCCGACCTGCACACGCTGCCGAGATTCCGGTTCGTAGAACAGGGTCGCCTGATAGGTGCCTGTAGGCCATGTCTCGGCCGTGGCAACGTCAAAGGCGTCCAATCCCAAGCGCGTGCCGCGGCGCTCGACATCCCGAACCACGCTGCCCTTCGGGTCGCGCACTTGAATCCTCAACGGGGCGCTGGAAAGATCCCTGCGCCAATCGGCATCTTTGAGGATGTAGGCGATATTCGCCGTCTCACCCGGCCTGTAGATGCCTCGATCGGAGAAGACAACTGCCTCCAGCGCACTCCCGCGCCGGCTGGAGCGGACGCCGCCGATATCGGCTCGGGAATAGTCCAGCGGTCGGACGTGACGCGTATCCAGCGGAATGAATGACAGGTCCTGCCCTGCTGACGCCACGATCGCAACTGGCTCCCTTTCACCCGTGTATTCCGTCAAAGGCGGAATGCGCAGGTGACCCTGCATATCGGTGGCGCGTGCCAGTACGGGAAGACCGTTCTTGCCAACCACACTGATGCTTGCATTAGGCACAGGCGTGCCGGAGCTGATGGATTGCACGAAGAGGTCGCGACTGCCGTCCACGGCGTTCTTTACCAGGAGACCAAGGTCGGTAACCAGAATGAAACGCGTATCCTGAGGCCCGCGTTGGCGTCGTCGCGTGGGATCCCAGCCCTCGGCGATGAACTGAAACAGGCCCCGCGGTTGATCCGGTGAGCGGTCTATCAGTTCGCCAAAATCGAAGTAGTCATATTGAGTCTCACCGTGACCCAACGCCGGCAGGCTACGTATTTGTTCGTAGGTCTGCGTGATATTGTCGAAATTGAAACGGTAGTTGTTGAACCGCGGACTCCCTAGTAGACCTGAGCTTTGGGATACGAAATGGGCAATCTGACCCGGCAGCAGTCTCCGGACCCGGTACCGCACATGGTCCAGATCGCGCGCCAGTACCGATATCCTCCGCTGACCACTGAGGCTGAGTAGTGCGCCCTCGGCCATGACCCGCAGTTCTACAGGATATGTCGGAACCCTCTTGATAAACGCGATATCGTCGGGCAGGCGGTAATCGCCGAATGACGTCAGTCCTCTCGTGATTCGAATGTAGAGATCCCGGTTCGGGTCCTCGCTGTACTTGTAGCTCAACATTTCCGCGTGATCGAATTCTGTCGGAATGGCTTCGAGCTCGACACGCTGCGACAAATCCACGACCTGTTGTGACACTTCGGCCGTGCTACTCCACCGATAATTGGGCACTCCGCGTGTACCCGGCAGTGCCGGCCTGTCTCTAGGTAACACATAGACTTCCAAGTGTTCGCTCAAGGCCTGTGAGTTTATGCCGGCCGTGCTTTGTAGCACGAGCACCTGCTCGGGCTTGTGTTCGTCGTTGTATACGAGACGCAGATCGGCGCTCGTCACGCGAAAGTGGGTCAACATGCCCGGGACGGTAGTTTCGCGCCCGTAACCTTCGGACGTTGCGGGCCCGCCTGCGGCCGCCACGACACCCTTTCCGATCTGGAGGCGCATACGACTGTCGTAATCCGGTATTGTGAGTGTTGCTGTGTGAATGTACGCCTTGCCGAAAAAATCGTCGTACGTGACGGTAAACTCCTTCTCGGTCTCGCTGCTCGTGCGGCCCCGCTCGCGGGCCCCTTCCCGGAACAGGAATTCCACTCTCCTGGAAAACACCTCCTGGTCCACCGGGTGGCTGAAGTGCACCTCGGCCACGACTTTCTTTTCGCTTGCGCTCCGCGGGTCCTGGTAGAACGCAAGGTTCTGGATGCTCAGACTGAACTCGGGCGTCCGCAGCAGGTACTCGTAGGTTTGCAGGTGAACGTGTCTGGGGAACATCGTGCGCGACAGCTCGATCTTGATCTCGCGACCGATCGGCCACTCGTCGGCCACCGTGAAAACGAGCGTATGGTCGTCGGTCCAGCGCCACTCACCGTCGATCGCGGGTGATAGGGTAATCCCGTCGGTCACAGGTTGACCGATGGCTTCGAGTGGTGCGGCAGAACCGCCGAACGTCAGGACGAACGCTTCGGGTCTCGCGTCTTCGCGCAGCGGGGTGGGACGCAGCGTGTTGCCGCTGACGCTGAGGCGAACCGGTTTCGGTTGAGCTTGATACCACAGGTAGGCGGTGCCTCCCGCCGCGATCGAGAAGATCCCCGCTGCGAGCACGGTATTGAATCGCCTGCGTCTTTCTCGGCGCTGCCGTGCGATGTCCTCGATGGCGTCGCGGAGGCTATCGAGCAGCCACACAAGCCACTTCGGTCTTTCCCAGTGAAAAGAACCAAACAGTTTGCGGAAGAGTCGTCGGAAGCTTCTCGTATTGATGAACATGGGCTACCCGAGGCTGTCGGAGGTGATGGGTATTGTGACAATGGGTCGCCAGGGGGCGGGTAGCTATCGCGTCCCCCGATGTGACGCAAATATGGAACCAGATGGCCTCGTCCACCAGTCAACGATGGTTGACGCTCAAGGGGCGAGCTGGCCCATCATCCCGCGGCGGGACTCAGTTCAAGAGACCACCGCCGGATCGCGGATTGAGGGGGAATTGTGGGAGTTCAAAGAAACAATCGCCGCCGCCTCTCGCCGTCGGCTCGAGGCTTTCCGGTCGAATACGGCCGTCCCGACTAGCTAAGGACCACTTTGGCAAGCAGTTAGCCGGAGCGGTCTTTTTCGTTGCTCCCCGCCCGGTCGAAGGGGCAAAGGGGTGGGAAGGGCGGTGGGTCAGAGGAACGCGGATTGCTCAGGTCGTAGAGTCGACCGCTCAAACATTACCACCGACCGTTCGGAGACGTCGAGGACGAGATCCCACCCCGTGACGTTACAATACGATGAGGATTATCCAGCGAGGACGGTGAGACGTGATGCGGGCAGCGGTGAGGCGGATTGAGCTGCGAATAGTGAAGCGCAACAGAGTCCATGCACTGACCGCAGCGTTGGTGATCGTCGCGTGCGCGATGCCGCCCGTGCTTCGCGGACAAGAGGTGCAAGAGTTGACGGCCGAAGCCGCTGAGGCGCTCGCCGATCAACATTTCCGAAGCGCCCTCGATGCCGGGGGGGCGGCCGTGGTCACCGTCGTGAAAGACGGGGAGGTTCTTTGGAGTGGGGGATATGGGCCGGCCAATCCACAGACCGGCCGGCCGGTCGACCCAAAGACGACCCTCTTTCGCATCGGTTCCGTCACGAAAGTGTTCACGTCGATTGTGGCGCTCCAGCTCATCGAGCAGGGCGTGATTGATCCACTCACCAACGTCAACACCTACCTCGCCAATGTCGGTGTCGAGATCGACGACCGGTTCGACGCTCCGGTCACCATGGCAGATCTCCTGTCATTGCGTGCGGGCAGGTTCGAATGGACCTACGACTATTACTCCCCTGTGTTCGACGATGAAGCGGACGTGCCCGCCGAGGAACTCAGCCGGCGCCTGTGGCGCACGAAAGAGCCGGGCGGAGTCAGCGCGTACGACAACAACGGGGTCGGGCTGATCGGCTACATCGCCGCTGCGGCCACCGGAAAGTCCTATCGCGATCTGGTCCGGGAGGGGGTCTTCGAGCCCTTGGGAATGACGCACTCGGTGGCCGGGGTTCCCCGCGACCGGGTGCCGGACATGGTCGGTTGCCACGACGAGAATCCCGAGACGGCGTACCAGAGTTGCCCTTACCGACTCATCGTCAGGCCGCTGCGTTCCTCGGGCGGGATGACGGTCACAGGCAGTGACATGGGACGATTCATGGTTGCCCTGCTAGCCGGTGGTCAATTGGGCGAAACGCACATCTTGTCACCTCGTGCGTTTGCGGAGTTCACGGACTTCGCATCCAACAAGATCGATCCGCGCCTGCCCGCGTTCGGAAGGTTGATCTACGAATCGTATCTGGGAGGCCGCCGAGCCATCGGACACGACGGCGGCATCGGAAGATCTCAAGCAAAGATGCGTCTCTACCCTGAATCTGGTGTGGGGATCTTCCTGGCCGCGCAAACAGGACTGGATTGGGTGAACATACCGCGGACGGCGGAGTTGCACCCGCTCATCAGTGCCGGGAGGGCGTTCGAACGCGACTTCGTCGGTCGTTTCATACCGCCTCCTTCGCAAGGGATCCTCGAGCAGCCGGTTGCGGGAATACAACGAGCCGAGCTTCATGCCTTGGGGGGGCGGTACTGGATGCCGCTCGGCAAAGGCAAACGTGCCCTGGGAGATCGCTTCGTCGACCGGTTCCAGCCAGTGATCACCGTTTCGGTGGCTGGGGACGACCGGATCCGTGTCTCCGGTGGCACGAGGGACACCGCTACAACTCGTGCGCCGATTGACGGAAGCTACCGGCAGGCGGGCCTCAACTACTTCGAGCATGAAGAATATTCCACCGGCATCATCTTCGGTGTGTCGGACGACGGTGTGTACGCGAACCGAATCGACGGAGAAGCGCTAGCGTTTCTCGAGAAAATACCGTGGCACTATCGCCCGTCGGTTACCATCCATCCACTCCCTGTCGCTCTTGTGTTCCTGTTCACCGGGGTCATCTATTGGTATTCACGCCGCAAGAACCCTACGAAGCGGCGCGCCGCAGTGGCCGCGACAGTGGGTGCGGCTCTCGTGACGGTTGGCGTCTGGGCGGAACTCGAGTTTGTCATCACGCATCTGTACCACCGTGGCAACGTGCTGTTTGCCGTAGGCTGGCGTACGGCTCTCCATCTCGGTCTGGGCACGCTCATTGCCGTGCCGGTCCTCGTTACCAGAAACTGGCGGGCGTTCATGGTCACGGAGGAAGGCCGGTTCAGGTGGGCGGAAGGCAGTTACACTGCAGCACTCGGCGTCGCCGCCGTCGCTGTGGTAGGGTGGTGTGCGTACTGGGGGTTGGTGGGGAATTTCGTCAGGTAATTGTGAGGACGGAGTGGTTCCTGCACATCATTTGGTGAGGGCCTGTGCAAGCGGCGCACGGGAAAGTCGCCGAGTATTGGTGCCAATAGACTGGGACTATGCGCGACCGGCATGGGCGTCGTGTTACTGCTTTTTAGGTGCCTGAAACGCGTCCTCGGCTAATCAGTGTCACTTCCTCCTGGTCGATTTGACTAATTTTGTTAGTCATTATATGTTTGAGATGAGCACTAATTCTGTTAGTCAACGGCGCCGTGCCGTACAGTGCGGAGGGATCATGGCCAAGGATTACCTCAAGGAATTCGAGCACCACGTGCTCCTGGCCCTTCTACGACAGGGGCACGAGGGATACAGCGTTCCCATCATCGCGGAGCTGGAAGAACGTACGGGCCGCGACGTTGCTCCTGCGGCCGTCTATATCACGCTCCGGCGTCTCGAGCAGAAGGGATTCGTCGAGTCCGAACTCCGATCCGCCGAACCCCAGGAGGGAGGACGCGAGCGGCGCTATTTCGCCGTGACAGATAAAGGAAGGGAACAGGTTTGGGAAGCTCGGCGGGTCTACATGAACCTTTGGGAGGGCCTGGAGGAAGGTCGGTGAGAACGGCTGCCGCTCGAATCCTCAGACTCATCCTCCCTCACACGGACCGGCGGCACGTCCTGGACGAATTGGAGGAGCTCTACGAACTCCGGGTCCAAAGCCAGGGACAGGCGGCTGCGGACCGATGGTATCGGCGCCAGGTCCGGACCTTCGTGTTACGAGTCCTGGTTCCGGGCAGGGGGGGGCGAAGAGCACCCAAGGGTCCCGAGGAACACTGGAGACAGAGAAAGATGAGGAACCGTCTGGACGTTCTGTGGCAGGACCTTTGCTTCGCTTTACGGACCACATGCCGCTGGCCGGGCTTCACCGTCATGATCGTTCTCATCCTCGGGGTCGGAATCGGTGGGAACGTGGCGATCTTCAGCGTGCTCAAGGCGCTGCTCTTCCAACCATTGCCCTACCCGGAGCCCGATCGGCTCGTCCAGGTATGGCAAACTCATATCGACTACAGAACGCGTTGGCCGTTCTCCTCTCCCGACTATCTCGACGTGAGGGAACAGAACCGCTCGTTTGAAGAATTCGGTGCTTATTCCCCGCAGCGGTTTACCGTTGGACGTGTCGAACCGGAGCGCGTGTACGGGGCCACCGCGACGGCTGGCGTCCTCCGGGCCTACGGCGTTGAACCCGCCTTGGGTAGGCTGTTCACCGAAGGGGAAGAGCTCGAAGGAAACAACCGTGTCGCCGTTCTCAGCGACAGATTCTGGAAGCGCCGTTTCGGAGCCGAGCCCGAAGTCGTTGGCACGGCGATCGCGATCAACGGTGGATATTATCAGGTCATCGGCGTCATGCCGCACGGGTTCGAATTCATCTCACCGTGGTCGCCTGGCGAGCACGTTGCGGTGTGGACACCCTTGGCACTCTCTAGGGACGGAGCCTCCCGGACCAATCAATGGCTGCTCGGGATCGCCCGTCTGAGACCCGAGGTAACGCTGGAAGTGGCAGCGGCCGGGCTCCGTGCTATCGCCTCCGGTCTCGGGGAACAGTACCCATCAACCAACGCCCGAAAACAGCTGTGGGTGAATCCCCTCAAGCGACAGATCGTGGGCGATGTGAGGGGACAGATTCTGTTGTTGATGGGTGCCGTTGCGCTTGTGCTGTTGCTCGCGTGTGCGAACGTCGCCAGCATGCTCCTAGCGAAGAGCGCCCGCCGCCGGACCGAGATGGCAATAAGATCTTCGCTTGGGGCAGGACGCTGGCGCATCGTCGGCCAGCTTCTCACCGAGAGCATGGTACTCTCTTTGCTCGGAGGCATTGCTGGCACCCTTATCGGAGTCGCGGGCCTCGGTGCGATGAGGAGTCTGATTCCACGCGATGTCCCGCGGATGGCAGATGTCACGATCGATGGGCCCGTGCTGCTCTTTTCGCTCGGACTCGCTTTGCTTACTGGTCTCATCTTCGGATTGGCACCGGCGCTGCATGGCTCGCGATCCGAGGTTAGCGAGGTTCTCCGAGGTGTGCGTGGGGGACATACCGTGAGGGGGGGACGCGCACGCATGCTCGGGTTCCTCGCTGTCGGTCAACTCGCCATAGCGCTGGTGCTGACAAATGGTGCGGCACTGTTGTATGTGAGCTTCCGAAATGTCATCCGGACACCCCAGGTCTTCGACGCCGAACAGACACTCACTGCCAGCATTTCCCTCGACGGCGACCGATATGCCGAAAACCAGGCACGGGTCGGTTTCTGGAATCAGTTGCTGGATGGAGTGGCCGCTCTTCCAGGCGTGGATCACACGGCGTTGACAAACCAGCTGCCGCTATTGGGAGGCATCAACGACGAGATTCTCTCTGAGGAGGAGACCTTCGAATCCCGGGGAAACGGAACGCTGACAGAGATCACTTTCATCTCACCCGACTATTTTGACGCGATGGGTATTCCGCTGCTCGCCGGAAGGGCTCTCGGCGACGGAGATTGGCAAGAGTCGGTCCGGGGGAACGTCGTCGTGAACAAGACCCTCGCGGAGCGGTACTGGCCCGGTGAGAACGCTGTCGGGAAAACGATCCGCCGCAATGCCGACCCCGCATCCTGGACGGCGGCCATCGTGGGAGTCGTGGAAGACGTCCGTCAGTGGGGCCCGGAGAGGAATCCGATCCCGCAGGTCTACTTCCCGCATGAGCGGTCCACGTGGAATGCGTCATGGCTAGTGCTAAGCAGCAAGTCCGATCCGCTTTCCCATGTTCCGGCCATCAAGAATGAGGTGGCTCGGCTCGATCCTGGTTTGGTGGTCTCCGATCCCCGAAGGATGGAGCAAGTGTTCGATTCCACAACGCTGCAGCGGCGTTTCATCACAAGGCTTGTGGGCCTCTTCGCCGTCGTTGCCCTGGTCCTTGCGATGGCAGGAGTATTCGGGATGATGTCTCACGAAGTGGCCCAGCGCACACACGAGATCGGGATTCGAGCTGCTCTAGGCGCAGCCAGGACCAACCTGCTGGCCATGGCTTTGGGGCGTGCGCTCCGGCTGGCCTCGATCGGGGCCGTCATCGGTATCGTTGGTGCAGTGCTCTCAGCGCGTGTGACCCGCCAGTGGGTGTTTGGTATGAGCGGCACCAACCCGTCGCGGTTGCTGCCACAGGTGTCCCTGCGTTAAGGGCGACACAGGTGGATCCCACGAGGGCTCTTCGGGCGGAGTAGCTGGGAGTCAACTCTTGGGATCCCCCCTCAGCGAGCTTAGGGCTCGCTCTTTTTCGTTGGGCGCGGCCGTCCTTCGCCGCCGCCTCTCGCCGTTGGCTCGAGGCTTTCCAGTCGAATCCGGCTGTCCCGACTGTCTAACATTAAGCCAGACACCAGTTAGGTCGTCTGGCCTCTTCTTTGTCGCGGTCGTTCTCCTAGCTTCTGTATCGACTTATGCGGTCTCTCTTTGGCACTGGCTCCGCCCTGCGGCAGAATGCGTGGTTGGAGGGTGGGGCAGACTGGCACGCCTACGAACTGCCGCCTTGGCAATGTCTGGCGCATTGACAGCAAAGTGAACTGCGATTAGTATAGCTAGCTATACATAGCTAGGTATGTAAGTGTGACGAAACAGAGACAGAAGAACGACATCCTCCAGGGCACTTTGGCGCTCCTCGTGCTCAGGACACTCTCGGCGCGCCCTCGGCTGCACGGATACGCCCTCACTTCTCACATTCAGCAGGTGTCCACCGATTTGCTCCGTGTGGAAGAAGGGTCACTTTACCCGGCCCTTCATCGAATGGAGCAGGAGGGATGGCTCCGGAGCGAGTGGGGCACCACGGAAAAGAACCGGCAGGCGCGTTTTTATTCCCTGACGGCGAAAGGGAAGAAGCAACTACAACAAGAGCGCGAGAACTGGGAGCGGCTGACCAAGGGGGTGAACCGCGTGCTGAGGAACGCATAGTTCAAGTTGAGCTGGAGAGGAAGACCTCCCATGGCGTGGTCTAACAGGCTGTTCGATCTCTTGCGTCGCCGCCGACTCTCAACCGAGATCGATCGTGAGATCTCATTTCACCTTGCCGAACGGGCTGATGATCTGATGGCGCAGGGCATGAGCAAGCGCGATGCTTTGCGCGAAGCGCGCCGTCGTTTCGGCAATCCGCCCCTACAACGGGAACGCTCTAACCGGACCGATATGCTCTCGTGGTTGGAGTCGGTGCTCGCCGACATCCGCTACGCGGCGCGCTCCTTGCGTCGCAGCCCAGCGTTCGCGATCGTGGCCATCTTGTCGCTCGCTCTCGGAATGGGTGCCAACACCGCCATCTTCAGCCTCTACAATGCTCTGGTCCTGCGGACGTTGCCGGTGGATCGTCCTGAGGAGTTGGTGCAGGTGACGTTCGGGGGCGGTAAAACGAGCTTCACGAATCCGCTTTGGGAGGAGTTGCGCGACCAACAGCACGCCTTGTCGGGTGTCTTCGCCTTCAGTAGACGCAATTTCAACCTGGCAAACGGCGGCGAGGTGAGGAGCGTACCGGGGTATTGGGTGAGCGGCGATTTCTTCCGCACGCTCAGCGTGGAACCTGTGGTGGGCCGCTTACTGGCGAACGGCGATGATTACCACGGGTGCCCGGCTGTTGCAGTCGTGAGTTACGGTTTTTGGCAGCGTGAGTTCGGCGGGGCGGTCGACGCGATTGGCAGGACGTTGACGCTCGACGGCAACTCTTTCGAGGTCGTAGGGGTCGTCGATGCTGCGTTCTCTGGTGTGGATGTCGGAATAGCGATCGATGTCTACACGCCGTTGTGCACGGTGCCGGTGTTCTTTCCCGGCGCGGGGCTGTTGGACCACAGGGATTACATGTTTCTGAACGTTGTCGGCCGCCCTGCCCCTGGCATCACCGCCCAGCAGGCTGGGGCCAGCCTAGCTACCCTTTCGTCGCGTGTGTTCGGCGCAACGGTTTCGCAACACGAGAGTGCCGAAGGCCAAGCCAAGTACCGCGGATACACATTTGCAGTTCGGGCAGCCCCGAACGGCGTGTCGATCCTGCGAGGGCAATACCGCGACGCCCTCCTGATACTGATGACCCTGGTGGCCGTGGTGCTGCTGATCGCATGCGGCAATGTGGCGAACCTCTTGCTGGCACGCGCGCCGAGGCGACAGCACGAAGTGAGCATCCGGCTAGCTATGGGCTCGGGGCGTGGGCGACTCGTCCGGTTGCTCGTGACAGAGAGCCTGTTGATCTCACTCATAGGCGCGGTCGTCGCCGTCGTTCTTGCGCACTGGGCGAGCGCGTTTCTGGTGGGAATGTTCTCCTCGAGCGGCAACCTGTGGTTGGACCTCAGCCTGGATACGAGGGTCCTGGGATATACGATTGTTATTGCGACAGCGACGGGCGTTCTCTTTGGGCTGGCGCCGGCGTGGCGTGCGACGGGTGTCGCACCGCAAGCTGCACTGCGATCGGTTGGGCGAGAGGTGGCGAGTCGGCGGGGGCGATTCGCGACGGGGAATGTGCTCGTGATCGGACAGCTCGCAATGTCCCTGTCTTTGGTCGTGGGTGCTGGCTTGTTGATCGGTACCTTGAATCGGTTGCTTGCAGTCGATACGGGTTTCAACGGCGACGGCGTTTTGCTCCTCTCGATCGACAAACGCGATGCGGGGTATTCAACAATGGAGGAATCGCGCGCCGTGACTCAGGAGCTGCTCACACGCATGCGCGCCCTGCCTGGCGTGTCCTCTGCAAGTGCATCCTTGCTCACACCGATCGATGGCAGCTTGGCGAGTACTCAGGTAGAGGTGGATGGGTACGCCGCGGACCGGCGGGAGACTGTCGTCTGGTTCAACAGAACCAGCGATGCGTTCTTCACGACACTGGAGACGCCGCTCTTGGCCGGCCGTGACTTCGATGCCCGCGATACCCCGCAATCAGTTCAAGTCGCCGTGATCAACGAGACGATGGCGCACAGGTTCTTCTCCAAGTCCCAGCCGCTGGGGCAACAGTTCCGCCAACTGCGGGCCAGTGGTGATCCTCAGCCCTACGAGGTGATTGGCGTGGTCGGGGACACGAAGTATCGATCCATAGGGGAAGCGACGCACCCAATTGTGTACTTCCCCCTGAGCCAGGAGGGAGGCACTCCGGATCCGATGCTCCGCTTTCAGATCCGGACCCATGGCGCACCTACCACACTCGTCCCGGCTGTGGCCCGCTTGATAGGGGAAGTACATCCGAGAATCTCGGTTCGCTTCTCGACATTGACGGACCAGGTGGCAGCGTCACTCACGCGGCCGAGGGTGCTCGCAGTGGTCTCCGCGTTCTTTGGCGCGATCGCCCTCTTGCTCGCAATGATCGGGCTGTACGGTACGCTATCGTATCGGGTCACCGGTCGGCGCAACGAGATCGGCGTGCGCCTGGCGCTCGGCGCCGCGCGGACGCGCGTGCTAGGGATGGTACTTGGTGAGGTGGGGCGCCTGGTGTTCGCCGGCATCGCGATCGGCATTGTGGTCGCCCTGGCGAGCACGCGACTCCTGGCGTCGTTCCTCTTTGGGGTGACAGCTTCGGACCCGAAGACGCTCCTGCTGTCGGCCGTTGTCCTCGCTTTGGTGTCCGTAGCCGCTGGGGCGTTGCCTGCGTGGCATGCGGCGCGACTCGATCCCATGGAGGCGGTTAGGGAGGAGTAGACGGGCTTGGCGGGTCATCATGTGAGAACCCGCCAGTGGGTGTTTGGTATGAGCGGCACCAACCCCGCTTTCATGGCGGGGCTGGTCATCTTCTTGCTGATAGTCGCTGTTGCTGCCACAGGTGTCCCTGCGTTAAGGGCGGTCAACTCTTGGAATCCCCCCTCTCTCTCCTTTGAGCTGGGTACCGCATCGGCACCTGCCCCGTCTTTGAGGGTGGAAGCACTTCAATGGTGGCGACTCCGGCTCGGGATTTCCCAACATGATGCGCCGGAATCAGGAGCCAAGCACCAACCCCCGTTATTAGCGCGAAGGATCCCACCACGTGCACGGAGTGCTCTCAATGGCTGTCGCTCAGCAGACCAAGAGATCGGAATCCGTATGGCACTCGGTGCCGGCTCTGTGAACGTGCTTGTCCACGTGGTGCGCGAGGGTCTCCTGCTATCTCTGGCAGGTGTCGTCCTTGGGCTCTTGGGAAGCGGCGCGCAAGGCGGGCGGCAGGCTTCCTCCGACCGTCATGGCCAACGCGACAACGCCTTGCCTCTTGCCCACCTGCCACGTCGACCGCACATTTTAGGGAAAGCCACCGAGGCAACGGCACTGATGGACGAAGTCTTGTACCTGCTCGGTTCGATCTCAGCCTCGCTCCTGTTGCTGGGACACGTCGGCTGGCTGGCGGCAAAATTGGGTCGCCGTATGCGCAGTCGACGACAGGACGATCAGCTGACCGACCAATTCGCTCGACTCCGGCAAGAGGTCTCGACA
Organism: Gemmatimonadota bacterium; assembly: GCA_039589615.1. Lineage (GTDB taxonomy): Bacteria > Gemmatimonadota > Gemmatimonadetes > Gemmatimonadales > GWC2-71-9 > B3T1B10. The sequence continues at coordinate 19,852 of JBDHHA010000111.1, forward strand.
CAGCTCGGGACCATGAGTGGCGATGTCCGTTCCGCGCTGGAGGACGTCCACGAGCGGCTGGATTTTGCGGAACGCATCCTCGCCAAGGAGAGAGGCGTTCCATCGGAACACGAGCAACACTGAAACCCACTGAGAGATCCCGCTCCCCCGCTGGCTTGGGCGGAGTGCCCGAAACGGCCCTCAGGCGGTCACATTTGCCTGCGCATCGATAGAGCCGTCGATGGATTCGTAGTGCGCTTTTCAGCGAAGCGATCGACAGAAGTCATAAGGACTGTCTCAGCTGACGCGCCAGCGCCTCTCGTCGCGCACGGGACAGCGTTACCTGCGTTCCGTTGTTGAGGATCACAATGTGTGATCCGCGCGCCAGCGACTGGATTTCTCGGATTCGATCCAAGTTCACGATTGCCGATCGACTCACTGCAAAGAAGTGGGCAGGATCCAGTCGCGCTGCCAGGGACTTCATCGATTCGCGAATGACGTACTCTCCCTCGCGCGCGTGGAGCTTGGCGCAATAGTCCGCGGCCTCAATCCAATCGATATCGTCTGTTCTGACGAGCACGACACGTCCGCGCTCCTTCACTGCGATTCGGGATACGAACGAGCCTGTTGCTGTGCTAGCATGCATTCCCACATGCGGAGGCGCGGCGACCGATTGTCCCTCGAGCCCGACCGCGTCGAGCAAGCCGAGGAGCCGAGCGCGGAGGTCGCTCTGTCCCGCCTGGTGCATGGCCTGCTTCGCTCTGGCTATTGCGTCGAAGAAGCGCTTGTCGCTGAATGGTTTGAGCAGGTAGTCCAGGGCGTGAACCTCGAATGCGCGCAGCGCGAACTGATCGTAGGCGGTCACGAAGATGACGTGCGGGATGCGGTCCGGTCCAACTGCACGAAGTACTTCAAACCCGTCCATCCCTGGCATCTGGACATCCAGAAGCAAGAGATCGGGCTCGATCTGCTCGATCGCGGCCGCCGCTGCGCCCCCATCGGCGCATTCACCGACGACCTCGATATCCGGATCCCTCTCGCATAGTCCTTTGAGGCCCTCCCGCGCCAACGGCTCGTCGTCCGCGATGAGAACACGGATCGGGTCTTTCATGGAGATTCTCGCTCGTCAAGCGGAACAGTATGAAACGGCAGCGTAATTGTGACGGCGGCGCCACCGGACGCGGCGTCCGCAACGTCGAGTGACGCCCGCTCGCCATAGAGGTGCACTAGCCTCCGGCGCGTGTTGCTGATGCCCACTGCTGGTCTGCCGTGTACGCTCGCCGTGCCGCGGAAACCGGGACCGTCGTCGGAGACTCGCAGCCGCAGTGCCCCTCCTACCTTCCGAGCGCCGAGTGTGACCGTAGTCGTGGCAGCGCGGTTCGCGATACCGTGGCGGATCGCGTTCTCGACGATCGGCTGCAGCACGAGGTTAGGGACCATGGCGTCGAGCGTGTTATGATCGACGTCGATCTGGACTTCGAGCCGGTCCTGGAACCGGATCTTCTCTATCGCCAGATAGCGCTCGATGAACTCAAGTTCGCGCTTCAGTGCCACTTCCTGGCGGGCGGAGTCGTCCAGCACGTACCGCAGCAGGTCACTCAATCTCTCCAACGTATTCACTGCCGCTTCCCGCTTGGCATCCCGGACCAGCATCGCGATGCTGTTCAAGGCGTTGAACAGGAAATGCGGATTGAGCTGCATGCGCAGCGCCTGCATCCTGGCATCGACGAGCTGCGCGTTGAGTCGCGTTGCCGCAAGTTCCCGTTCGCGCAGGCGCCGGTAGTACTGGAGCAGGAGCGTTCCCCCAAGGATCGCCCAGTAGAGGAACAAGTGAACCGGAAGTTCCAGTACTGCCAGCG
>JBDHHA010000112.1:0-22989 GCA_039589615.1 Gemmatimonadota bacterium
TGATGGTGCAGGGGGAAGGGCAACGGGACCGGCTCCTCCGGCGGTTTCGGGAGGCCGGATCGGCTATTCTCTTTGGGACAGACAGTTTCTGGGAGGGTGTCGACGTGCCGGGGCGGGCGCTTCGGTGCCTCGTCATCGCGAAGCTGCCGTTCAAGGTTCCCAGTGAGCCGGTGACGGCGGCACGTCTCGAGCGCCTCCAGGAGGGGGGCGACGACGGCTTCACCCGGTACCTGGTGCCCCACGCGGCCCTCAAGTTGAAACAGGGTTTCGGCCGGCTCATTCGGTCCCAGACCGACTTCGGCGTGGTGCTGTTGTTGGATCCCCGGGTGCTGCGCCGACCGTACGGCCAGACACTGATCCGGTCCCTCCCGCCGGCACGGCAGGTGACGGGACCCTGGCAGGAGATCCTGGCAGCCGCGGAGGAGTTCTTCGCGTTGCACGACATAGGAGCACCCACATGAACGTGCTGAGTCACCGTGTCCAGACGCTTCCCACCTACGCCGTCGGGCAGATTGCGGAGCGCAAGCGCCAGCTCGTCGCGGAGGGCGTGGACGTCATCGATCTCGGTGCCGGCGACGCCGATCTGGCGCCTCCGGACGCCGCCGTCGAGGCCCTGTACGCAGCGGCCCAGGAGCGGAGCATGAGTCGCTACCCGTTTCAGATCGGATCGGTGGAGTTCCGTGAGGCGGTGAGCCGGTTCATGGAGCGACGGTTTGGGGTCACCGTAGACCGGATGACCGAGATTCTGCCCCTCATCGGATCCAAGGAGGGACTGGCGCACCTGCCCTTCGCCGTCCTCGATCCCGGGGACGTATGCGTCGTCCCGGAGCCGGGGTACCCCGCCTATTTGGGTGGGGCGCAGTTGGCGGGGGCCGACGTGGAGATCTTTCCCCTGCGGCCGGAAGCCGACTTCCTGGTGGAGCTGGAGGACCTCCCGGCGGAACGGCTGGCCAAGACCAGGCTGGTGTTTCTCAACTATCCCAACAATCCCACGGCGGCGGTTGCCCCGATGGATTATTTGGAAAGGACGGTTGCCACCTGCCGGCGCCACGGCATCGTGCTGGCGTACGACAACCCGTACTCCGAGCTCACGTTTAACGAATACCGGGCCCCGAGTGTCCTGGAGGTAGCGGGCGCCCGGGAGGTCGCGGTGGAGTTCCACTCGCTGTCCAAGAGCTTCGGGATGACCGGGTGGCGGTTGGGTTGGGCGGCCGGGAACCCGGAGGTGATAAAAGGACTATCCAAGGTCAAGAGCTACGTCGATACTGGAGCGTTCCTCGCCGTGCAGCGGGCGGGCGCCAGCGTGATCGATCGTGCCGAAACCTTGGTGGCCCCGGTCCGGGAGGAATTCCGCGTGCGGCGTGACGCCCTGGTGACGGCGCTCGGGGAGGTAGGGATCGAGTGTGCGGCTCCGCAGGCAACCATGTATTTGTGGGTGCCCCTTCCCGAGGGTGTGCCGTCCGAGGCGTTTGCCACCGAACTGCTGGAGCAGGAGGGGCTTGCCGTCCTGTCCGGTTCGGTGTTTGGTGCAGGAGGAGAAGGATTTGTGAGGTTGTCTTTCATAGTCGAGCCTGACCGCTTACGGGACGCAGCCGGGAGGATGGCCCGTGTCCTGGATCGGTTTGTGGCGGCTCGGAGCGGGGAGCGTGCGTAGCTTCCTCCCCCCGAAACCCCCGGGAACCGGGCCTCGGTGGTACGTCCTGAGCGCGGTATTCCACGCCGTATTCTTGGGTTTCTTGGTGTGGGCGAGTACTCACGCTCGTAACTCGTACGATTCGACCCACCTGGTGGTCCTCTACCAGGGCCCGGATGAGATCCGCCAACACTCCATGCGCGTGGCTGATCCGGTGGGTTCCGGAGCGGTTCGGGCTTCTCCCAACGCCTTGGGAGGGATGGGACGGGTGTCCATCGCGGTGACGGGTTCGGGCTCCGTGGGACCGCCCAGCGCCCGGGGACCGGGTGGGTCTCCCTTTTTCCTATCCATCGGCATTGTGGGTGCCTCGGCCACGATCCCCGGGGCCATCGTCGTGGGGACCCGCCGCCGTATCGGTCCCGCCTTTGGTGAAGGCACCCTCTGGGAAGAGGCCCGCGTCGGCCCCGTGACCGAGGAGCCAATGTGGGGCCGGCAAGAGACGGCGCTGGCCCTCCAGGTTGCCGCGATGCTCACCGACATCATGGAGGACTCGCTGGCGGCCCGGGGAGAGATCCCCAGCTGGGTGACCACGATCGGAGGCCAGCAGTGGGGCATCGATCCGGAGTTCATTCACCTGGGGCCGATCAAGATTCCCACCGTCCTGGCGGCGCTCCTCGGGTTCTCCCAGCTCCCCCAGATGGGGAACTACGAGTTGGCGCAACAGCAGGCGTGGCTCGCCGACGTCCGGCAACAGATCCTGAATCAGGCCGAGCGCATGGACCAGATGGAGTCCTTCCGGCGCAACGTGAGGGCGTTGGAGGCCCGCAAGAGAAGGGAGCGGGAGGAAGAGCGCCGCCGCCGCGGGATCGTAGCGGGGCGCGACTCCATCATCGGCTGGGAGCCCTAGGCTACTCCCACTCCTGTGCCGCGGCGATCCTCCGCAGCGACTCCTCTCTCCCAACCACCACCAGCAGATCGTTCACCGCTTCGGAGACCGTCTGTCCCGTCAGGGCAACCCGGATGGGCTGCATGACCTGTCCCACTTTCAGCCCCAGCGATTCGGCGAGATCCCGAAGTTCGGCGTCGAGCCGTTCCGCGTTCCAGGCCGCGTCGTCGAGTCCGTCGAGGAGCGCACCGGCCTTGGCCAATGCGGTTCGAAAACCCTCGAGGTCTTTCTTGATCAGCTTGTCGGCCTTGGCGTCCCGCTCGATGTGGGACGCGTCGAGGCGGACCGCCGTCTGCCAGGCGATGCGCGTGGTGGTACGCGCCCTGGTGCGCACGAATTCCATGGCCCTGAGCACGTCGTCTCTTCGGGCGATGGGATCGATGCCGTAACGGCTGGTGAGCTCTGCCTCCGTGAGGGTGAGAAGCTCTTCAGGAGGTGTCAGGCTGAGGTACTGGCCGTTCATCCATTCGAGCTTGGTCATATCGAAGACCGCGCTCTTTTTCTGAATGCCGTCGAGTGAGAATTCGGCGATGAGCTCGGTGATGTCGAAGTACAGCTCCCGGTCGTTGCCCGGGCTCCAACCCAGGAGCGCCAGGAAGTTGGCAAGCGCCCTCGGGAGAATTCCCATGTGCTGGTAGTCGCTGACGGCGGTGGCCCCGTGGCGCTTCGACAATTTCTTGCCGTCTGTTCCGTGGATCATCGGTACGTGCCCGAACACCGGCGGGTCGACGCCGAGGGCGCGATACACGGCGATTTGCTTTGGAGTGTTGGAGAGATGGTCGCTGCCGCGGATCACATGGGTGAGTCCCATGTCGATGTCGTCCGCCACGACCGAGAAGTTGTACGTTGGGGTCCGGTCCGACCGAAGGATGATCCAGTCTTGGATGTCCTTCCCCTCGAACGAGACCGTCTCGTGGACCGCGTCGTCCCACGCCAGCGTTTCGTCCGGCATGCGGAATCGGATCGCACCGCCGTCCTCATAGGTGTGTCCGGTCTCGGTGAGTTGCTCGGCCCACTCGCGGTGGCGTTCGAGACGAGCGCCCTGAAACACGACCTCTTCGTCCCAATCCATCCCGAGCCACTCGAGCCCGTCCAGGATGACTTGGGTGTGCTCATCCGAAGACCGCTCCCGGTCGGTGTCCTCCACCCGGAGCAGGAATTTGCCGCCCATTTTCCGGGCGAACAGCCAATTGAAAAGCGCCGTCCGCGCTCCGCCGACGTGTAGGTAGCCTGTGGGGGATGGGGCGAACCGAACGCGGATGCCCGAATCTGTCATGTGCGGCTAATGGAAGAAGGGTAACGGAGAGGGGGGGATTCGAACCCCCGATAGGGCTATAAACCCTATAACGGTTTAGCAAACCGGCGCCTTCAGCCACTCGGCCACCTCTCCAAACCGTCCGACGGGAATTCCGTCGGAACGCCAATAATAATGGAAGGGTGGGGGGTTTTGGGAGGTGTCAGGGTGTCACGGATTTTCCAGGTGGCCACACCACACCCTGCGTGCGCCCGCCGCGCGTGTCCCGATCGAACTCCCTGTTCAACTCGGCGTAGCGCCGCAACGAGGCTTGGCCTCGCGTCCGGGCCTCGAGGGTCAACCGGGCGCAGGGACCCGGCGATATCGACTTGAGTTTCTTGAGCACGTCGTGGGCGCCTTCGAGGCTGATACGCTTGTGCTCGTCCTCGTGGCGCCTGACTGCGGCGGCGAACGTGTTCCACTGCTCTCGAAGGGCCGATGGAGCGGCGGAGGGGTTGGCCCACTCGGGGAGGGTTGTGGTGATCGTGAGGAGTACCTCGATCGCGTGAATCCTGCATTCGGTCCCGCTCTGGGCCACCTGATAGTCCCACGTGATGTTCTGGGCGGTGGATCCGGCCACCCGTTCACCCTCCACCTCGGGCCCGAACCGCTGAATGGCATCGGCAAGGTCCTCGGCGGTCGACGCCGTGATGGCGTAGGACTCCTCGTGGAGCACCACGGTGAGGCCCGGCGGGACGGGGTCCGAGAGGGACACCCGCGCCGCGTTGCAGCTTGCGAGCAAGAGGAACGCACCAGCCCCGAAGGCCTTCATGGCGATTCATACCTTGGGAGGAGTTGGAAGGTCCTCGGCGTGGCTGCGCTTGGTCAGGCCGCGGGGTGCAGGTGGCGGCTGCCTCCCGGGCGGGTTTGGTGCTGCCGGTTCGTCACGGGGCTGGGGAGCCGAGGCAGCGACCGCTTGCTCCCGCACCCCCGGCACCTGGGAAGGCGCCCCCGGAACACGGCCACCACCCAGCCGGGAACCCACAACCCGAGGGTGAGGGTGGCCAACAGCGCGTGCTTCCTGTGGCTGGGAGGCTGGATCTCGTGCACCCGCACGTCGCCGCAGGTGCGGCAGTAGAGGATGTAGCGGCTTGTTCCGATCATGGCGTGCGCTCCCGGTTCACGAGGTAGATGCACCGGGGCGCCCAGGGGTTACATGGAAGATGGTTCGTAACCTTTCCCCGGTTGGCGGCACCTGAGGGTTGGAGGGGTGCCCCTGGAGGGGTAGGGCGAAGCGTTTCACCGAAGGTCGCACACATGGCTATCTCATACCGAATCGATAAAGCAGACCAACTCATTACGGCCACGGCCCTCGGCGAGGTGTCGTTCCAGGATTATCGGGCCATGCTGGCCGTGATGATCGAGGACCCGGACTTCGATCCGGAGTTCGACCGGCTCTGGGACATGCGGCTGGGTCGTCCGATGCTCTCCGGTGACGAGGTGCGGGGTGTCGCAAAGGTGGTGGCCAATTCGGTCGGTGGCCGCCGTGCGGCCATCGTGGCCCCCGGAGACGTCGCCTATGGACTGGCGCGGATGTATTCGGTGTTTCTCGAGGAGGCCGGCATCGATGTCCAGCCGTTTCGCACCTTTGACGAGGCCACCGCGTGGCTCCGGACGCCAGCCGCTCCACCCCTCGCTCAAAGCAGGGTGACCGCGGCCTGAACAGAGCGCCGACGACCGGCGGAGGTGATGGTGCCCATGGATGAAACCACCCGGCTGCTTCCCCAGACTATAGAGAGTATTGGATTCGCTTTGGCCAACGCGGCGCTGGAGACGACGCACTGTCCGGCCGCGGTAGTTGTGCGCGATCCGGCAACTCAGGTGGCCACCGTTGTGGCCCTGTCTGTGGGCACGGATCGCCGACTCTTGGGAATGCCGGTGTCCCCGGACTCGGCGGCGGTGCGCGCCTGCGACGACGACACGACGACCTACGCGGTCGGGGTGCAGCGCCTGCTGGGTGACGGGCGAGCCGATCGACGGCGGCGCGAGGAGCACGGTGTGGCGTTTGTCCTCAGCGACGGACGCCACGGTGTGGGTTCCCTGGTCGTGTTCGCCACGCCCGAGTTGATCGATCGAGACGCACACGATCACATGCTGGCGCTGACCCGCGAAGCGGGTCTCGCCATCGGCTCCATCGTCGCTGCCCGGTTTGCCGAACGGCTGGGGTTGACCGATGCGATCACCGGCCACGCCAACCGTCCAGGGCTCGAGCAGGCCATGCACGGATCGGTTTCCAAGCAGTGTTCGGTGGTTTGCCTTTCCGTCGATCAGGTCCCGCAGCTCGAGAAAGCCACTGCCAATGCGGTGCTCCGGCAGGTGGCGGCGATTCTCCGAAGCAAGCTCCGGGATTACGATGTTCCGGCCCGAGTCGCGGGGGGCGAGTTCGCCCTCTTTCTGCCCGACGCGCCGTTGGACGGGGCCGTCATCGTCGCGGACCGGGTCCGGAGTGCGGTGAGCCAGTCGAAGTTCGATCTCAACGGCGCTGGGCCTCTCACGTGCTCTCTGGGCGTCGCGTCGATTCCCGACACGGTTTCCTCGGTGGACCATCTGCTGGATGCGGCCAGCAAGGCCCTGCGAGAGGCGAAGGCCAGCGGCCCCAACCGGATTGCCAGCCTGAATCCGAGTTGACCCCAACCGCCCTCCCTGTGTAGTCTGAGCGAAACATCACAGCCGGTTCACGCCTTCTTCAACCTCGCAGCCGTGGTGTGTAGCAGTCTTTCAACGCTCAAGTCTACAGGCAGGCTCCTACTCATGACCAAGTCGCACCGGCACCCCGCCCCCTGGCTCGCCCTGCTGAGCATGGCAACGGTGATCGCCGTACCGGCCACCGCGCAGGATCTCACCCACGGAACATGGACTGGAACCCTCGAGCTCCAAGGCGGCGCGGAGATCTCCGTGGAGTTTGTGGTTGCGCCCGTGGGCGGGGCCTACGAGATCACGATGAACGCCGTCAACGGGGTTCCGTCTCCGGTAACGGACGTCGAGATCGACGGACGGAAGATCTCATTTGGCTGGGCGGGTTTTTCTTGCTCCCTCCAGGAGCGGAACAACCAGTACTCGGGAGACTGCGAAGCGGCGGATGGAAGCTCCAGCAAGTTGACCCTTGCCGTCCCCTCGGCGATTGAGACGGACGCCAGCAAGCTGACCACCGAGGACCTGATGCGGACCCGGGCGCCCACCGTGTTCGAGGCCGTGCAGCAGCTCCGCCAGCGATGGCTCCGAGACCGGGCAGCGGTGAAGGTGAACGTTTATGTCGATCGGGAGTTCATGGGGGGCATCGAGTATCTGCGAACCCTCGAGCCCATCTACGTCGATGAGATTCGGTTCTACGGGCCCGAGGATGCGGACAGACTCTTTGGCGGCGAGAATCCCGGTGGTGCCATTGGGATCATTCGGCGGGTGCGCTGAGGCAGGGGCGAGCAGCTACGCGTTGGCTTTCATCAGGCCGTCCACATACGCTTGGCTGTCGGGATGCCGGAAGGCGTAGAGGCGTATCTCGAGCACCAACCGGTCGAGGATCACCCGATGGGAGAAGTTGTGCACTTGTGAGGTGACCTCTCCCAACACGCCCGTCACCGCCGTCGCAATCGCATCACGCCTGTCCTGTGGTGTCTCCTCGGGAAGCGGAAGCGTGACTTCAGCAGGAAGCTTGAAGCCGGAATACTGGCGGTGGACTTCCTTCATCCGCTGGGTGATCTCCTCCACCATCTCCTTGGGGGCGCTCTCCTCGCCGAGCACCTCGCGGATACCCGCCTCCCAGTAGAGCCAGTCGCGGATGGGGGTCGTGGAGAGTCGTAGGACTGTCGCCATGGGACCAGCACCTAGTCTTGTCGGTGGCATTTGAAGGTATCACCTGAAAGACGAGTGAGCTATTGAAATCATGACCTGTGCCATGAACCGACCGACGCCGATGAGCATCCTGTGCATTCTTGCTGGGGTCGCAGCCTGTGCCAACGACGGTCCTGCGTCCACGGCCACTGTCCGGGACTCGGCCGGCGTCCGGATCGTGGAGCACCCGGCCGATTACGAGGCGGCGTCATGGGAGGTGGGGGACGCGCCGCTCCTGGACATCGGGGCTTCAGAGGGGGATTCCACGACGTTGCTGTATCAGGTCGAGGGGGTGCACCGCCTCGGCGACGGCCGGATCGTCGTGGCCAACCGCAGCACCCACGAGCTCAGGTTCTACGACGGGGCGGGCAACCACCTCTATTCTTCGGGCCGAGAGGGGGAAGGGCCCGGAGAGTTCGGCTACATCTCGTGGACGGCGGTGTGCCGGGCCGATTCCATCTTCACCTACGATATCACCACCCGGCGGCTGTCCGTGTTCGACGATCGGGGCACTTTTGTCCGGTCCGTCATGCCACAGTTGCCGGGAGGCATCACCCCCTACGGACAGGCGACGTGCGCCCCCGACGGCACGTTTCTCTTCTCCGGTTGGCCCGAATTCTCTCGCGAACCCGGTCCCTCCCGTCCCTCGAGACCCCTCGCCCTGATGGCATCCGACGGCACCCCGTTGAGGTCCCTGGGTGATTTTCCCGGTGGTGAGCGGTATACCCATATGAACAGCGATGGTACCGGCGGATCCGGACCGCGCGTGTTCGGGAAAGAGACCTCCTACGTCATGGGAGACGGCGTCTTCTACCTCGGCACGTCCGACGAATACGAGGTCCGGGTGTACTCCCTGGCGGGCGAGGTGGAGATGCTGATCCGCCGGATGGCCGTGGATCTCGCGATTACCGAGAGTCACGTCGACCGCTACCTGTCAGATGTTCTGAGCCGCGCAACCACGGACAACGAGCGGCGGTCCTGGGAGCGCTATTACGCCGACATGGAGTTCCCAGAGACGTTTCCCGCCTATGCCGGATTTGTGCTGGACGCCGTCGGCAACTTGTGGGTGGAGGACTATCTCCGCCCTGGTGACGACCAACCGGTGTGGAACGTGTTCGGGCCGGACGGGCTCCACGTCGCCGCGGTCCGTACACCGCCCGGGTTCCACATCTTCGAGATCGGCGAGAGTTACATCCTGGGCACGTGGCAAGACGACCTGGATGTAGAGCACGTGCGAATCTTCCGCCTCTTCAAGCCCGGCAATGAGCGGATCGCTCTCTGAGCATGGGCTCGGAATTCCTCGTCTATCTGCGTTTGGGCTTCGACCACATCGCGGACCTGGGCGCCTACGACCACATCCTCTTCATCGTGGCCCTGAGCGCCGGGTACGGTCTCATCGATTGGAAACAGTTGCTCGTGTTGGTGACGGCCTTCACGGTGGGGCACTCCGTGACCCTGGCTCTCGCCACGCTCCGTTTGATCAGCATCAGCAGCGCCCTCGTGGAGGTCCTGATCCCGCTCACCATCCTCGTCACGGCATGCTACAACGCCGTGGAGGCAAGGGGCTCTCGGGACGTGCCCGGTCCCGGTCGGCGCACCCACCAGGTCAAGTACGCCCTGGCTCTGGGGTTCGGCTTGATCCACGGGCTGGGGTTCTCCACGTTTCTCCGGGCGGTGCTGGGCGAGGAAGAGAGCATTGCGCTGCCGCTCTTCTCGTTCAACGTGGGCCTCGAGGTGGGCCAAATCGGCATTCTGTCCGTCGTCCTATTTTGTACCTTTGCCGTGGTCCACTGGGTTCGCGTGAAACGGACTCCTTGGGTCCTTCTGCTGTCCGGTGTAACCGGCGTTGCGGCCCTGGCTCTCCTCGCGGGGCGCGTAGCCGGTTGATGTCAATTACCTCTCACCCCCTACAGGATTTCAGACTATGAAGCCCCTTAAAGTCCGCTGGTTTGCAGGGATCCTGCTGTTGGCCGTCGTGTGCCCCACGGCCCCCGCACAGGCACAACAGTGGCTGCACAACGACGGGTCGAAGACCAACAAGTCCATATTCCGGTTGCTCGACGAGTGGCCCGACCCCAACGACTATCGCAATGCCGCGGGTCAGCCGGGACCCAGCTATTGGCAGCAAAAGGTCGACTACGTCATCGAGGTGGCGCTCGACACTGTGAACCACAGCGTCACGGGTTCGGAGCGCATCACATACCACAACAACTCACCCACTCCACTGCGGTACCTCTGGCTGCAGCTCGACCAGAACGTCCGCTCGTTGGACTACAGCCGGTCGTACCAGATGCGGGGCGCCCTACCGGAGCAGATCAGTCCTCGCGCTCGCCGATTCCTCGGGCTGGACCCCTTCGATGGTGGGTACTCGATCACCCGGGTGCAGCTCGTCGAGGACGGCGCGCTCTCCGACACCGAGTACCGCATCAACAACACCGTCATGCGGGTGGAGCTGGATGAGCCGCTGCCATCCGGCGGCGTGCAGGCCCTGGAGATCGACTGGAGCTTTCCCATCGCCGATCAGGGGCGGGGCGGCAAGGAGTTGGTGAGCGACGGCTGGATCTACGAGCTCGCCCAGTGGTTTCCCCGCATGAGCGTCTACGACGACGTGAACGGGTGGCAGACCGACCAGTTCTTGGGGCGCGGCGAGTTCTACTTGGAGTTCGGAGATTACGACGTCAAGATCACGGTGCCCTGGAATCACATCGTGGACGGTACGGGGGAGTTGCAGAACCCCGAAGACGTGTTGACCTCCACACAGATGCAGCGTCTGGAGCGGGCGTATCAGAGTGAGGAGCCGCAGTTCATCGTCCGCGCCGACGAGGTGATGGACCCCTCGAGCCGCCCCGTCCAGAGCGGCATGCTCACGTGGCACTACAAGGCGGAAAACGTCCGCGACTTTGCGTGGGTGTCGTCCAAGACCTACGTGTGGGACGCGGCGGGCTTCAAGTACCGTCCGGACGAGACGCCAATCAAAGTTCACTCGGTGTATCCCCGAGACGCCATGCCGCTGTGGGACAAGGTTTCCACCCGGGCCACCATCCAGACCCTCAAGACGTACGGACGGCTCGCGTTCGAATACCCGTATCCCAAGGCCGTCAACGCCAATGGCCCGGCGGGTGGGATGGAGTATCCCATGATCGCGTTCTGTGGCGCACGGCCCCAGCCGGACGGCAGCTACAGCGACGGGACGGAGCGGGCCCTCATCGGTGTCACGATCCATGAGGTGGGCCACAACTGGTTCCCCATGATCGTCGCCACGGACGAGCGAAAGTGGACGTGGATGGACGAGGGCCTGAACACCTTCCTCCAGTACTACGGCGAGCAGGACTACGCTCAGACCTACTGCGGCGGGGTGTGGACCCAGACGGCGGACTGCAGCTATCCGGGCCGGCGGGGACCCGCAGCGAACATCGTCGACTACATGCGGGATCCGGACCAGGTGCCCCTCATGACCGAGTCCGATCTCATCCACAAGGACTTCGGCAACAACGGCTACGCCAAACCGGCCACCGGCCTCGTGATGCTGCGGGAGCACGTGCTGGGGGAGCAATCGTTCGACGCGGCGTTCGGCGATTACGCCAAGGGGTGGATGTTCAAGAAGCCCCAGCCCGCGGATTTCTTCCGCTCCATGGAGGACGGAGCCGGGGAGAACATGGCGTGGTATTGGCGGGGTTGGTTCTACACGACCCATGCCAATGACCAAGCCCTCTCCAACGTGTCGGTTCAGGCGGCGCAGGAGCTCGTGGGTGACACGGAGCGGGGTGAGTACTACTACCGCGTCAAGGTGGACAACGAGGGTGGGTTGGTGATGCCCCTCGAGCTCGAGGTGACGTTCGACGACGGAACCACCGAGCGCGTGGATCTGCCCGTGGACGTCTGGCGCAACAACGAGATCACGTTCACTTTCGGCTTCTTCACCGACAAGACCGTTGTGCGGGTCGTGGTGGACCCGGATGAGGCCTACGCCGACATCGACCGCACCAACAACGTCTGGACGAGGCCCACTACGGAATGATGGTGTTCTTGGTCTCGGTATTGCTCGCCCTCTCCGGTCTTCCGGAGGGGGCGGGCGTCGTCCCCCACAAGTTGCACGTGAGCTACGGCAACACGGTGGTGGAGGGCAACCTGATCGTGTCCCGCATCCGCCTGTTCAAGGATGACCTCGAGGAGGCGCTGCGGCTCCACGGCGCGGGGGCGGACTTCACCATGGCGGCGGACCTGCGTACGGATTCACTCTTTGCGGACTACTTCTCGGCGCGGCTCACGGTGGAAGTCGAGGGTGAGAGGCTGGCAGGCCGGATCATCGGGAGCGGCGAGGACTCACTGGACCGGGAGCCGGTGTGGTGGTACGCGATTCAGTTCGAAGCGCCGGTCCCGGTGCGGGCCTTTCGCGTCCGGAACACGCTTCTTTTCGATCTGTTCGACGATCAGCGGAACATCTTCAAAGTCGTGCTCTTCCCCGAGGAGACACAGCGGACGTACTCCTTCGCCATCGGCGAGGAGGAGTTCGACGTGCGGTTCTGAGTGTCCTCATGAACGCATCTTCAATTGCCCCTCCACGGCCCGCGAACATATTTCGTGGTGTCTCGTCCTAGACCTCGCAGCCCCGCTCTAGTGATGCTCGGACAGCTTCCACACGTCTGAGTGACCCTTGTGAGAGGAGTTGCCATGAAACGCCCGTCACTGCGGTTTGCCCTTCTTGGTTTGCCATTCCTGGCTGCCTGCCAACCCGCAGCCACCGAGCTGACCGAAGCCCAACGGACAGCAGTTGCCGACACGGTACGGCAGCTCGCGGACGCCTTCTTCGAGGACTTCAGAACAGTGGACGCTGACGGTGCAATGGTCCCGTGGGCATCTGAGCTTGTCTGGGCGGAGAACGGTGTGCTCGGCACAAACAGAGACTCTCTCGAAACCACGTGGAGAGGCATCTTCGCCGCGATTCGAGAGGTGACCAGCGGAGACTGGGAAGACGTGCACATCACCGTTCTGGGGCCGGACGCCGCCGTATTCACCGCCTCGTTCGATTGGGCTGGAATCGATGCGGACGGCGCACAGGTAGGCAACCCGGGTGTATGGACCACCGTCTGGCTTCGAACCAGCGAGGGCTGGAAGATCGTCCAAGGTCACGAGTCGTACCCGACGACCGAGTAACCGGTCCACAGTTCCACCGCCTACACAGTCACCGCCCGGCCAACGGTCGGGCGGTGCTCGTCACCTTGCCCCAGCGCACCCGATTATCGGTCGATAGCGTCTCGCAGAGCCGGTAACATCGACGGTTCCAGACGCGGTGTGAACGCGGGATTGAACGCCGCGATCGCCCCTCGGACCACGGACTCACGGTCCGGCGGCGGGAACCGATCGATCAAACCAATCAGCCGCGTGAACGACGCGTGGTCTGTGGTCGCGACACCATCGAGTAAGATGCCGGTGAGCGCCCACCCGTAACCGAAAGCAAAATTCTCTCTGGTGTCGCTTGGCGCCAAGTCCAAAAGCCGCATCAGGCGCTCCGGGTCGTGGCCGAGCTTCCGCCCGAGTTCCCAACCGGCTTCACGGTAGGACGGTGACGGTACCGGCGTTGCCCGCACCGTGGCAACGGCAGATTCTACCGTCCCGAGCGCGACCAAGAACACACCGATCTTTGTCCAGGCCTTGGTGTTTGTGGTCAACCCGTGAATACCCAAGAGAACCATCAGCGGGATTACATAGGAGAGGTGCCGGTACGCCAAGAAGTGGTCCTGTCCCAGAGACGCCGTGAAAAACGGACTCGCCGCGTAGAAGACCAGATAGCACGCCAACACGAATACACCCGCGTGGATTGCGCGATCGGCCCTTTGGGTTCGCACGGCGAGCCATACCCCACTGACGCATGCCGCCATCCACAGCCAACGGGAGAGTTGCAGCGACACGGCGTCTCCCAGGCCGTTGAGTTGGCTGGCGCCCGGAAGCGTGAATCCGATGGCCAGCACAATTCGCAGCGGAGTTGCCAGCAACCGCGCTCCCCACAACGACTCCCCACGAATCGACAGTGCTCCAAGACCCTCCAACAGAAACCCGGCGGACAGCATGCTCCGCACAATCAAGAATGGCGTAACAACGAGGGTGAGGGTGGCGAGACACTTCAGAACCCACGCCGCACCGTCCGTCCGCCATCGCTGATAGGACAGTACGAACACCACCGGAATGAGCACTATGGAATCGAACGACCACGCCACAGCCAAGCCGATCACCGCGCCCACGCCGACCGGCGATGGCGTTACCCCTCTCCGCCCGGCAACCAATAGCAGCACTATCGGCCAGAAAGACGACAGCCCGTGCAGGCCATAGTGCGTGGTAGGCCACGGCAATAGGCCCGGGACCGCAAATACCGTCCATGCTCCGAACCACAAGGCGGTCCGTGGACCGAACAGCGCCAATGCCGCACCGACCTGAATGCCACGGGACAGCGTATCTACCAACAGGCCAGACCAGGCCAACGCCGGCACTGATCCAGGAACCCAACCGACCAGCAGAGCGATCAGCGCGAGCAGCGGGTCTGCGCCCTCGTGCCCATAGTACAACAACTGATCGAACCGGATGGGTCCCGCCGCCGCTTCGGCGAGCAGCGTGGTCCAGGCAAGATGGTCGGGCGAACCGAGCCAGCCCTGCGAACGGATACCGTAGAGCAGCCTGACCGCGGTGCCGAGTAACACGAGCGCGCCGAGCACGCCCTGGGTTGACAGCGTTTTCGGAAGCCCGACCGATCGCCGGCCTAGGGGCACGTCATCCGCATGGTGAGAATTCGGCGTGGAATTTCAAGCGGCCCCCCGAATAGGCGGTCGAGTGGATCCTCGGTTGCCACTCCCAATGGTGTCCTTGGTCACAGAGTGTCCGCCCTGGTGTCACTAAATTATACACCTGGGAATCGACTTAGAGTACAATAGCGGCCGGCACCGGGGCTGTCTGCACACCAGACCGACCAGAATTACAGCGTAACGGTCAAATGGGCTGCCGACGGGAGTCTAGGCCTCATCCCCGTTTCAGGAGGAGTACATGAATATGCGGAAGAAGGCACGGGCGGTGTTCGCCGGTACGACGCTGTCTGTGGCGCTCGCGGGTTGCACCGACCAGCCGGTCACCGGCCCCAGCGAGGCTCCATCGCCTTGGGATGCGGGGATAGTCGTTGTTGACGGAGCGCTGGTTCCACCCGGTTCGGGCTCGTATGAAGGCTTCCCGGCGGGCGTCCATTGGACCACCAGCGAGACATGGACCGATGCTTCTCAATCGAGACTCTGGGAGCCGGTCCCAGAATCGGTCATCGTGACGCACGAGGGGCTTGAGTGGGTCTGGGCTAGCCACTATGCGCATAAAGATTCTCGTAAAATCGCGATAGGCCACGAAGGCTTCGGCTTTGCCACGGCGGAGCAGTGGGCACTTCGGCCACCGGTCAGCGCATTTCGGAACCCCGACAAATGCGCCTCCCCATGGTTCGCCTACTTCCTCGACAACTGCAACTGGGATGATCCCGGTCTTGACGACATCTTTCACGACGTCCCTGGATTTGGATCGACCTACGGGTCGGCTCCGGCCGGTGTCGCCGGACCTACGTCGGGCAATCACGGGTCTCCCATGTGGGAGTTTGGGGAAACCTGGCTCGTGCGAGAGGCGCCAACCAACCAACCGCCTGACGTGGACGATGCCGAAGCGAGCATTGGGGTGCTCTGGCCGCCCAACCACAAGATGGTGGAAATCTCCATCGTAGGGGTGACCGATCCGGATGGTGACGACGTGAACATTACCATCACGGGTGACGACGTGAACATTACCATCACGGCCATTTCAGACAACGAAGCGAGCCCACCCGGGGACATGAGTGGCATCGGCAATTCTACGGCGATGCTGCGGGCAACGCGGGACGGGCGTGGAACGGGTCGAACCTACACGATCTTGTTCATCGCCTCCGACGGGAATGGGGGCGAGACCCCTGGGACCGTGGACGTCGTTGTTCCCCACGATCAGGGGCGCGGCAAAGCCAAAGGCCGAGGCTGAGCATGACGCGGGCGCCCTACGGCGCCCGCCCCCTGGTGATTCACCGAGCCCCGAACGCGCCAGCCGTTCGGGGCTTTGGCTTAGAAGAACGAGAACGGCGGCCGGTCCATCATCTTGTAGTCCTTCGGCGGTTCCACCCCGAGCAGATGGCGCACGAAGTAGTCCCACCGCTTCCGGATCGAGTAGTCCGGGAGCCCGTGGGCCGCATCCGGGAAGATGATCATGTCGAAGTCCTTGTTCGCCTTGATCAGCGCATCCACCACGCGCAGGGTGTTGGCCGGGTGCACGTTGTTGTCCATGTCGCCGTGCATCAGCAACAGCTTGCCCTTGAGATTGGCCGCCATCGTGTAGTTGGCCGAGGCCTCGAAGTTGTCGCTGCTGCCCCTGGTCTCGAGCAAACCCTGGTACTTCTCACCCCAGAAGTGCCCGTACGTCCGGTTGTCGTGATTGCCTGCGCCGCTGACCGCCACCTTGAAGAAGTCCGGATACCTGAAGATGGCATCGGTGGACGCGAAACCGCCCCCCGAGTGGCCGTAGATGCCCACGCGGTTGATGTCGATATAGCGATGCCGGGCGGCGAGCTGGCGGATGGCCGCGATGTGATCGGGAATGCCGTTGTCGCCCATGTTCCCGAAATAGAAATCGTGGAACGCCTTCGAGCGCCCCGGCGTGCCCATGTGGTCCAGCTCCAGCACGATGAAGCCCAGCTCCGCCAGGGCCCGCGGCTCGTGGCGCGCCGAGAACGACCACCCCCTCACGCTCCCCACCTGCGGGCCCGGATAGATGTGGTCGAGTATCGGATAACTCTTCGTCGAGTCGAAATCGGACGGGCGGTAGAGCAGGCCCCACAGATCGGTCGTGCCGTCCCGCGCCTTCACCTGGATGAGTTCCGGCGGCGTCCACCCCAGCGACGCGAGCATCTCGACGTCCCCCCGCGCCAGCTCCATCACGACCCGGCCGTCGGTGCCCGACCGCAAGACGATGGTGGGTGGCTCGTCGGCCATGGCGTAGGTGTCGATGAAGTAGTTGGCCTTCGGCACGAAGAATGCCCGATGCGAACCTGCTTCGGGCGTCAGCAGCGTGAGATTACTGCCGTCGAAATCCACGCGGTAGAGCTGACCGTAATAGGGTACGCCACCCTGCCTGCCGGAGGCCGTGAAGTAGATCTGGTGCGCGATGCTGTCCACACGGTTGATGGCGTTGACGGCGTAGGGACCGGACTCGACCTGGTTCTTGAACGTGCCATCCGCGCCGAACCGGTAGATGTGGGCCCAGCCGTCCCGCTCCGACACGTAAAAGACGTCCTCGCCGCCGTTGGCGACGCGGAAGCCGCGGCTCTCCACCCATGTCGGGAACGAGTCTCGCGTGATCTCCGTCGTCGCACCGGTGGTTGCATCGACGCTCACCAGGGTCATGCGTTTGTAACCGCGAGACGAGCTCATGGTGAACAGTTGGTCGGAGGTGCGGGACCACGTTCTTCCGGAGGAGAAGTTGATGGCAGGGGATGGCGGCTGGTCCACCTTCACGGGATCGATGGCAGTACCTTGGTCCCCATTCTCGTCCGTAGCCGGGAGGACCGCCGAAGCGACGTCCACGACGTACACATCGATCTGCGGGTACGCCGTGTCACCCGGCACCGCGTAGAAGTAGCTCTTGTCGACCGGTTGCGCCTTCGTCGAGGAGTAGAGCGGATACCTCCGCAGGCCGCGGTAGTCGAGGCGCTCGAGTGCGAGCTTGCGCGAGTCGGGCGCCCACGTGACCCGGGGGCGCCTGGGCTTCCACCGTTTTGGTTCCTCGCCCGACCAGAGGGCAAACAGGTCATTCTCCCATTCCCAGTGCTCGGCGCCGTCCGTCGTGAGCTGGATCGAACCGTCGGGCAACGCCACCGAGTCGGACGGGGTCTCCCGCTCCGGCGTCTCCGCCTGCGTCGAGTCCGCCTGCGTCGAATCCGCCGCCACCGTGTCGGCCTGAGCCGCCAGCACGGAGTCCCGCTTGGCGATCGCCTCTTCGTCCGATGTTGCGGATGGACGCGCGTACAGGTTGTAGTTGTAGAGGAATACGTCCCATTGGTCGTCCGGCGAGCGGGACGCCCAGTCGGGTCCATTCTTGAGGGCGCGGTCCGTCGCCCACACGATGCTGTCGACGGGCGCACATGCGTAGGTGGCGGCGCCGCAGCGGAAGATCTTCTTGCGCAGCTGCAGCTCGACCGTGCGGCCCGTGTCGACTATGTCGAACCGCGGCAGCTTCGTGGGATCGATGAGGGTGTCGGCCTCGAGCGAGAGCGCCGCCGCCAATCGCGCGTTGTCGAAGAGCGGGCGCCGGTTCGGGCGAACCGGATCGACGACATACGTGACGCCGCGGTCCTCCCGGGCCGAGGAGGTATACCAAAAGCGGACGCTGTCCTCCAGAAAACGTGGGCGGATGCTGGTGCCGAACACGTAGCGGGCGGCGGTGCGAATGACGTCGGCCCGGGCGTAGTCCGGTGTTTGCGCGGATGCGCCCGGCGGAGCCAACACCGTGGCCAGGGCGGCCACGATCGTTGGCTTGATGATTGCGCGTAGCATGGCGTGGGTCTCCATATGGGAAAGGCGTGTTCGAGGTTGTTCAACCGAATATGCCGGGTGGGTCAGAGGCCGACAAGCCGGTGTGAGCCGATCGACTCAAATTGAAACTGCGGGATCTTTATCCGATTCTGCTTTCAACGCCGCGAGGAACGCCTCCCCATACCGATCCAGCTTGGCGGGTCCAACCCCCGACACCTCGAGCAATTCCGCCATCGTCCCCGGCATCCGGTCGATGATGTTCCACAACACCTGATCGCCGAAGACGATGTAGGCGGGTACACCCTGTTGATCCGCCAGCGTCTTCCTCAACGCTCGGAGGCGCTGAAAGACCGGGTCGGACGGCGAACGGTCCGACGGCTTGATGTTGCCCGCCGTCGTGTGGGGCCGCCGACGTTTCCCGGATCGCTTGGTTTCCAACGCCACCTGGGCTAGGAGATCCGAGGTGGGAACGCCCGAACATATGTCGCACGATTCGCCGCACGACTCGATCGCCTCGTCGAAGTGGGCCAGAATCCGTTTGTGTCGGCACGAGGACGAGTCGGCCAGTTCGAACATGCGCACCATGGCATGCTTTTTCTCTAGTCGAAGCTGTTCGTCCTCGATCTCGGCGAGGAACCGCTTCCGCGCGATGACGTCGGCCCACGAGTAGAACAAGAAACATTCACTCGGCAAGCCGTCGCGCCCGGCACGGCCGATTTCTTGGTACCACGACTCGATGTCAGGGGGCATGTCCCGATGGATGACGAACCGCACGTTGGATTTGTCGATGCCCATGCCGAACGCCACCGTGGCCACGATCACGTCGACGTCGTCCCGGGCGAACGCATCTTGCCGCCGGGTCCGCTCGGCTTTCTCCATGCCGGCATGGTACGGGGCCGCGCGTACGCCCTGCCGGCAGAGATAGGCCACCGTTTGCTCGACCGCCTTTCGCGAAAGACAGTACACGATTCCGCTCTCGCCTGAATGACGGCGGATGAGGGTGAGGATTTCTCTCCGGGTGTTCCCCTCACCCTTCTTGCGACACCGAACGAAGAGGTTCGGCCGAAAGAACGATCCCTTGTATCCGTCGGGGCTGCGCATGCCGAGTTGCCGAAGGATGTCACGCGCGACCCGCGTCGTGGCCGTGGCCGTCAGGGCGAGGATGGGGATGTCGTTCAGGTGCTGCTTGAGGCCGCGGAGTCTGCGGTAGGCCGGCCTGAAGTCGTGGCCCCATTGCGAGATGCAGTGGGCCTCATCCACCACCAGCACGGAGATGGGACAATCCCCCAGCGCGTCTCTCAACCGTCCGTCGAGTGCCTCGGGTGCGATGTATACCAATTCGTACTCGCCCTGTTGGAGACCGTGCAGCTTCTCCAACCACTCATCTCGCTCCAGCGAGGAGTTGATGGCCGCCGCCGTGAAGCCGAGGGACGTGAGGGCGTCGACCTGATCCTTCATCAGGCTGATGAGCGGAGACAGTACCAGGACCGTCCCCGGGAGGATGCGCGCGGGAATCTGGAAGGTGAGCGATTTGCCAGCCCCGGTCGGCATGACCGCGATGCAGTCTCGTCCTTCGAGGACGTTCTCGATGACCTCCTTTTGTCCCGGCCGGAACGTGTCGTAACCGAAGACGTTTCGCAGAACGTCGCTGGGAGTGCCGATCTCTGGAGGGGTTGGGCCTGGCGTCATATGAGGCAACATAACTGGCCGGACCCGGGGTGGGCATCGCGGAAATCGCGTGCCATGGGCGAAGAAATGCGGGGTAGGCAGGGCGGGCGCCGGGTCTTCGGGCCTATGTGCCCAAGTTTGCGTCTCACTCATTCCCCCTTCGCCTTCAACTCGTCAGATTTCGGGACAATCCACCGATCGTGTCTGTCTTCATGAGCGAAGCTGGGGCGCTCTCATACTATGACAACGATTGGTCTCACACCCCTGGAATTGACGGTTGATCGATGACTAACAGATGGAAGCGACATATTCCCGGGCGTATTATGAACCCATCCTGCGGCGTCACCTGCACGCTCGGGCTCACGTTGCTCATCGGAGCCACGGAGGCCGTCGGCCAGGTGGAGGAGCGACCCAACATCCTCTTTGTGGTCTCCGATGATCTCAACACCCGTATTGGGCCCTACGTGGACCCGTCACTGGAACTGCACACTCCCAATCTCGACCGCCTTGCCGCCGCGGGCGTGAGGTTTACCCGCGCCTACACACAATTCCCGGTTTGCGGCCCCGCGCGCGCCTCCTTCATGAGCGGTCTGTACCCTGAGACCAACGGCGTCACCGGAAACGGGTTCGAGACCGCCAACCACCGCATCGCCACCCCATCCCTTGCGGACCACCCGACGCTCGGCGGTTTCGTCCGGGAGCGCGGGTATTACACGGCCCGCGTTTCGAAGATCTTCCATATGGGTGTGCCTGGCGGCATCGAGCGCGGCGAGGCCGGCTCCGACGACCCGGACTCGTGGGACTACGCGGTGAATCTCATCGCGCCCGAAACCCTCACGCCCGGCAATCTCGAGAAACTCTCCAGAGGTGATCACTACGGCTCGAACTTCTCACGCATGATCCTGCCCGACGGCGCCGAACTCACGCAGGCCGACGTGCTCGCCGCCGACCAGGCCATCGCCATCCTGGAGAATCGCGCCGGCCGAAAGCCGCCGAACGCGACGAACCGCACCAAGTTCAAGGAGGGTGCCCCGTTCTTTCTCGCGGTGGGATTCGTCCGCCCCCACGTACCGCTCATCGCCCCCGAGCGGCACTTCACGCACTATCCGGATGACGACGTCGATCTACCCGTCGTGCCGAGCGACGACCTCGATGACGTCCCCGAAGGGGCCAAGCGCTTCAGCAACGCCGTCCGGTTCGGCATGGATACGACCCAGCAGCGCAAATCCATCGCCGCGTACTACGCGAGTATCAGCTTCATGGACGAGCAGTTGGGCCGCCTCCTCGACGCGCTGGAGCGTCTGGACCTCCACTCCAAAACGATCGTCGTCTTCACGTCCGACCATGGCTATAACCTGGGTGAGCACACCAGCTGGCAAAAAATGAATCTCTGGGAGGAGAGTGTGCGGGTACCGCTCATCATTGCCGCTCCGGGAATGGCCAACGCCGGCACCCAGAGCGATGCCATTGTCGAACTCATCGACCTGTACCCGACGCTCGCGGAAATGAGCGGCCTCGGCAGCCAGGCCCCATCCATCCTACAGGGGGAGAGCCTGCTCCCGCTCCTCGAGTCGCCGGCTGCTACCGACCCCAACGGGGCGGCTTACACGATAACCGGGAGTAATGGCGCTTCCCTGCGCACCGACCGCTGGCGTTACAATCGCTGGGGAGAGGACGCCACCGGCGCCAACGAGGAGCTCTACGACCACGACAACGACCCGACGGAGTACCGCAACCTGGCACGAGACCCGTCCTACCGTTCCGTCCTCGACAGGGTCCGGGCGCAATTCGAGCAGATGCGCAGTGATGCACGCACCGGGAGATAGGAAACCAAATGCCCTCACAGGGGGGAAGCGTTCGGGTCCTGCAGCTGGGAGGGCGGGTGGACATGCCCGATCGGACGTGTCCAATGCCTAGAGCAGACGCGTGGCCGATCAATGGGCAGCTTGCGGCTTGAGCTTACCGTCGCTCCGCGACCAACCGGGCAATCCGTTCTCGCACATCCTCCACGATCGGTTCGAGGTCGGTCCCCATATCTCCAATTGAGAATAGGGCTGGATTCGGGGGTGAGCCAGATGCCGCGGAGGACCACGGACCCAAGTAGATTCAGGTAGGAATCAGCCTCGAGGGCTCATCGCGACGGGCTTTGTCGCGGTCGGTGCCGCGTTCTGCCATTGATCACCATGCAGGCTTCAGTGAGGATATCGTGATGAGAATAGTCATCGTAGGTGCCGCCGGTGCCGTTGGCAAAACTGCCGTAGAGGCCCTGTCTGGTCGGCATGAAATCATCGGCGTTGGTAGAACCAGTGGTGATGTGCAAATGGACATCGAAGACGTCGACAGCATCCGCGCAATGTATCAGCAGGTTGGCAGAGTTGATGCCGTTGTGAGCGCTATCGGCCATGTCCATTTTGGTGCGGTACATGAAATGACCAGCGACCAGTTCATGGAGGGCATTTTTCACAAGGCTTTACCACAGGTTAACCTGGTGTTAGAGGGTTTCGATTACATGAATGACGGCGGATCCTTCACCGTAACCAGCGGTGTATTGAACCGGGATCCGATCCCAGGTGGTTCCTGTGCGGCTGCCGCCAACGGCGCACTCGATGGTTTTGTAACAGGTGCTGCGGTTGATATGCCTCGCGGGATTCGCATTAATGCTGTCAGTCCCGAAGTGCTGGAAGTGTGCCGAGCAAAATACGACGGTTTCTTTCGCGGCCATGTGCATGTATCTAACGAAGCGGTTGGTCTGGCCTACAGTAAGGCAGTAGAAGGCTGTCTCAGCGGACAGGTGCTGATCGTGGACTAGGTTCTATTCGATCAGCAAGGTGCAGCTCAGCCCCACGCCGCCGTCATGACACGCAGCGCGTTTCCTCCCATCGCCTTGGCGATGTCCTCATCGGAGTACCCGTGCTTGACCAGCCACCGCATGATCGTCTTTGACCCCTCGGTTGGATTTTCCAATCCCTCGACGTATGCCACACGACCGAATGACCGGGCGCCGGTCGCCTCTTTCAGCGAGAGATTGGCCGAGTACGCGTTGTGCAAG
>JBDHHA010000113.1:0-15387 GCA_039589615.1 Gemmatimonadota bacterium
ATCACTCCCGTCAGTACCGAAATGGCCAGTGCGAACGCCCACACCCAGGGGTCGACACCGATTTCCTGAACGCGCGGCGAGTCGGGAGGCATGATCCCAACCAGCACGCGCACGCCACCAACGGCCAGCAACGACCCGAACACACCACCCATCAGGCTCAGCACCAGGCTCTCCGTGAGCAGCTGCTGGACAAGCCTTCCACGAGCTGCGCCCAACGCCGCACGCACCGCCAGCTCCGTCTTCCGCACACCACCGCGCGCCAACGTCATGTTCGCCACATTGGCACACGCGATGAGGAGCACGAAGCCGACGGCACCCAGTAAGAGCATCAATAGCGGAGCCACGCTCCCAGTCACCTGGCGGTGCAACGAGACGAGATTGAAACCGTGCTCCGTGTTCGTTTCGGGGTACTCCACCTCGAGCTGCCGGCCAATCGCGTCCATCGCGGCCTGTGCGCCCTCCAGGGTGACGCCCGGCCGGAGCCGACCGATGGCCGCCAACATCGGCCACGCACGCTCGTACTGGCCAGGGACGTCGAGGGCGGCCGGTGTCCAGACCTCCGAGTTGCCGACTCGGACGGGAAAGTCGAAGCCAGGTGGCAATACTCCAACAACCGTATGGTCGATTCCGTCGAGTTGGAGGGTTCTGCCCACCGCCGTGGGATCACCTCCGAAGTGCCGCCGCCAGAGGCCGTCACTCAGCACGACGACGTTTTCCGCTCCGACGTCGTCGTCCTCCGGGAGGAAGGTCCGCCCGATCGCCGCGCTCACCTTCAGTACCTGAAAGAACCCAGCCGTTACGCGCCCACCCCGCACTCGCTCGGGCACGTCGATCCCTCCCAGCGAGTGGGCCGCCGGACGAAAACCGCCGATCTCCTCGAAGACCTGGTTGCGCGCCCTCCACTCCGCGAGGTTCGGATACGACACTCCGCCATGCAGCATGTTGCGTGTTCGGTACGTTTCCCACACGACGGTCAGCGGACCCGGGTCTTGGTACGGCAGGGGACGCAACAGGACCGAATTGACGATGCTGAACATTACGGTGTTGGCGCCGATACCCAGCGCAAGACAGAGCACGACAACCGTCGTGAAACCCGGGCTTCTCGCCGCGCTGCGGAGTGCATACCTGAGATCGTTCTTTACTGCGTCGGAGACAAAGCGCTTCGTCCCCGAAGGCGCGGTCCGTTCGACTCGGCCCAGTCCCAACCGCTTCCACAAATAGCGACTGGACAAAAAGAAGGCCTGCCGCCAGTACCACCGCCTGGATGCCTTCTCCGTGCCCGCACGTACGACGTCACCGTACTCCTGACGAAGATCCCCCAGAATGCTCTCGCCCACGGTGCCCGTCGGAAGAACGCGCCGGACTAGCCACTCGGCAACGCGCGGGGGCATTAATTCCTCTTCGATTCGAGTCATCGTGACTCCTCGAGCACCGAATCCAACCCCTGCCAGAGATTCATGAGGGCGCTGCGCGACGTCCGGAGTGCACGAATACCAGCCGCGGTGACGGTGAAGCGGCGTTGCGGCATACCGCCGCGACCACTCACCGGCGGCTCCTCCTGCCATTTCACGTACCCCTTCCCCTCCAACCGGTCGAGGGTGGCGTAGAACGCGCCCCGTGACACCTCTCTCCCGGCACGTTGGTCCAGCTCCTGGCGAATCCCCAGGCTGAACGCTTCATCCCCCCGTTGGAGAATGGCGAGGAGGACCATCTGCTCGAATTCACCGATGAACGTCTTCTTGGACACCGTACGCCCCCGTGTCTACGTTAGAGACTATTAGTCTATAATATAGACTCACCATCGTCATGGGCCTAATTAAGGAATTCTCACACGACCGGCCGGTCGCGGGCATTGACCACAACACTCATTTCAGTTATTTCTGTTATGACAGAAATGCGAGAAATTGCCATGATCGACCTGAGCCCCACCGCCACACGGTTCATTCTCCACTGGGGCGAGATGGGATCCCGCTGGGGGGTCAACCGGACCGTGGCGCAGATCCACGCCCTCCTCTATGTCGCACCGCGTGCGCTCAACGCTGACGAAATCGCCGCGACGCTTTCCATCGCCCGGTCCAATGTCAGCACCTCGTTGAGGGAGCTCCAGGCGTGGGGCATCGTGAAGGTCGTGCATGCGCTGGGAGACCGGCGGGACTACTTCGAATCGATCAGGGACGTGTGGCAGCTGTTTCGGGCGATCGTGGCCGAACGTTTTCAGCGGGAGATCGAGCCCACGTTGGGGGTCCTCGCCGAGTGCGTTGCCGAAGCCGAACAGTCCAGAGGCGAGGAGGACACGTTGCAGCGGTTGACCGAGTTGCACGGGTTCTTTCAAACCCTGGAATCCTGGCACCGCCAAGTTGCGGATATGTCGCCGCGGGAAATGAAGCGTGCGGCCAAGATCGGCAGCAAGGTGAGGAGACTGCTTCGCACGGGTTCGTAGTCCGCGGAGTTCTTTCCCATGAAAGACAATTTGGCGTCAGTCCTCATGTTGCTCGGCGCCGCCCTGGCCATCATCGCGGTCGCCGTCTTCTGGTTCTTCCCGGCGAGTTACTCACCTTCACCAATGGTACTCGGCAATGTGACCGTCGTAGCCCTGGCCGCCGGCTGGGGTGCTGTGGTGTCATATCGGTCCGAGACGAAAGGGGTGACGGTCATACCCTGGGTGGCGTGCGGTGCGCTGCTGGGGGCGGCGGTCCTCGGTGCATCGGTACTTGCCGCCTGGGTACTGCTCGCTGCGTTGCTGTGCGGCGCCGCCGGTGTCGCTCAGGGCTTCGGCGGACGGCGGGTCCTGCTCGTTCAGCTTGCCGTCGCCGCGACGGCGGCTGTGTGCACCACCGCTCTCCTCTGGGCTCTGGTGCTCGGCCGGTACGCGCCAATTCCGCCCGACGAGTTCCTATCTCAGGACTTCCGGGTCCACAGCTTGCTGTCCGATGCGCCATTGCACGACGTGTGGGTCATCCGGCTGCGCGGTGGCGACGCGCCCACGATCGAGGACATCAGGGCCATCCTCACTGGGGACACGTTCAGCCAAGCCAACCCCATCGTCCTCGGGCTGATCGCGTTCCGGACGCTGCTGGGCAACGTCTTTGGGTGGGACGAGGACAGGTGTGAGGGCACGTCGTTGTCCTATGTCCATCGCCTCACGGACGGGGATCGGCAACGGTCACAGATAACACCCGAGCCCAACGGGTTCATCTACGCCTTCGAAGACGAGGCGGTGGCGGAGATCTACAACTGCACGGTGCACGCCTTTCTCGCATGGGCGTGGAGACCAGGCACCGATTCGCATCACCTCTATTGGGCAATTTACGTGAAGCCGGTGAGCGACTTCACACCGAGATACATGGCGCTCATCGATCCGTTCCGGCGGCTCTTCATCTATCCGTCCATCATCCGACGCATCGAGCAACGGTGGTCGGCGCGGTGGACCACCTAACGGAAGCGGCCGGACCGCCGCAGCACGGGCCTCGCGAACAGGGCCATTCGGCGTCATCTTACCCCCCGACTCAATTCGCAGCCGTTGCGTCACAATCTTGTTAGGGAGGTCTCGATGAGCGTCGTCTTGGTCGTATTGCGTCTGGTACACATCAGTCTGGGGGTGTTTTGGGCCGGCGCCATGCTTTTTGTCGTCATCTTCTTGGAGCCCAGCGTGCGCGAGGCAGGCCCCGACGGCGCCAAGGTCATGCAGGGCATCATGCGGCGGCGGTACCTGAATTGGATGCCGTTGTTTGCAGGGCTCACCATTCTCTCGGGCCTCGCCCTCATGCACCACGCATCGGTGGGATTCACCGGCGTGTGGGTCACCGCGCCCGTCGGATTGAGCCTCATGACAGGCGGAGTCGCGGCGATCGTGGCGTTCATCATCGGCGTATTCGTGATGCGCCGGTCGGTGCTCAAGGCCGCGGGCCTGAACGCCGCACTCCAGAAGAACCCCGACGACCCGAACCGTGACGCCACCATGGCGGTGATTCACGCGCTGCGACACCGCGCCAGGATTGCGGGTCGCTGGGTGGCCGGACTGCTCAGCATTGCGGTCGTGACGATGGCGGTGGCGCGGTATCTATAGACAGAGAACGCGGCCCGGCGGCGCTCAGACTTGCCGCTCGTACCGCGCTTCGAGGGCAGTCAGCCATTGGTCGGCTTCGGTGGAGGTTTCCGATAGGACGGTGAGCACGCCATCCTCGGCGTAGTTCGACGTGTTGCGCATCTTGCCACCACCCAGGCCGGGGCCGACCATCACCATCTCGCCACCCTGGATGTCTCCCGTGAAGACATTCCCTGGTGAGCCCATGCTGTCGAACCAGTACATCAGATAACGCTGCGCCCTGTCATCGTAGACTGTGACGGAGTGACCCTCGTATGTCGTCGCGTCGTTGACCGTCTGCCGGTAGTCCGTAATGAGAGCGAATCCTCCCAATGCCATGCGGGCTTCGTGGCGACCGACGGCGATTATTCCATCAGGGGCCCACGGCGACGGGGGCATCTTTTCCTCGCCGATCCACACGCCGGCGCCGCATGCGAGTTTCTCGTGGGCTTCGCCCGGTTTCGGCATCTCCATGATCGGTCCTCCTCCGATTTGGGGGGCGGCGGTCAACCTTGAAGTATTACTCACAGTACCATTCGGCACTTGACCGCGCGACCATATTTACTTTACACTGTAGAGTATTACTGGTCGGCAAGTGAAGACACATGGCAAGACAGTCTCTTGGAGAGTTCGAACATCTCATCATGTTGGGGATTGTGAGAGCCGGGCCAGAGGCATACGGGGTTTCCATCATTGAGGAGTTGGAAGCGCATACGGGCAGGAGCGTTTCCCAGGCTGCGGCGTACCTGACCCTGAGGCGTCTCGAGGAAAAAGGCTGGATCAAGTCCAGGCTGGCCGATCCCACGCCGGAGCGGGGCGGCAGGGCGAAGCGTTACTTCGCGATGAAGCCGGCGGGCATCAAGCGATTGAGGGAATCTCGGGCTACCCTCCTCACCATGTGGGATGGGGTGGCCACGGAGATCGACGAGGGGTGATGCCAAAACCACCCCGCCTTGCCACGTGGTTGATCGCGTTGGTCTCCCCGCGGCACGGTCGCGACGAGATCTTGGGTGACCTCCACGAACGGTTTCTCAACAGGACGCGTACTGGGGGCGTGCACAGCGCCCGCTTGTGGTTTTCGCTCCAGGCCCTGAGCGCCGTCCTCCGCTTCACGGCAAGCCATCTGACAGAAAAATCGCGTAGGCCTCGCAAGCGTCACCCCAAGAGAGATTCGGTCTTCGCATCGGGAGTCATGGACCTCAAGTACGCGGTCCGCGGCTTTGCCAAGACACCGGGGTTTACGACAGCGGTCATCGTCACGGTCGCCCTCGGTATCGGCGCAAACGCCGCCGTGTTCCCCTTCTTGCACGGGTTCTTGCTCAGACCGCTGCCGTTCGATGAGCCGGGCCGATTGGCGGTGCTGTTCGAGAACGCTCCGAGATTCACGCGCACATCGGTGTCCTATCCCAACTTCGTCGACTGGCGCGCCCGAAGCCACAGTTTCGACGACATGGCGGCCTACACCGCCACCACCGTCGACCTCACCGGGAGCGGCACGGCCGAACGCCTTACCGGCGGAGTTGTCTCACACAACTTCTTCGACGTGCTGGGGATCCCTGCGGCGCAGGGCCGTGGATTCGTTCCCGACGATGACGTACCCGGCGCACCGCACACCGTAATCCTGGGTCACGGAGTCTGGATGCGACGGTTCGGCGGTAACCCTGAAATCGTCGGTGGGACCGTGACGCTCGATGGGGACTCGTACACGGTCGTTGGCATCATGCCGCGTGGTGTCCGCTTCCCCGACCAGGCCGACTTCTGGGTTCCGCTACGGCGCAGCGCCACCAGCTCACGCCGGAGACATATCCTACGCGTCGTGAGCCGCCTCTCGGCCGAAGCCTCGTTCGAGACCGCGCAAACTGAGATGCACGCCATTGCGGCCCAACTGGCGGAGTCCTTTCCGGAAACCAACGGCAATCGTGGCGTCGTCGTCCGGCCGCTGAAAGAGGATCTGCTTTGGGGCCGCACGACCCCAGTCCTCGCCTTTTACGTGGTGGTTTGCCTCCTGCTGCTCCTGGCCTGCGCCAACGTGGCCAATCTCTTCCTCGTTCGGGCAGCCGATCGGAATCGCGAAATCGCCATGCGATCGGCTCTGGGTGCCGGCCGGTGGAGAATCACCCGCCAACTCCTGACGGAGAGTGTGCTGCTCGCCATGATTGGCGGCAGCGGCGGACTCCTGATGGGGGCATGGGGTCGTAACGTAGTTCTCGCGTCACTGCCGGAACCGTTCCCGTCCTACTTCCGGTTCGACATGGACATTCCGGTGGTGCTCACGTTGCTCGGTATTACCATCGTGTGCGGGATCTCATTTGGTCTCGCACCGGTCTTGAGAACGGCCGGTGCCAATCTATTCGACGCGCTCCGCGCCGGACCACTTGCAGGGTTTCGCAAGAGCCGGCAGCACGGCTTCCTCGTCGTCTCCCAAATCGGAACGGCGTTGGTCGTGTTGATCGGAGCGGGTCTCATGATCCGGAGCGTCCACAGACTGGACACGGCCGCGGTGGGGTTCGAGCGGGAACACCTGCTGACCGTCCATCTCTCTCTACCGAATGACAGATATGCAGAAGGCCCGCAACAGCTCGAGTTCTACGAGACCGTTCGAGAGCGGCTTCAATCTCTCACCGGCTTCGCGGGCGTGACCGGCGTGTCACATCTGCCCATGACCGGTTCGTACCAGCGGTCCGAGATCTTTGTCGAGGGCACGGAGGCTCCCGAGCCCGGCCAGGAGCAGTACGGCCTCGTACGGGAGATTCAGCCCGACTACTTCCGCATTATGGGCATTCCCCTGGTGAGCGGCAGTGACTTTCACGACGGAATCGCCGCTGGGGGAGCCCGCCCGGTGGTTATCGTCGACAGGTCGTTCGCGCAGCGGTTCTGGCCCGGTGGCACCGCCATCGGGAGGCGTATCAAGTACGGTGCGCCTGATTCCGAATGGCCGTGGATGGAGGTCGTGGGCGTCGTCGGCAACACGTACCACTTTTCGCTCGACGTACCAGTGGAGATGGGAATCTACCGGCCGTTGGCGCAGGAACCTGTTCCCTGGCAAACGCTGATCGTCAGGGCGGCAGGCAACCCCCTGCAATCTGTCGACGCCATCCGCAGTGCCATTTGGGCGATCGATGCCACCCTGCCACTCGACGACATCCGCACCATCGACCAGGTCATTCAGGCGACCTACTGGGATTCGTCGGCACAGATGTGGCTGCTGAGCGCGCTCGCGGTGGTTTCCTTGCTGCTGGCTGCGCTCGGTGTCTACGGCGTCGTAGCATACTCGGTGAGTCGACGCACACTTGAATTCGGCATTCGGATGGCCCTGGGCGCTCAACAGGTGCGCGTGGTGAAGTTGGTGCTGACACACTCGACCGTATTGGCCGCCGCTGGACTCGCCGCGGGCACTGTCACCGCGCTCGCGGTCACGCGGTTTGCGGCGAGTTTACTGTTTGAGGTGCGCTCGGTGGATGTCCCGACCTACCTCATCGCAGCCACCCTCATGGCCGCCGTCGCCCTCCTCGCCGCCTACCTCCCGGCGCGACGCGCGACGAAGGTCGATCCAGCCACGGTGCTTCGGAGCGAATGACGGCACCACCACCGGTGGGTCCGACCTAGATCGAGCCCCCGATCCCCCCTGATGCCTTGCGACGAAACTTCGGCGACCGCCCGCCGTATATGTATTTAAATGTAGAATACTGACCGATGGGGAGGCGTTGATGCCCGGTAAGTTCTTGGCGGAGTTCGAGTTATACCTCATGCTGGCCATCGCCCGTCTGGCGTCTGGAGCCTACGGCGCCGCAATTCGGCGGGAGATCGAGGAGCGGACTGGCCGCCCGGTGTCTGTGGGCGCCATGTACCTGACCCTGTCCCGGTTGGGCGACAAGGGGATGGTCGCGTTCACGGTGTCCGACCCGCAACCCACCAAGGGCGGGCGCGCCCGGAAGTATTACGACCTGACGCCCGCCGGCCGGGAAGCGATGCAGCATTCCGTGGGCATGCTGCACCGCATGACCGACGGGCTCCCGGTGGTGACCGAGCGGGAGAAGGGCGCATGACGCAGATGGGCCACGAGAAGCCACCGCGGCTTCTTCGCTCGCTGGCGTCGTTGCTCTTCCCTGCGAGAGAACGCCGCTTCGCGCTCGCCGACTTGGACGACGATTTCGAGCACGACGTCGCCCGGTATGGGATACGGATCGCTCGGCGCCGGTACGCGGTGCAACTGGCTCGCTCTATCCTCCCCGCCCTTCGTCTCCGACTCGAGCGCGAGCCACGCCGATCGAGTGCACGACGTCGCACTACCCGTTCAACACGGAGCTATTCCATGGGCCACCTCCTCGCCGACTTTCGCTACGCGTTCCGCACTCTTGCGAAAGCACCGCTGGCGATGCTCGTCACCGTCGTGTCCCTCGGTTTGGGCATTGGCGCGACCACCTTCGTGTTTACCGTGACGAATGCCTTCCTCTTCCGCACTCCCGGTGGGGTGGCCACCGCCGACGACTTGGTCACCATCTACACCAGCGGTGCGGATGGCCAGCTCTACGGGGGCACCTCATTCCCCGATTACCAGACCGTCCTGGAAGAGGTCCCGGCCCTGGCCCAAGTCGCCGCCATCCGATACGGCGCCGTCAATCTCGGGGAGGAAACACCACCGCGAAGACTCTTCGCGGAGATCGTCACCGGCAATTACTTCTCGGTGCTCGGCGTGTCCCTGCCATTGGGCCGGGGGTTTCTCCCGGAGGAGACGCGCGTCGGAGCTGCCGAGCGCGTCGTCGTCATCAGTCACCGCCTGTGGCAAGAGCAGTTCGCCGGCCGCCCCGACGCGCTCGGACGCACGCTCCGGATCGACGGTCACCAATTCGCCGTGGTGGGAGTTGCGCCGGAGAGCATGGTCAGCCGTCTCCTCGGGCTCAAGGTCGACGTGTGGGTTCCCCTCGGCATTCCCGGCGGAACGTTCCGTGCCACACCGCAGGCACTGCAAAACCGCGGCGACCGGGACTTTCAGGTGCTGGCGCGACTCGGACCCGAAACCAGTCTGGCCCAGGTGGAAGCGCAACTCTCCGTCATGGCGCAACGCTTGTATACCGCCTATCCGGTGGAATGGCGGAACGACATGGGAGAGGCGCGAGTGGTCACGGCGTTGGATAACGACTCCCTCATGCCGCCAACGATGCGAACGGTGCTCGGCGTCCTTGCGGGCCTCCTCTTCGCACTTGCCGGGATGATCCTGCTCATCGCGTGCTCCAACGTGGCCGGCATCTTTCTGGCCCGGGCCAACCAACGGCGCCGCGAGATGGCCGTGCGCATTTCGCTGGGAGCCGGGCGCGGGCGCATCCTCGCCATGCTCCTCACTGAGAGCCTCGTGCCGGCGCTGGCCGGCGGCCTGCTGGGAATCGTCGTCGCCATCGGCGCCACCCGAACCGTGGGATCGGTGCAGCTCCCCATCGGCATTCCCCTCGAGTTCGACTTCACATTGGATCCCCGCGTGCTGGGGTTCGCCACGTTGGTGTCCGTCCTGTCGGCCCTGGTGTTCGGCCTTGCACCCGCGTTGGAGGCATCCCGGCCCGACCTGGTGCCGTCGCTCAAGAACGTGTCGGGCTCCGCGGGCAAGCGGCCCGGACGATTCGGGATGCGGAATCTTCTTATCGTGGCCCAAGTGGCCTCGTCGGTGGTTCTCCTGGTGGGGTCGGGAATCGCCATCCGCACCTTGCAGGGAGCAACGGCAATCGATCTGGGATTCTCATCCGATCGCATCGCCATCATGTCGAAGGCCTTGGGAGCCGACGATGCCGATCCCGAGGATATCGTGCGCACGGCGAGGGACCTCGTGACACGCCTTGCCGCACTTCCGGATGTGGAGGCGGCACACATCACACGCTCAGCGGAAGGCACGATCCTCGCCAGCACCTCCGACGCCGAGATCCATGTGGAGGGGTTCACGGCCCCTGAATCGGGCCAACCCATCGTCAGTTACAACGTGGTGACGCCGGGATACCTCGAAACACTCCGGGTTCCGCTGTCACGGGGACGCACCTTCACCGACGGCGATCGGGAGGGCGCCCCTCTCGTAGCCGTCGTCAACCAAGCGTTCGTGAGCCACTACTGGCCTGGTGACGCAGGGCTCGGACAGCGCTTCACCGTCACCAATCGGGGATCGCAGGAGGATCTCACGCGATACGCGGAGCAGACGTTCGAAGTCGTGGGCGTAGTCGGGAACGGACGTTATGTCGATATCGAGGATGGTGACGTGCCGTTCTTCTGGAACGCCTTCTATCAGATCCCGCAATCGCACGCGCTGCTCCACGTCAAGGGCCGCACCACCGCCGAGTCCATGCTCAGACTACTGCGGACGGAGGTCCCGCTGGAGGCGGACGAGTACTCGATGCTCCTTCCCACCACTTATGCCGCAATGATCTCACTGCAGACCGCGGTGTACGGGGTCATGGGCAAGGTGCTCGGATCCGGCGGCGTGTTTGGTCTCGTGTTGGTGGTGGTCGGCATCTACGGCGTCGTGTCCTTCGCCGTCACCGCCCGCACGCGGGAGGTTGCCATTCGCCAGGCCGTGGGCGCCAAGCGAAACCAAGTCGTGCGGACCGTGGCACGGGAGGGCATCGGCTTGAGTCTCGTCGGTGCCGTCATCGGTATCGCCATTGCGGCGATGGTTTCGGGTATTGGCGAAAGCGCAGTCTACGGGGTGAGCCCGCTGGATCCCATTGCCTTTGCCGTCCCTGTCAGCGTGCTACTCGCCGCAGCGGTGGCCGCCAGCGTGATTCCGGCGAGGCGGATCACCAAGTTGGATCTCATGCAGGTGTTGCGGGAGGAGTGAGGCAGCCGAGGATGCCCAGCGCATCCTCGGCTTTGTCGTCGGACCCTATCTACCGGTTGGCCTGATCCCGCGCCGTCCACGGCGGCACCACCTGATTCATCCGGGCGTAGGCGATGGCCTGCCCAAGATGCTCGTGCATGTCACCGATAATAAGGAATAGGGCCTCGTCCACGGTGCGCTCGCGGCCGAAGAACTGAATGGTGGAGTGCAACTGCTCGTCGGACAGGCTTGCCACGGTCTTCCGGTAGTACTCGAAGGACTCCTTCAGGTGTCGCACTACCTCAGCCTTGTCGGTGACCGCCGCCATTGTCCCGAACGTGGCCATGCCCACGTCCATACCCTCCGGCGGCTCCGCGCCCCATGCGCTGGGGATCACGTAGTTCTCCCCAACAATGAGCATGTACACCTCGCTCACCGAGCGGACACTGTCCATGGGACTCCAAGAATAGCTGTCGCTCTCCATCGCCTCGGCGAGCTCCGTGAACTTGGACTCCATGGTCTCGAGGTCGCTCAGGTACCGGGCTGCCGCCTGAGCATGAAGCGGTGGTGCGATGCAGATGGCCAAAGCGAGCCACGCCAGATAGGCGTGGCGGGTCGGTCGCGCGCTGCTCATGTGAAACTCCTGGTTGTGAAGGGTTCGGCGCTGATACCCCCGTGCGGCTCGGTTGCTCTCCCGTAACCTTGCGGTGGTTTCAGGCACCTAGTAGGCGCGGGACCGGGGCGATTGACCGGAGATTGACACCACCCGTCCATTTTCTCAAAGCGCGCCACGCGGGAGCCATCACATCGAGGGAGGGACTATGCACATGTGGAATCCGAAATACCTGACTGGGAGCCTGCACCACCACGCCTGGCTCAGTATCACCACCGTCCTCCTCCTATCGACAGCACTGCCAGTCGCAGCGCAAACCCGGCGTTCGTCCGCCGACCTGGAGGCCTTGGTCGAGCGATGGGATAGCACCACGGCGGGATCGGAGCTGGAACGCGTGATGGGAGACTCCATTCACGGCCTAGTCCGAGAGGTGCTCGGGCCGGAGGTCATGCAGCAATGGCAAGTGTTCTTAGACGCCCCCCTGGGCACAGACGAAGAAGATCAGGCCTTCAACCGACTCCAGGAGATTGCCGAGGGAAGCGGGGTGCGGTGGGATCGGGCACAATTCCTCCTCTCCGTGGACGATTTTGTCGGTGAGTACGAAGCGACCATCGAGGCCCAACCGGATTCGGCTGGGGAAGCCAAACCCGAGATTGCGCTTTCCTCGGCGGATAGCGCCGCCGGGGCCGACGTCGCCGTGGCCCTCAGCTTGCACACCAGCACTTGGGAGATGACGGAGGCGCTGCACGTGGACGGGGTGCTCCGGAACGAGTCCGATCGGCTCATCTGGATTGTGGACAGTCTCCAGCAGTTGCGACTCGAACCCCAGATCGAGCGCGCGGCAGGCGAAGTCGTCGCCAACTTTCCGCTCATTCCATCGAGCACGGTGGCCCTCGCTCCCCACGCCGAGGTCCTCGTCGAGTGGACGTCGGAAGGTGCGCCGGCCCCGGGGAACTTGATTTCGAGATTCCTCAGGAGGAGTCTCCTGAAACCACGCGACTATCGGGCGGACAGCCGGGTGTTCTACGCAACGGTCGATCCGAGGGGCCGGGAAATCATCGATCTCCAGGAATGGGATTCCGAACGGGGCGAACACCCCGCCATCCTGTCGCCGGACTGGGGAGTGCTGCTGTTGCTGCCTCCCCTGTGGTTCGGCGGTGTTCTCGTGGTCCTTCTCCAGCTCGCCCGAGAGGAGCCCAAAGGTCTGTCGTTGGCCAAGGCCAAGCGCGTCGGGGGAGGTGTTGTTGCCGCCGTGTTGCTGACGACGGTCATAGCGCTGGTGTCATTCTTCTCCGGTCAAACGAATCTCTTGCCGAGCATCAACATGCAGAGTCCTGGTCAAGCGATTGCTGCGGGGATTCTGATCCAGTTGCTGGGCTATTCGTACTATGTGAAGCGGTTGCCCCAGGCGTTGGACGCGGCCGGGGGGAACGGGGGGGTAGATCCACAGCAGGAGGTCTGACGCAGTCGGGCATCAGTGGGGCGGAGACTTGACGCTCTCCGTCCCACCTCGTCGATTCCCGGCTGTAACCTTGCGGATGTCCGAGATATCTAGTACACAACCTGGAAACCAATCGGCAGACTCCGCACGCCCCAGCAAGGAGGTCGCGATGCCTGAGAAGGATGCGACCAACACTTTCCTGAAACTCGCCGAACCCATCTTTCGCAAATTCATCGAGAACATCGAAAGCCCTTACGTCTGGACGCCGCTTGGCCTGTTCGTTCTGTGCGTGGCGGCCTACCCGGTCACGAGCTTCTCGCCCCTGCGTTACCTGGCGTTCGCGTTCCTCATCCTCGCGTTCCTGGCAGACTGGGTCGGCCGCTGGCGGAACCGTCAGGCGCCGCCGCCGCCGTCTCCCGAATCCGAGCACTTCCGTGACGAGCTCTTGGAACACTTGTCCGATATTCAGCTCAAGGCGGTGAAACTGCTGGAGGGCAGGAAGACCGAGGCGGCACAGGCCCTGATCGGTCGCAACCTCAAGAACGTGGAGCATGCACTGAGCCAGTACCCGGGTGACGCGGACTTCCATGCGCTGCTGGGCTACACCTTCAAAGACGTGTATCAGTCCTCGAAGGCGTCGCTGGCTGCCGCGCAACGCCAGGGTTACCTCGGCCAGGCGAAGAAGTCATTCGAGCGGGCGTTGGCCATCGATCCGTCCAATCCGTCGGCCCACAACGGCATGGGGAATGTCGCGTTCTTCGAGGGCAACTTCGACGAGGCGATCAAAGAACACGACGTGGCCCTGGATCTGACCGGCGGCAATTACACGGCAGCCGACCACGACAAGAGGGTGGTGCTGAGCGTAAAAAGGGGCGACGTGCCATTCGACTTCTAGCGGACGGGGAAGTGAGCGGATGGGTGAGTGGGCGTCTTTCAAGACTTGTCGCGGCGGTTCATCCGCGGCGGCCAAGCCTGCGCTTCAGGGCGGGTACCGCAGCGACTCGAGCGCGCCCTCATCGGGGCGGGATTGCTATACCTGCGCCGCCGAGGATGGGGATCCTCCCATGCACTTTCGGGCGTCGCTAAGAGCTCTGCGAAGCTCCCCTCGATCCACCTCTTGACACCCGCCACCCAAAATTGTACTATATGACCAGAACATTAGTACTCTAGAACCCTTAAGGCCAAGAAAACCGTGGATTTCTCCATCGATCCCAAGAGCGGCGTCCCTTTCTACCGGCAGATCATCGAGCGGGTCAAGAATGGCATCGCCCGGGGGCTCCTCGGCCCCGGTGACCAGCTCCCCACGGTCCGCCGGCTCGCCGCAGACCTTTCCGTCAACCCAAACACCGTCATCCGCGCCTATCGAGAGATGGAGATCGAGGGCGTGCTGGACACGCAGCAGGGGTCGGGGACCTTCGTCAGCACCCACAGGCCCGAGATCGACGAGCTCGAGCGCCAACGGATGCTCGACCAGATTCTCACCGAACTCCTGGCCCGCGCCTCGAACTACGGGCTCACCCTCGACGAGGTGCTCGAGGGACTGCATCAGCGAAAGGAAGATTCACAATGAGAACAATGGCAAAACCCACCGGTCTCGGCGGCCGCCGGTCCGGCCTCTCCTTCGAGCGGTTCGCCCTGTCGAGCCGGGCCGACTTCCGCTTCGCCCCACTCAACGCCCTGCTCCTCGTGGTGTTCTACGTGATCGGCCTGGTGATCCACCTGAACGTCTACGAGTTCTCCATGAACGCCGTCTACCTCTCCCTGGGATCGGCGCTCAGCCTCACGATCCTCATCCGCATGACCCAGGTGTGGGAAGGCGTGGTCATCCTCGGCACCGCAACCGGTCTGGCAACCTATCTGCACCTGCGCCCGGATAGCGATGTCCTGCTGATCACCACGGTCGTGGCGCTCTTGGTGGCCCCCTCAATCCAGATCGCCTACCAGTGGGAGCGGGCCGTGCTCTTGCGCTTCGGAAAATTCCGCGGTCTCCGGGAATCCGGGCTCTTTGTCATCGTCCCGGTGATCGACAAGGTGGCCCAGTTCGTGGACCAACGGATTCGCGTCACCGACTTCAGCGCCGAAACGACGCTCACCAACGACACGGTCCCGGTGAACGTGGACGCCATCGGGTTCTGGATGGTGTGGGATGCAGAAAAGGCGGTGCTGGAAGTCGAGAACTTCGGCGATGCGGTGATTCTCTCGGCACAGACCGCCCTGCGAAACGCCATCGGGAAGAACGACCTCGCCGTGCTCCTCTCGGAGCGGGACCGGCTGGGTGACGAGATTCGGAAGCTCCTGGATTCGAAGACGAACGCCTGGGGCATCACCACCGAAGCGGTGGAGATTCGGGACATCATCATCCCCAAGGACTTGGAGGACGCCATGTCCCGCCAGGCCCAGGCCGAGCGGGAGCGTCAGAGCCGCATCATCCTCGGCACGGCGGAGACGGAGATCGC
>JBDHHA010000114.1:0-37293 GCA_039589615.1 Gemmatimonadota bacterium
TCCGGCGAGGTGCTCCATGAAGAAAACTTCGTGTGCTGCCATCCTGGTGACGGTGGCCTTGTCGATCCCCGGCCCGAAGTCCGAACTCGAAGCCCAGGCCGGGAACGCAGTGTTCGACCCGGGGCTGTACAGCGGCCTCCAGTACCGGAGCATCGGTCCCTCCCGGGGCGGGCGGGTCACCGCGGTGACGGGCGTCGCCAGCCAGCCCTCCACTTTTTACATGGGAACCGTCGGCGGCGGCGTGTGGAAGACCACCGACTACGGCCGCAACTGGGTGCCCATCACGGACGGGCAATTTGCCACCGGGTCCGTCGGCGCCATGGACGTGGCCGACTCGGATCCCAACGTCATCTACGTCGGCACGGGCTCGGACGGGATCCGCAGCAACGTGATTACGGGCCTCGGCATCTATAAGTCCACCGATGCCGGCACCACCTGGTCCTTCGTGGGCCTCAGGGACATCGGTCAAGTCGGGGCCGTCATCGTTCATCCCGAGAACCCCGACGTCGTATTCGTCGCGGCCATGGGCAACGCCTTTGGACCGAGTTCCCAGCGGGGTGTGTACCGTTCCCGGAACGGAGGCGCCACGTGGGACCACGTCTTCTTCGTGTCGGACAGCACGGGGGCCGTGGACCTGGAGTTCGCTCCCGACAATCCCGACGAGATCTATGCCTCGATGTGGCGCGGCGAACGGAAGCCGTGGACGATCATCAGTGGCGCCTACGAAGGCGGAGTCTACAAGTCCGACGACGGCGGGGACACGTGGACCCACCTCACGGACGGGCTTCCCCAAGGCCTGCGGGGCAAGAGCGACCTGGCCGTGTCCCCCGCCGATCCCGACCGGGTGTACGTCCTCATGGAGGCGCCCGAGCCCGACGACGGGTTGTATCGGTCCGACGACCGGGGGCGCACGTGGCGCCAGGTGACCAGCTACAACCCGATTCTCAACCGGCCGTTCTACTACACAAACATCGACGCCGATCCCACCGACGCCGACATCGTCTACGTGAACAACGAGGGGTTTTACAAGTCGACGGACGGAGGGGCCAACTTCGAGCGAGGCCGGACGCCCCACGGGGACAACCACGACATGTGGATCAATCCCATCGATCCGGACATCTTCGTCCAGTCGAATGACGGCGGCGCCAACGTCACGTTGGACGGCGGGAACACCTGGTCGACGCAGAACAACCAGCCCACCGCCGAGCTGTATCAGGTGGGGGTCGACGATCAGTTCCCGTACTGGGTGTACGCGGGGCAACAGGACAACAGCACGATCATGGTGCCGAGCCTGCCGCCCTACGCGGTGGCCGGCGGACCGTCGGGGTACTGGCGGGCGATCGGAGGGTGTGAGACCGGTCCGGCGGTGCCCAAGCCCGGCGATCACAACATCGTCTACTCCAACTGCAAGGGACGCTTCGGACGCTACAACAAGATCACGGGGCAGGAGAAGCAGTACTACGTGGGGATGGCCAATATCTATGGGCACCACTCGGACGATCTCGAGTACCGCTTCCAACGTGTCTCACCCATCCACGTTTCGCCTCACGATGCCAACATCGTGTACCACGCATCCCAGTACCTCCACAAGACGACGGACGAGGGCGTGACCTGGGAAACGATCTCGCCGGACCTGACGGCGAGGACGCCGGAGACCCAGGTGGCATCCGGGGGGCCCATCACCCGGGACATCACCGGTGAGGAGTATTACAGCACGCTCTACGCGGTGCAGGAATCCTACATCGAGCCCGGCGTGATCTGGGTGGGCGCCAACGACGGGCCCATCCACGTGACCCGCGACGGCGGCGCGAACTGGGCCAACGTCACGCCCCCCGATCTGCCCCCGGGCGGGCGCGTGCAGACGGTGGAACCGTCTCCCCACCGGCCCGGCAAAGCGTACGTCGCCGTATTGCGCTATCAGCTCGACGACTGGGAGCCCCGCATCTACCGGACGACTGACTACGGCCGCTCGTGGACCCGCCTCACGACGGGCAGTAACGGCATGCCTGCCGATTACCCGACCCGGGTGATTCGCGAAGATCCCGATCGAGAGGGTCTGCTCTACGCCGGAACGGAATTCGGGATGTTCGTCTCGTTCGACGACGGCGCCCACTGGCAGTCGTTCCAGCAGAATCTCCCGGCGACACCCATCACCGACATCAAGGTCCACCAAAAGGACCTGATCCTGTCGACGATGGGTCGCGGGTTCTGGATCGTCGACGACCTGACCGCGCTGCACCAGCTCACGGATCGGGTGGCGTCAGCGAGTAGCCACCTCTTTGCGCCGCGTGACGCGTTCCGCCTCCGGTACGGCGGTGGCTTCGGGCGGGGCGGACAGTCGGCGGCGTCTCCTCAGTTCCCCCAGGCGGGGGCGATGATCGATTACTATCTCGCCGACCAGCCGGCGGGGGAGGTGACCCTCGAGATCTTCGACGACGACGGCAATCTGGTGCGTGGCTTCTCCAGTAGTGAGCCGCCGCAGCGCTGGGAGCTGCCGCCCGACCCCGGGATGCGCGAGTTCCAGTTGGAGCGTGTCGGCGGCCCCCCCGTGTCGAAGGAAGCCGGGATGCACCGGTTCATCTGGGACCTGCGCCATCCGGGGGCCTGGGCGGAGAATCCGCGACAGGCCGGTGGTGGCGGCCCCATGGTCGTGCCGGGGACGTACGAGGCACGGTTGACCGTTGGAGGCCAAACTCAGCGCCAGCAGGTCGAGGTGTTGGTGGACCCGCGCATCGCCGCAGACGGCGTGACGCAAGCGGCTCTCGTGGAGCAGGTCAGCCTCAGCCTGGAGGTCCGGGACGCGTTGAGCCGTGCGCGCATGGCCTCAGCCCAGATCACCGAGGCCAGGGAGACGCTGGCGGAAGAGACCGATGAGGCGGCCCGAGCCCGCACGGTGGACGAGGCGCTCGCCGCCATCGAGGCCAAGCTCGAGACGGCGGAGGGGTATCGCTATCCGCAGCCGATGCTCATTGCGCAGCTCAGCTACCTGTACAGCAACATCAACCGGGCGGATCAGAAGCCGGGGCGAGATGCCCGGGTGCGGTTTGCTGAGCTGGATGCGCTGTTGACGGAGTACATCGCAGACCTCGAGCGGATCCTCCGGGCCAACATCATCTAGTGCAAAGAGTGTATGAGGGGGTTGCCCACCTTCCCGGGAGAGCGGGGAAGGGTGGCCCCCTCATCTCTTGTTTCTTGCCCATGTTTGTGCCGTGATCGGACTTGCGTCGCTCATAGCGTCCGCGATCCTGCCGATACAGTCCGATTCGGTGTTCCAGCTTCGTGCCGTCAAGACCGAATCCCCTCCGGTGGTCGACGGTGTGGTGGGGAGTACCGAGTGGGGCGGTGCGGCGCTCGCTGCGGACTTCATCCAATACGAACCGCGGCGTGGCGACCCGGCTGAGACCCGCACCGACGCCCTCGTGCTGTACGATTCGACCCATTTCTATGTTGCCTTCCGGGTCTGGGACCCCGAGCCGCCCGCCGCGCAGCTCACACGCCGCGATGCCGACCTGCTGAACGACGATGCGGTGATACTCGTGCTCGACAGCCACTACGACCGCCGCTCGGCGTATTACTTCATCACCAACGTGCTTGGCACGCAGACTGATGGACGCATCGCCAACGACGGTCGCACGGTTGATGACACGTGGGATGCTGCGTGGCGGTCTGCGGCGCAGCGAACCGATTTCGGTTGGTCCGTCGAGATGGCGATTCCCTTCTCGTCCATCAAGTACGCTGCCGGGGAGGACCGCACGTGGGGGGTCAACTTCGGACGGAGCAGGCGTCGCACGCTGGAGATCAGCTTTTGGGCCGGCCCGCTGGAGAACCAGTTCCGGGTATCCCAAGGCGGCGCCCTCGCCGGACTGGATGTGCCACCGCCGGTGCGACGGCACCAGGTCATCACGTACGGTCTGTTGCGCATGCAGAGTGACGCGGAGGACGACATCGAGGCGGGCGGTGACCTCCGGTACGCCCTGACCCCTGGAATGGCCCTGTACGCCACGGTGAATCCCGACTTTGCCACCATCGAGGCGGACCAGGAGCGCATCAACCTGACCCGGTTCGAGCTCTCCCTGCCGGAGAAGCGGCCGTTCTTCCTCGAGGGCGCCGAGCTGTTTCGTCAAC
The DNA here is from genome assembly GCA_039589615.1 of Gemmatimonadota bacterium. Lineage (GTDB taxonomy): Bacteria > Gemmatimonadota > Gemmatimonadetes > Gemmatimonadales > GWC2-71-9 > B3T1B10. Next base: position 4,126 of record JBDHHA010000114.1, read on the forward strand.
GAATCCGCACATTCTACTCGAGGCGAATCCCGGAGATCTGGGGGGGAGGTCAGGTGCTCGGCAAACAGGGCCCCTGGACCCTTTCGTTTCTCGGAACGCGGTCGAAGAGTGATGAGGACGTGCCCGGTGCAACGTACACTGTGGCGCGGACGCAGCGTGACATATCCGGCTCGTCGAACGTGGCGCTCATGTTCGCCAACCGAACCATTGACGGCCTGAACGAGGGGTCGCTGGGCGCCGACGCGACGTTGTTCTTCACCAAGACACTGGGTATGACCGCCCAATTGGCCCAGAGCTGGGGTGAGTACGACACGGGCACCTGGGCCTACTTCCTGCGTCCGTCGTACGATTCGCCCACGGGGCATTTCCACGTTCGCTATACGCATCTCGGGGACCGGTTCGCGGACAACGCCAATGGCGTCGGGTTCATCCGCGACGATGATCGGCGAGAGCTCGATGCGGCGTTGGAACGCACTTTTTGGATTCGAGGCGGTGGCTTCGAGCGTGTGCGGTACGATTCCAACTACAACGTGTACTGGAGTCAAGCCGGGGAGCTGCGGCAATGGGACATCGTACAGTCTGTGGCGGTCGAGTTGACGAACCGTGTCAGCGTGGAGGCGCGGTACAATGAGGAATTAGAGCGGTTCGAGGAGGATTTCCGCAACCGCAGTGCATCATTGGCGGTGGGTTACAATACCCGGGAATTCCAGCACGTACGGGCGGGGGTGCAACTCGGGAGGAACTTCGGATCCGATTTTCACCTGGTAACGGTCGGCGCCGGGTACAAGGTTACCCCCGAGCTGTCGGTGGAGTACGATCTGCAACGTGCGGTCTTCAATCCCGATCCGGACAATCGCACCACCTGGATCCACGTCATGCGTCTGAATCAGTTCTTCACACCGGATCTCTATCTGCGCGTCTTCTACCAGACCAACTCTTCAATCGACCGGCGCAACATTCAAGCGGTGTTCGTTTATCGCTACATGCCGCCCTTTGGCACGGTCCAGCTGGCGTTTCAGCGCGGCACGGCGGAGTTTGGCGAGCGGTCGGATCAGGGGAACACACTCTTTCTCAAAGGCACCGTGGTCTTTTGAACCCTGTGAGCGAGAAACGTCAGCTCGGCCCATGGATGAGCAGCGCGCTCGTCGTGGGCAACATGATCGGCTCCGGCGTTTTCCTGTTGCCGGCGGCACTGGGGGCCTTCGGTGGCATCAGCCTGTTCGGGTGGCTGTTTACCTGCACCGGTGCTGTCCTGCTGGCCCTCACCTTTGCGCACCTGAGCCGGCTGGTGCCCGGGGCGGGGGGGCCGTATGCCTACACGCGGAGGGGTCTCGGCGACTTTGCGGGATTCCTCGTCGCCTGGGGCTATTGGATCTCCGCATGGGCGGGCAACGCGGCGATCTCGGTGGCGCTGGTCGGATACCTCGGCGTGTTCGTGCCGTTCTTGAGTCGGAGCCCGGCAGTGGCCGCCGTGGTGGCCCTGGCGAGCATCTGGGTCCTCACGTGGGTGAACGCCATGGGGATCCGGAACGCCGGCTTCGTGCAGCTGGTGACCACGGTGCTCAAGCTCGTACCGCTGGTGGTCATCGGTACCATCGGACTGTTCTACGTCCGGCTGGACTACTTCACACCGTTCAATGCCAGCGGCGGGTCGGGGTTCTCCGCGGTGACGGCCACGGCCGCCTTGACGCTGTGGGCCTTCCTCGGGTTGGAGTCGGCCACCGTGCCCGCTGACCAGGTGGTGGATCCGGAGCGGACGATTCCCCGATCAACGGTCCTGGGAACGGTGGTGACGGCGGCGGTCTATGTGCTGGGTACGTTTGTGGTGATGGGGGTGGTGTCGCCGGCCGACCTTTCCAATTCCACCGCGCCGTTTGCCGATGCGGCAAGTGTCATGTGGGGGCCCTGGGCGGCGTACTTGGTGGCCGCAGGAGCCGCGTTCTCCGCGTTTGGCGCGCTCAACGGATGGATCTTGATCCAGGGGCAGATTCCCAGGGCGGCCGCCATCGACGGCCTGTTCCCGTCGCGGTTTGGCCGCATGTCGTCTCGGCAAACGCCGGTGTTCGGTCTCGTCGTGTCCAGCGTGCTCGTGACGCTCCTGATGGTCACCAACTACACGGCCAACCTGGTCGAGCTGTTCACGTTCATCATCCTGCTGGCCACGTTGACGAGCCTCGTGCCGTACCTCTTCTGCGCCACGGCACACTTGATCATCCTTCTCGCCAACGGTTCGCCCATCGTGCGCGACAAGAAGGGGGTGTACATCGGCATCGCGGGGCTGGCGTTTTGCTACTCGTTGTGGGCCATCGCCGGTGCCGGCCAGGAAGTGGTGTACTGGGGGTTCTTGCTCTTGATGGCGGGCGTGCCGGTGTACGTGTGGACCAAGTGGCGCGGGGGCAATAAGTGACCTGTCAGACCGATGTGGGGCCCGTGCAGCGGCTGGCCGTCAAACACGCCCGGGACGCCTTCGTCGGCCCGGAAGCCGTCGCACGCCAGTGGCAAAGACTCAACTATGGCGGCGCGCCGGATGTTGCGCGGGCGATCGACGAGTACGATCGCTTCGCGTCACTGCTCGGGAACTGCGGCGCCGCCCTGGAGTTCCTGCCCCCGGATGAGACCGTCGGCCTGGATTCCATCTATGTGCGCGACGCGTCGGTGGTATGCGACCGGGGAGTGATCCTCTGTAACATGGGGAAGGCCGAGCGCCGCTCCGAACCCATTGCCCAACAGCAGTTCTTCGAATCCATCGGCGTTCCCATCCACGGGGCCATCACCGGGGACGGGCGCCTCGAAGGCGGTGACGTGACGTGGATCGACGGCCGCACCCTCGCCGTGGGCCGGGGGTACCGCACCAACGACGAGGGCATCCGGCAGCTCCGGGTGCTGTTGGACGGTTGCATCGACGAGTTGCTGGTCGTGCCGCTGCCCCACTACCGGGGTCCGGCCGATGTCTTTCATCTCATGTCCATCATCAGCCCCATCGATCGCGATCTCATGCTCGTGTACTCCCCCCTCATGCCGGTGCCGTTCCGAGAGGCGCTCCTTGCCCGGGACCTACAGCTCGTGGAGGTCGCCGAGGAGGAATTCGAGACGATGGGGTGCAACGTGCTCACGGTGGCCCCCCGAACCTGCGTCATGCTCTCGGGGAACCCGGAGACCAGGGCCCGGTTGGAACGAGCCGGCGCCGAGGTTCACGAGTTCGATGGACGGGAGATCAGCGCGAAGGGGGCCGGGGGCCCCACGTGTCTCACCCGTCCCCTGCCGCATCCCTCGACTTCGTAGGCTCACCTGGCGGTCCCCGGTTTCCACGCTATTTTGGCCGCGCTGGACGATCCTCAACCACGCAGCTGAGAGTAGAGACCAGATGACGAACGCGCCCGCGGCGGAGTTCGAGCACCTCGAGCTCCCGAAGTTGACCCCGCTGAGCCTCTTCCTGAAATTCGGCCCCGGCACGGTGCTGATGATGACGGGCATCGGGACGAGCCATCTGGTCACGGCGCCCACCGCCGGCGGCCGTTTCGCCTACGCGCTGCTCTGGTGTATCCCCGTCGCCTACATCTTCAAGTACTACGGCTTCGAGATGGCCTTCCGGTTCACCAACGCGACGGGCAAGAGCATGATCGAGGCGTACGGCACGGCGTGGAAGAAGTGGCCGCTGTGGTACGTCCTGGTTACCACACTCCTCCAGTGCGCCGTAGGTCAGGCCGGCCGTCTCATCGCCGCATCCGCCGTGCTGTACTATTTCACGACCCAGTTGGTTGGGCTCGACATCCCGCTGCCGTGGTTCGGGGCCGTCTTGGGCGTCGTGTCGGTCGCCATCATCCTCCGTGGCGACTACAAGGCGGTGGAGGTCGCCGCGAAGGCGGCGGCGTTGGGCCTCGTGTTCTCGACCCTCGCCGTGTACTTCGTGCAGCCCGCCCCCCTCTCGGCCATGGGCCGCTTCTTCATCTTCGAGGCGCCCCAGGGGTCGTGGCTGATCATCGCCGCGTTCTTAGGGTTACTGCCCACCGGCATGGACGTCTCCCTCCAGGCGTCGGAGTGGGGCAAGGCCAAGCGGGTGGGATTGGGGAGAATCCGGGACGATCTCGAGGGCGCCGGCCTGGCGCGGACGTTCGATCCGTTCTCGTCACCCAAGGAAGATCTGGCGGTGGACATGTCCCGCCTGCCGTCCCACGCTCGGGAGTATTGCCGCCGCTGGTATACGATTGGTCTGTGGGACTTTCGCGTCGGTCACGTCGTGTCGTTCGTGTTGGCAATCGTGTTTCTGCTGCTGGCCGCGGTGTGGCTCTATCCCAGCCCGGTCGAGGGACGTGCGGTGATGGGGGAGATCGCTGGGATGTTTACGCAGAGTGTGGGATCGTGGATGATGGTGGTGTTCCTCGTGGGCGCGCTCGCCGCAACCTACTCCACGGCGTTCAACTACTTCGACGGCTGGCCGAGAATCGTCGGTGCGTGTTGCCGTAATGTCTTCCAGTCCACGGCACGTCTCTCGGGCCATGAGAACCTGACCGCCGAGCACCGTCGTGCGTGGTACTCGGAATACAACATCTACCGGATGACGATGGTGTACTCGTTGGTGGCGTCCGTCGCGATCATCGCGGGCATACCCAGCCCCGTGTATCTCGTGCTCACGGCGTCGGCGCTGGCGTTCTTCGTCGCCCCGATCATCTTCTTTCTCAACATGTATTACTGCGTGACGGTGATACCGCGCGACGACAAAGCGTTTTACCCGGCGGCGTGGGAGCGGTGGTTCGGGTGGGTGAGCTTGTTCGTGTTCTGGGGTATGAGCACGATCCTGATCCTGGCGCGCATCTTCAAGGTCCCGTTGTTTGGCGCGTAGCCTGCTCCAGGAGTTTGACGCACGCATAGACCGCGTCGATGGCCGGCGTGGGCGTGTTCGTCAGGCGCCCGAGTTCGATCACGACACCCACGAGGGGCTCGATTTCCAGCGGCCGTCCCGCCTCCAGGTCCTGCAACATGGAGGTCTTGTGGGCTCCGACGGCCTCGGCCCCGGCGATGCGCTTCTCGATGGGAATGCGGAAGGTGATGCCGAGCTTCTCGGCAATGGTCTGGGATTCCGCCATCATGTCCGCGGCGAGCTGCCGGGTCGCGGGGTGCCGGCAGATGTCCTCCAGCGTGGCACGGGTGAGGGCGCTGATGGGGTTGAACGAGAGATTGCCCCACAGCTTGACCCAGATGTGCAACCGGATGTCGGTGAGGACCTTGGACTTGAATCCCGCGTTGGTGAAGGTGCCGGCGATGCTCCTGACCCGCTCGCTCTTGGAACCGTCGAGTTCACCTACGGGGAAGCGGTCGCCTTCGACGTGTCGGATGACGCCTGGCGCGGGCTTGTCCGTCGCCGGGTACGCGATGCAGCCGATGATGCGGTCGGCGTCGATGTGGGTTTCGAGAACACCGTTGGGGTCGAGGGTCTCGAGGCGGCGTCCGTCGTACTCCCCGCCGTGCTTCTGGAAGTACCACCACGGGATGCCGTTCTGCACGGTGACGATCGCCGTGTCGGGACCGATTATGGATTGCAGTGAGGAGGCGACGACTTCGATCTGATGCGCCTTGAGGGCCAACACCACCATGTCCTGGGGACCCACACCGGCAATGTCGCTCGTGGCCTGCAACTTGGCGACGTGCTCGGAGCCGTCACTCGCGACGAGCGTGATGCCGCGGCTCCGGATGGCGTCGAGATGGGGCCCCCGGGCGATCAGGGTGACGTCCTCGCCGGCAAGGGCCAGCTTGGCCCCCATGAATCCTCCGATGGCGCCGGCGCCGACGACGCAGATCTGCATGGCGTCCTTTCCTTGGAGAAACGTCCCGCCGCCCTGAATCATGGCATCGGGTCGAGAAGGTAACCATATTCTCCGCGACCCAACATGAGCCACCGATGACGATCACCGACTTGCTCGCAGCGGGCAAATCAGACGCACCCGCCATCCTCGCACCGGGCCGCGATCCGTTGACGTACGGCGAACTGCGGACCGTGATCGGACGAATTGCGGGGCAGCTGGACGCCCTGGGGCTCACCCCCCACGACCGGGTGGCGATCGTGTTGCCCAACGGTCCCGACATGGCCGCCGCGTTCCTCGCCGTGGCGAGCTGCGCCGCCGCGGCGCCGCTCAACCCCAAGTACCGGCGGGATGAGTTTCGACTCTACTTCGAGGACCTCAAACCCAAGGCCCTCATCACGTGTGAGGGAGATGCGGAAGAGGCCCACGCGGCCTCCCCGGATGGAACCCACCACGTCTGTCTGAACGGCAGTGGGGCCGATCTCGCTATCCGCGAGGACAACGCCGCTCCCACGCCTGTTGAGCCCGAATTCGCCGGAGCCGACGATTACGCATTGCTCCTGCACACGTCTGGCACGACGGCGCATCCCAAGGTCGTTCCGCTGACGCAGCGCAACCTGGCGGTGTCCGCGGCGAATGTCAGCCTGTCCCTCGCGTTGACGGCGGCGGATCGTTGCCTCAACGTCATGCCGCTGTTTCACATCCACGGGCTGGTCGCCGGGCTCCTCGCGCCCCTGTCCGCCGGCGGCGCCGTCGCATGCACGCCGGGGTTCGACGCGTTCAAGTTCTATGAGTGGATGAACGAGCTGCGGCCCACGTGGTACACCGCCGTCCCGACCATGCACCACATGATTCTCTCCCGGGCGAAGCGACAGGGGGACGTGATACGACACGCTCCGCTCCGGTTTCTCCGCTCGTCTTCGGCGTCGCTGCCGCCGACGGTAATGGAGGGGTTGGAGGGCGTGTTCGGCGTGCCGGTGATCGAGGCCTACGGCATGACCGAAGCATCACATCAGATGGCGAGCAATCCCCTCCCGCCCAGCGCACGGAAACCTGGCTCGGTGGGGAAGGGGGTCAACGTCGACATCGCCATCATGGATGCCGAGGGGCACATGCTGCCCGGCGGCGAACGGGGTGAAGTCGTCATCAAGGGCGCCAACGTCACTGCCGGCTACGAGAACAACCCCGAAGCAAACCTCAAGGCGTTTACCGACGGATGGTTTCGCACCGGCGACGAGGGCTATCTCGACGAGGACGGGTACCTGTTTCTCACCGGCCGGCTCAAGGAGATCATCAATCGGGGTGGCGAGAAGATCAGCCCCCGGGAGGTGGACGAGGTATTGCTGCAGCATCCCGCCATCACCGAAGCTGTGGCGTTTGCCATACCCCACAGCAAGCTGGGCGAGGAGGTCGCCGCGGCAGTCGTGCTCGCGACGGGGGCCTCCCTCACCGACCGCGACGTGCGCGAGTACGCCGCCGACCGCCTGGCCGACTACAAGGTTCCGCGCAAGATCGTCATGGTGGACAAGATCCCGAAGGGACCCACGGGGAAGGTCCAACGGGTGTCACTCGCTCAACAGCTTGGACTGGCTGGGTGACAGGACCCCGGGTGAAGATCCGCCGACTAGTGGTAGTAGCGGCGGTCGTTGGGATCGACGGGCCACTCCTGCGAGGTGCGTACCAACACGGGCTCGGGGCGCTCGCATAGCCAACCATACCGACGGCGGAACACCGGGGCGAAACATTCGATCCAGCGCTCGATGGTCCCGCCGTGTTTCAGGAACCGCTTCATCAATGCCGCCTGCAGTCGGTTGTAGGCGGCGAACTGGCTGGGTGACTTCGAGAGGTAAGAACGGCCGAGCAGGTTCATGGTCACGCCACCATCAGAATCACGGAAACCGTGAGGGCCAGGAGGGCGACCGCTTGGGTTTTCTGTTCATCCGTCAGCATCGGTGCCTACTCCGAACAGGTTGTCTCCTCATGAAAGCAATTAGCATGCCCTCCGGTTCCCGTATGCTAAATCGTTTTATGGCAACAGCTTAGGGAGGTATCGCCAGGCGACCGACAGCGTCGGTGTTCGATCCCGGACATCCGCCGGTCGAAATCGGACGGGCGCCGCCGCGGCTGGCACCCTCCCGAGCCCGCCGGTATTCTTCCCTCATCACAGGCTAGGGCAGTCACCAAGGGGAGCGGCATGACCCACGAATCACGACGATCCTTCCTCGGCAAGCTGGCTGCGGGATCCGTTCTGGCGGCCGGCGCCCCCACGGCGCTGGCGGCCTCCGAGCACCGGCCCCTTCGACGTGCCCGACGGAGGCGCAGTGCCAACGACCAGATCCAGCTCGCCATCATCGGGGCTGGGGGCATGGGGACCATCGACGTCAACACGGCGTTGGACATCGAGGGCGTCAAACTCGTGGCCGCGTGTGATCTCTACCAGGGGCGCATCACACGGGCCAGGCAACGGTGGGGTATGCAGGGCAAGAAAGGGGAAGAGGTAGCGGTCGACGTCGTCACCACGCGGGACTACCGGGAGGTCCTGGCCCGGCAGGATGTGGACGCCGTCATTGTCGCCACCCCCGACCACTGGCATCGCCAGATCTCCATCGACGCCCTGCACGCCGGGAAGGCGGTGTACTGCGAAAAGCCCATGGTCCACCGCATCGACGAAGGCCGTGCCGTCATCGAGGCGCAGCGGGCCACCGGCAAGACGTTTCAGGTGGGGAGCCAAGGAATGGCGTCCCTCGGCAACGAGAAAGCCAAGGCACTCTTGGAAGATGGTGCCATCGGGATGCTCACCTACGCCGAGGGCTTTTGGGCGCGGAACTCGCCCGGCGGGGCGTGGCAGTACGAGATCCCCGACGACGCGTCGGACGAGACCGTGGATTGGGACCGGTTCCTCGGCGAGGCGCCCAATACGCCATTCGACGCGACGCGGTTTTTCCGGTGGAGGAACTACAAGGACTACGGTACGGGCGTGTCGGGAGATCTCTTCGTGCACCTCTTCTCCAGCCTGCACTTCATTGCCGGCTCGATTGGACCCACCAGGATCATGTCGACCGGGGGGTTGCGCTTCTGGAAAGACGGGCGGGACGCCCCCGACGTGATGCTGGGCATGTTCGACTATCCGGAGACGGAGAGCCACCCGCCGTTCAACCTGTCTCTCCGGGTGAACTTCGTGGACGGGATCTCGGGGAGCACCGTACTCAGGTTGGTGGGGACCGAGGGGGCCATGGACATCGGGTGGACCGAGGTCACGCTGCGGCGCAACAAGAAGTGGCAACCCACCGACGAGCTCCGCCAGCAGCAGGAAGACGAGCGCGCCGCCCGGTACGGGCAGCGCCGGCAAATGCTGCCACCCGCAGAGGCCGTGTACAAGGCGGAGGATGGGTATTGGGGCGCGCACCAGGATCACTTCACCAACTTCTTCGAGGGACTGCGCACCGGCGAAACGGTGCCGGAGGACGCGGTGTTCGGATTCCGGGCCGCGGCTCCGGCCCTGGCCTGCAACGACAGTTACTACGAGGAGAAGATGATCCGGTGGGATCCGGTGAACATGCAGGTGGTCGACGAATGAACCGGCGAAAGGGTGTTGCGTCGGCGCTGGTAGGCTTGCTGGGCTGGGCCTGCGCCGGTGCGCAGCAGCCCAACACGCTGAGCGCCGCCGAAACGGAGGCTGGCTGGCAACTCCTGTTCGATGGCGCGACGGCGGAGGGGTGGCGGGGATACAACATGGAGAGTTTCCCCACCGAGGCGTGGGAGGTGCGTGACGGGAACCTCGTGACCCTCGCCCGGGAAGGCGGGGGCGGGGGCGTCGATATCGTCACCCAAGAGCGGTTCGACAACTTCGAGCTGAGCCTCGAGTTCAAGCTCACGCCGGCGGGCAACAGCGGCATACTGTACCGTGTGGTGGAGCGGGAGGGGGAGTCTATCTGGGCCAACGCGCCGGAGTATCAGGTGCTGGACGACTCGGCCCACATCGGCATGGACAACTTCGACCCGCGTACGCATTCCACCGGGGACAACTACGACCTGCACGCGGCGGCGGCGCATCCTGCGAACCCAATCGGTGAGTGGAACCACGCACGCATCATCGTGAACGGCACACACGCGGAGCACTGGCTCAACGGCGTGATGACGGTGGAGTACGAGATCGAGTCGCAGGAGTGGGAAGCGCTGGTGGCCGAGAGCAAGTTTGCCGACTATCCGGGCTATGGACGGGCGAAGCAAGGCCACATCGGACTGCAGGGGTATGGGCGGTTGGTGTGGTATCGCAACATCAAGATCCGTCGAATTGCCCAACCCCTCTTCAACGGCCGCAACCTCGACGGCTGGCGCATTCACGGCACCGAACGCTGGTACGTGGAGGACGGTGAGCTGATCTGCGAGAGCGGCCCCGACGCCGAGTACGGTTATCTCGCCACGGAAAAGACCTACAGGGATTTCGACATCACGCTGGAGTTCAAGCAGGAGGCCGACGGCAACAGCGGCGTGTTCTTCCGGTCGTCATTGGAGGGCACGCGCATTACCGGGTGGCAGGCCGAGGTGGCGCCGCCGGGGAATTTCACCGGTGGGATCTACGAGTCGTACGGCCGCGGGTGGCTCATCCAACCGCCCGAGGAGAAGGACCGCGCCCTCCGCATGGGCGAGTGGAATGTCATGCGGGTCCGGGTCGTGGACGACCACGTCACCACCTGGCTCAACGGCGAAGAGATGATCGATCTCCGGGACGAGAAGATCGGCGAGGCCGAGGGCTCCATTGCGCTGCAGATCCACTCCGGGGGAGGCATCAAGGTGCGCTGGCGGAATCTCCTGGTGACGGAGTTCTAGCCAACAGCCCGAACCGCTCAAACGAAACCCCGCTCCAACGCCTGCGATGCGTTGGAACGGGGTTTCGTTATGAGATCAACTAGTTCTGGCGTGCGCCGACCATGTCCTCCGCCGGCAATACCGTATACAGCGACGTCATGCCCCCCAAGAGATGGTCGCGCACGTGGCAGTGGAAGAGCCACGTTCCCGGATTGTCCGGCACCATGGTCGCTACCTGCATGGACATGGTGGTGAGGCTCGTGACATCGGTGCGCATGCGATTGAGCACTACGGTGTTGCCATGCCAGTGAGGTGCGTGCACCTCGAAGTTCGTCGATGCCATTAGGTACCACCGCACGCGCTCGCCCTGTTGCACCGTGAGGCCCTCCAGATGGCCGAAGCTGAAGCCGTTCATCGACTGCCTGAAGTTGGACAGCCCGAACGGTGTGAAGAACAGGATCTCGGTTCGGTCCACGCTCGCAGGATCGGTCGTATACGCCTGAATGTTGTCTTCCAGGTACCAACTGACGTTCTCGTCCACCTCGTGGAAAGAGACGATGAACTCGCGATCCACGCCTTCGGGGTCCGGTGTTGACGTCTTTGTCCTCGTTGGTGTGCGAGTGGTACATCCAGAACACGCTGTTCTGATCACCCTCGGCGGGGCCGGCGCGCTCCGGCACGGGCCACACATATGTGTGAGTCCCACCAGGAGGTACGGCGTCGTCGGCCTTGTCGCTGCCGGGGGTGTCGTCCTTGGTGGGCGCGCCCTCGGAATCCTTGTTGTAGAACACGCCGTGTGGGTGCATGCTGGCCGGGAAGCTGACGTTGTTCCGGAAGACGACGCGGATCGTATCGCCGACTTCGGCGCGGAGCAGCGGTCCCAGAAACCCGAGGTGTTCCCACTCGGGCGGACGAGGCTTGAGGGTTGTGAATGTGCCGTCGGTGTACTCCCGGTAGAGCGCCTTCTTGTACTTCGTGCCGATGCGGTCCGGCGCCGGGTTGATCCACGTGGCAGCGACGAATGGATCAAACTCGTGGCCGGTGGTCAGGTCCGTTCTGGTGGACGCGTAATCCCACACGACCTCGTCGGCGGCGACGTAGTAGGTATGTGTGGTGCGTTCCGACTGGACGGCACCTGCGGTCTGACAACCTGTGAAGACCACCACCGAACAGACGGCGGCGGCACAGCTGAGCCCGGATCTCATTGGTTGACCTCCTAGGGTCTATGACAGAGGGAGCCTCACGCTCACCGGCGGGGTTGGCGGGCGCGGAGTTGGTACAAATGTGGTTGTCGAGCTGAGGCCCGCGAGGTGCACGACCCCCGGTCCGTCCGGAGGGTGGGCAGGCGCTGCGGAGCCTGAGTGACGGCGTCGTTATATCGGTTTTCCTCAGAAGCGAGCCGCTGCAGCCCGTTTCATGGCCGTCAATCTACTCCCTGTAAAGGGTCTTGGACAGGGCTCCCACCACCATGGTGAATCCATGCCGCTGTCCCGTACGACGCGGCGCCGACGAGCAAGACCGCGGGCGACCCGATCTCCAGCGCGACGAGCGCCGCGAGAGGTGCCGCCACGGCAGACGCGAATCCGTTGGTGGCCCAGGCCCAGGCGACCCGTGGTGTGTCGTCGCCGGCCAGGGAGCGTAGGCCGAGCGGAAAGGGGAGCCCCATCAGGACAGCCACCGGGGCCACCTCGATGACGCCCGCGAGCACCCGAACGGTGAGGGGAAAGGGTTGGAACAGGTGGACGAGGCGCAAAAGGACGACGGCGTAGAGCAGCAGCAGCAGCGCTACCGCGCCGAGGACGAGGGGAGCGTGCCGGGGATCGATCCGATCGGACCACATGCTCCCCAATCCGGAGCACACGAGGAACACCGCCAGCACGGCGGCAACGGCGTACACGGGATGTCCGAGGAGCAAGCCGAGCTGCTGGATGGCCGCGATCTCCGCACTCAAGTACGCCAGGCCGATGGCCCCGAAGTATCCCGCCAGAGGAAAGGAAAACGCCGCTCGCGCCCGTCGAGTTCCGATCCACGCCGGGAGCAGCGTAAGCGCCGCCGCGAGAACCGCGCTCTGCACCAGCGTGGCCAGGAGCGCGACGTATCCCCATTCGGCAAAGGGCAACCATGTGCCCCGGCTGCTCTGCAGGAAGGACACAATGGAACTGGGGCGGATGAAGTGATGGGGGAACGGCCGGGCGTCGGTCACCGGACGTACGTCAAAGGGGTAGGCAGAGGCGAAGACCGCCGCGGCGTCGCCGGCGGCTGTTCCCGCGGACGCCGCCTCGAACAGCACCGGCTCGTCCATCAAGTGGAATTGCGCAGTGGGCCGTTCGAGGCCGTTGTACCAATCGACGTCAAACCCCCGTTGCTGCGCCCAACGCGTCAGCGCGGCGACGTCCTCGTCGGCGAATCCCGAGGGTTTCGCCACCACCGTGGCCGTCGCCCAACTGCGCACGATGAACAGTCCGTCGTCCGCCGTCCTCGGTGACACTTTGCGCAGCGCCTCGGCCGCCGTGAGGATCGTGCGGACATTCTCCCGGGGCGGCATGGTGAGCCAGCGGGTGATCACCAGGACACCGTCGGGCGTGAGGTGGCGGAGGTAGTCGGCGTAGGCCTCGACAGTGTGGAGGAAATCCTCTCCCAGCGAATGCACGCCGGCCGAGGCCGCCCCAAAACCTCCGAGTGCTCCGAGTGTGATGACGTCGAAACGCTCTTCGGTCCGGGCGACGTGACTTCGAGCATCACCCACGACCCAGGCCACGTCACTGTCGACTTCGTCTCCGTGTTCGTGAACGAGGCGCGCCAGGTCGGGGTGAAGCTCCACGGCGACGACGGATTCGGCTCCGTGGATCACGGCGTTCGCCACGTCGCTGCCACTCCCGGCGCCTAGGACCAGCACGGTGTTTCGTTCCGGCAGGGCGTAGGGCAGAGCACCCGGCAGCCAGTCCAGGTATTCGGTCCCGACGCCGGCCACCGCACCGGCGAGCTGGCCGTCCACGAACAGGCCTGTTTGCCGCGGGAAATCTCCGGGATACAACAGTGAGAGCCCCGGGGCATACCGCTGGGCCGGCGCCTCGACCGCGACAACCCATCCCACGGGGGACGTATGTTCCGCTACCCGGCGGGCGTCGGGAAACGCCTCCACCTGCGGCAGCCCCTTGTAGGGATTGACGTCGAGCGTCCACGGCGGTCGCACGAACCCAACCACGGCGAAGACCGCCGCCGTCCATGCGGCCGCCCCGGCAATACGACGGCGGCCCGGAACGCCCACGCCGACGAGCGCGCCGGCCGCCGCGAGGACCGCCGGTACCGCGAGGGCCCGTGTGGGGAACATGAGCCATAACACGGCCAGGGCGAGGATACTTCCCAGCCCCGATCCGAGAAAGCTCGCGCCGTAGACGATGCCGGGTCGGTTTCGCTCCAGCGTGATCCCCAACAGGACGGCGAGGGCGGTGACGCCAAAGGGGACAGCCAGGGAGAGATACACGGCGCCCAGCCGCGGCCATTGCCCGAGGTCCCACGCCAGTTGGGTGGGATCGAGGGCGATGCCGTCGATCAGCAGGGGACTCACGACGAGAGCGGCCACGGCCGCCACGCCGCTCCACACAAAGAGACGATCGGCCCGCTCCGCGGGCAGCCGCCCGGCAAGTGCCAGGAGGGTCCCGCCGGCGCCGAATCCCAGCATGGCCACGCCGATGGCCATGTAGGCAAAGTGGTGGAAGTGCTCGATGGCAAACGCCCGCATGAGCAGAACCTCGTAGCTCAGCGCTGCCGCCGAGTAGAGGGCGACGGCGGCGGGCCGCCGGATTTGCGGCATGGCGCTCAGCGGAGTCCGCTCAGCATCGGCACGAAGCGAACCGGCAGGACATTGCGGGTGGTGACCCGGCCCTCCGCATCCTTTTGCACAAAAATCAGGTTCTGCACCCCGTAGACGCTTCCCACGGGGATCATCATACGGCCACCCGGTTTGAGCTGCTGGATGAGCCGGGGCGGGATGTGGCCGGCGGCGGCCGTGACGATGATGGCATCAAAGGGCGCCGCCTCGGGCCACCCATAATGCCCGTCTGCGTGGCGGTTGGTCACGCCGTCAAAGCCGAGGCGTCGCAGCCGCTCCCCGGCACTCGATGCCAGGCCCTCGAAGATCTCCACGGTGTAGACGTCGCACCCGATTGCCGCCAGGACTGCGGCCTGGTATCCCGATCCCGTGCCCACCTCGAGGACCTTCATGCCGGGGTGCGGTTCCAGCATCTGGGTCATGTAGGCGACGATATAGGGCTGGGAAATCGTCTGGCCGTGGTCGATGGGGAGGGGACGATCGTCGTACGCCCGGTCACGGTACTCCCGCGGCACGAATTCGTGGCGCGGCACGCTCTCCATGGCTCGAAGCGTCAGGACGTGCTCTACCCCGTAGCGGCGGATGACGGAGACCATGGCGAGCCGGCGTGCGGTGTGCTCACCCTCTTGGGTGTCTTGCCCCAACGCGGCGCGGGGGCACACGGAGAGACCGGCGAGGAGCAGGGTGGTGCAGGAGTGGAGACGGATCAAACGCATAACCCCTCCAACGCTGTACAACGTGCCCAGGCACTGCGACCCCCGTCAAGGCCGCAATCCCAGGCTGGTTGTCCTCCCGTGTCGGCCCCCTCGTCCCCGGAATGCGACAACTTCATGCCACGGCGCCGTTGACCCCGCCTGCGATCGACCGGCACGCAAATTGCGCTCAATGTGCTCGCTCCCGGCAGCGCGGGTGGATGGGACGAGACTTTGGAGGTGAACGGTGTTGGCGCGAATGAGGGCAATCGGAAGTGTGGGTCTGGCGTTGGCGACGGGGGCGTGCATCAACCCGGTCGGCGTCTCGGACCACCACAGAATTGAGGGATCGGGATTTCTCGTCACAGAGGCGCGCGGCGTCTCCGGGTTTGATGGAATCACGGTGAGTGGGGCCGGGCTGGTGATCGTCGAGCAGACGGGATACGAGTCGCTGCACATCACCACCGATGACAACATCCTGGGGTATATCGTGACCGAAGTGCGCGGGGGGATGTTGGTGATGGGACCCCGGTCGAACACCAACTTCTCTCCGTCGGACGGAATCGTCTACCATCTCACGGTCCGTAGCCTCAACGAGATCTCGATCTCCGGGGCCGTGGAGGTGGAAGCCCTCGACATCGATACGGACGGCTTGATCGTTCATATAAGTGGGGCTACCCACGTGGACGTGGCCGGGGCGGTGGACTGGCAGGACGTCCAAACGTCGGGGGCCAGCAGCTACTGGGGCCGGGACCTGTTCAGCCGGGTTGCCACGGTCCAGTCGTCGGGAAGCTCGGCAGTCGTGGTGAACGTAAGTGATCATCTCACTGCGTCGGCAAGCGGTGTGGCACTGATCGAATACGTGGGCCGTCCCCGGGTGACGGGCAGCGTGTCGGGGGGAGCGACCATCCGACGTTACTGAGCGCCGTCTGTTTTCAAAGGAGGAGGTTCAGATGAACTTGCGATGGGTGCCATTGACTCTGGCTCTGGCTGCGTGCTCCACGATGGGCGGCATGCGCACCGAGCCCGTGGATGCGGGCGCGACGCGGCGCTACAGCACCGATCTCCGGACTGCGGTGGCGGCCACGCGGAACGCGCTGATCGGCTCGGCCCTCGACATCGACGACGTGGAGCGGGTGGACGACCAGACCTGGATGTTCCTGGCGAAGCGCAACACGAGCGAGTTCTCGCACGGAGAGTTGATTCGGGTCGTCGTCCAGCAGACCAGTGCCGACGTCGTTGCGGTGCGCGTGTTGAGCAAGCGCCGGATCGCGGTGGAGTTCACGGCTCGGAGTGACTGGTCCGACGCGGTGTTTGCCCAACTCGCCCTGGACTTGGAAGAGGTCGGGACGTGAAAGCGGCGGGCCGGGCGGTGGCCGTCGTCGGCCTCGTCTTGGCCGTGGCGTGCGTGAACTCCGATGTTCTGCGGCTCGAGGAGTCTGTCCGGCCCGCGACCGACCCTGGCGGAATCCGCCTGATTGCCCAGGAGCCCACGGAGCCCTACTCGGTCATCGCACTGTTGTCGGTGTCCTCCCCCGACCGGGGAGTCGAGGCGCTCCGCGAGCGGTTGATCCGAGAGGCCGCACGGTTGGGGGGCGACGCCGTCCTGCTGGATTCGGAGTCCCTGGCGCGCACGGGTGAGAAGCGCCGGATCAGCGCGAAGGTGATCGTGTTCGAGAAAGACGCGTTCTGAAAGCTTGTTGAGGGTGGGTGGGCTAGACCAAGGTCAAACTCCTGGGGAACGTGCGCCCACGTTCTCCAGGAGTTAAGTGTTTTAGAGGTAATAACTTAGCCGGTCGGTGGCCGGAGACCGTTGGTCACTCCGAACACCTGTGAACACTTTTTTCGATCTGCCCGCAACCAATCCCGCCCTCGCCCGTATCAAACAACAGCAGCCACCCTTTGGAGCCGCCGTCGACCATGAGAGTCCGCCTCAGGCAACAACGACTCATCGAAGCCCTGTCTCGGAGCGCCCTCACACAGAACCACTGGGCGATCAAGCTCGGTCTGTCCCGCGGGCACCTGTCCGACCTGGCGAACGGGAAGCATCCGTATCCGTCGCCCGTCACCCGGCAGAAGCTCCTCGACGGATTGCGAATGTCGTTCGAGGACCTGTTCATCGTCGAGACCGAGAGCACCGAGTGGACCCACGCGTCGAGCGCGAGCTTCCAGGCGGCGGTGGTGGACCGGTATCTCATCGACGAGGAGGTGGGGCAGGGTGGCATGGGCACCGTCTACCTGGCCCGGGACGTCAAGCACGGGCGCCAAGTCGCCATCAAGGTCATCTCGCCGGAGGCGGTGAGCGGCGTCGGTGCCGACCAGTTCCTCAAAGAGATCCGCAACACGGCGCGCCTCGAGCATCCCCACATTCTCACGTTGCTCGATTCCGGCCAGGCCGCGGGCTACCCGTACTACGTCATGCCGTACATCAAGGGCGGATCGCTGCGGGATCTTCTGCAGAAGAAGCAACGCCTCTCGGTGGAGGAAGTGGTGGAGATCGCCAAGGGCATCGCCGCGGCGCTGCGGCACGCCCACGACCACCGCGTCGTCCACTGTGATTTGAAGCCGGAAAACATTCTCCTCGGTCCCGAGGGCCACGCCTATCTCGCCGACTTCGGCATCGCCCGGGCCGTGCACGCCGAGGTGCGGGCGTGGCGGCGGGCCGGTGAGATCGACTCGTCGGCGGGGACACCGGCCTACGTGAGTCCGGAGCAGGCCAGCGGGGAACCGAATCTCGACGCCCGCACCGACGTCTACAGCTTTGGGTGCGTCGTGTACGAGATGCTGGCCGGGAAGCCGCCATTCCAGGGCACCACGACGATGGAGACGGTGACGAAGCGGTTCACTGGGACCGTCCCCGATCTCAAGGAATCAGGGGGGCACATTCCAACCGGCATCGCGGCGGCAGTGCGGAAGGCGATGACCATCGATGCGGAACGCCGCCTCCAGACCGCCGGCCAGTTCTTTCACGCACTGCGCGAAGCCGCAGCCACCCAACAGAGCGCGTTCTTGGAGGCGGTGAGCCTCGGCGTATCGCGCACGTTGGGTCGGCTGGGTGCGTGGCTCGCTCCGCTGAAGGGGAATGCCACCGTGGAAACGATGATTCAAGACATGCGGTACGCCTTTCGGTCGCTGAAACGACGACCGGCGCAGACGGCGGTGCTCCTCGCCACGCTGGCGCTGGGCATCGGCATCAATTCGGCGATATTCAGCGTGGTGAGCACGGTGTTGCTCCGCCCCCTGCCGTATCCCGCACCGAACCAGCTCGTGCAGTTGTGGGAATCGCGGCGTGATGCGGCGCGGGAGATCTCCGTGGCCTATCCGAATTTCGTCGATATCCGGGACCAGGCGGAGCAGCTTGCCCACGTGGCCGCATATTTCGGTGTGTCCGCGCCGGTGTCGGGGGGCGACGCGCCGGTGCGGGTGCCGGTCTATACGGTGTCCCAGTCATTCTTCGACGTCCTCGGTGTCACACCGCAGATCGGCGGTACGTTCGTCTCGGAGACGAGTACGCCGTTTGGCCCGGTGAACGTCGTTCTCGGTGACGGGTTCTGGCGGAGCTACTTCGGCGCCGATCCGGAGGTCTTGGGAACTGTCGTGTCCATCTCCGGGACGCCGGCGACGGTGGTGGGTGTGATGCCATCGGGGTTCGCGTTTCCCCGGGGCGCCCAGTTGTGGATCCCGCGGGAGCTGGAGCCCATCTTCGGCCCGAGTCGGACGGCCCACAATCTCCGCGTCGTTGCCCGGTTGGCGAGCACCGCGTCGGTCGCGACGGCGGAGGCGGAGATGAGCGGTCTCGCGGCCCGGCTGGCGTCGTCCCACGCCGCCGAGATCGACGCGGATTTCGCCATCGCCGTCGTGCCGCTCCACCAGGAGCTGGCGGGCGGAGCCCGGTCGACCCTCGTGCTGCTGTTGGCCGTCGTCGGCGTGGTTCTTCTCATCGCGTGCGGCAACATCGCCAGCATACTCCTCTCGCAAGCGGCCGCGCGCAACAAGGAGATGGCCATCCGCCGTGCGGTCGGGGCGGGCTCGCCGCGGCTGGTCCGGCAGCTGCTCACCGAGAGCGGCTTCATCGGAGTGGTTGGGGCAGCGCTGGGATTGGCACTCTCGTTCGGGAGCCTTTCATTCCTCAACGCGCTGGTTCCACCCCAGTACCTTCATTCCGGGCAGGTCACGCTCGACTGGCGCGTCGTGACCTTCACGCTGCTCCTCGGCGTGGTCACCGGCGCCCTGTTCGGCGTGTTGCCCGCGTGGCGCTCCACCAGGTTCCAGCCGGCGGATGCCCTCCGTGCCGGTGGCGCGGACATCGTGGCGGGTGCTCGCCGCCGCCGGGTCGGCGGCTTGTTCGTGATTCCCCAATACGCCTTCTCGCTGTCGGCGCTGGTGGTGGCTGGCCTCATTCTGAAGAGTCTCTTTGCTCTCACCCGGGTCGATCCGGGGTTCGAGCTCGAGGGTTTGATCACCGTGGACCTGAGCCTGCCGTTCGCACCGCCTTCCCCCTACGGGGATCGGACCGTGGCCGCACGGTTTCACCGCACGCTGATGGGGCGGGCCGGCGCGTTGCCCGGTGTCCACGGCGTGACCCTGGATTTAACCCCGCCTCTGTCTAGCTCCTTCGTATTGAACGGCGGCGTGCAGCGCAGCGACGAGAATCCCGATGACCGGTGGGACAAGTTCACCGACTGGCGGCCGGTGGGGCCGGAATACTTCCACACCGTAGGGATTCCCATCCTCCAGGGTCGTGACTTCCACGAAGGTGATGCGGAGGACGCCCGGCCCGTGGCGATCGTCAACCAGCGCCTGGCGCGCACGCTCTGGGGAGACGAGGATCCTCTCGGGAAGCGCCTGCGCCTTTCGTCACTGGACAACAACCGCGAGGAAGCCGAACGACTGTTGACCGTCGTGGGGGTGGTCCCCGACGTGCATCACCGCAGCCTGGCCCGCATGCCGCGCCCGGCGGTCTACGCGCCAATCTTTCAGCACCTGGACCGCATCCGTGGGATGGATCTGGTGATGTCGGTGACAGGCCCTCTGGAGAACTACGCCGGACCGCTCAGGGGCATCATCCGGACCATCGATCCCGAGATCCCGGTGGGGCGGGTCGAGACCATGGAGGGTTGGGCGAAGGAGTCCATCGCGGCGCCGCGTTTTCGCGCGGGTTTGCTCACCGCCTTTGGGGGGCTCGCCCTGCTGCTGGCGTTGCTCGGCGTGTATGGCGTGATGTCCTACTCGGTGACGCAACGCCGCCGGGAGATGGCGGTGCGTATCGCCCTCGGGGCACAGCGTCGAGACGTCTTGAGATTATTGACCGGGGAGGGGCTCCGGTATGTTGTGGCCGGCCAGCTGCTGGGACTCGGCGGAGCGCTCGCCCTGACGCGGTTGGTGGAAGGACTCTTGTTCGGGGTGAGTTCCCGAGACGTGACGGTATTCATGCTGGCCTCTGCGGTTTTGGCCGGCGTCGTGATGCTCACCTCATACATCCCCGCCCGCCGCGCGGGGCGGGTGAAGCCGGTGGAGGTGTTGAAGGAATGAGAGCCATGACAATGGTGGCGGCAACGGCCCTCGCGGTGGCGTTTCCCACCGCGGGCACGGCACAGCAGTATGAACTAGACAGTCTGCTGCAGGCCGGCCGGCTCCGTCTCGACTTCAGCGCATCTCGATCCGTGGGGCCGGGATTCGATCTTCTCCTCGACGCGGCCGCCGATGTCCAGTTCGTGATGGTGGGGGAATCCCACAACGTGAAGGAGATCCCTCAGTTTACCACACACCTCTTCCGGCAACTGCACGACCGGTACGGTTTCAATTACCTGGCGCTGGAAGACGGTCCCTTCATTGCGGAGTTGTACTCCGATCCCGCGGTGCGTGGCGACCGCGAGGCGACGCTGACCCTGGCCAACCGCTACGTCAACGCCCTCCAGTTCTGGAACGACCAGGAAGTGCAGCTGATTCTCGACGTGGGACGCATCTCGGAAGCGGTTGCGTCGCCGGTCTGGGGTCTCGACCAGGCCTGGGGAGGGCTCCACGTTCTCGAGCGAGTGCTGGAGTTGGCGCCCGACGACTCGGCCCGTGCCCTGGTGTCCGATCTCGTCGAGCAAGTGGGGGCCCGCGAGGCCCGTCGACCGACCGGCGCCGGAACACGATTCATCGTCGACACCACGACGGCGAGCGCTATTGACGAGATGCAGCGCCTCTTTGCGAATGCCGACTCACAGGCGCACCGGCTCATCGACGTGTTGGAGACCTCCAACCACATCTATCGCATCCGCACGACGCCCCAGAACATCTACACCTCCAACGACACGCGCGAGCACTACATGCGCCGCAACCTGATGACCCGGTACGAGGAGGCTCAGGCTCGCGGTGAATCGCTTCCCCGAGTCGTGCTCAAGTTCGGCCAGTGGCACGCCATCAAAGGGAGAAATCAGGGCGACGTGATGGCGCTGGGGACCTTCGTTTCCGAGTTCGCGAAGTCCAACGGGATGACGTCGCTCCATATTTGGACGGGATTGGTCAACGAGCCGGGGCAGTTCTGGACGCTGCACGACTTCGAGGACTACGTCCCCCTGGCCAACGCCGGCTCCACCGAGCACTGGACGGTGATCGACTTCCGACCGCTCCGCGCCTACGCGGCGGCTGGACGTATCGCGGGACTGAACGACGAGTTGCGGAGCGTCATCTTCGGGTTTGACGTGGGACTGCTGATCGGCGGCGGCAGCCGCGGGACGCGCGAGTTGCTTCGCGAAGGGAATTGACCGCTTGTCACTCCACCAGTGGCGCCGGAACACCCACGACGTACATCAACACCAATCCCAACACCCCCACGACCGCGAGATAATACAGCGTTGGGATGATCGTCTTGCGGAGCGTCGAGCCTTCCTCGCCCAGTAACCCCACCGTCGCCGACGCCGCCACCACGTTGTGGATGGCAATCATGTTCCCCGCGGCGGCGCCCACGGCTTGCAGGGCCACCACCAGCGCCGTGCTGATGGCGAGTTGCGTCGCCACGCCGTGCTGAAAGAGGCTGAACATCAAGTTGCTCACCGTGTTGCTGCCGGCGATGAACGCACCCAGCGCTCCGATGGTCGGTGCGAAGAGGGGCCAGATGTGCCCCACGTGCTCGGCGACCCATGTGGCCATGGCAATGGGCATCGACGGCAACGATTCCCCTCCTGGCAACAGGAAGTGGTTGGTGCCCGAGTTGATGTACACCCGGACCATGGGGACGGTGAAGAGGAGCACGAAGCCGGCGCCGAGGAGTATCCGGCTCGAATCCCTGATGGCCCCGACGACCTGCCGGCGTTCCATGCGATGCAGGGACCACGTGATCATCACCACCAGCACCAGTAGTGTGCCCGGCAGGTAGAGGGGCGTCGTGCTTCCGGTAATGTCGGTGGCGAAGATGTTGGGCCAGCTGAGACGCACCGACTGTAGCCACCCGCCGAGGGGCAGTTGGCGCAGCCGCGTCAACACCAGGAACAGCGCCAGCAGCGCGTAGGGCGCCCACGCCATGGCGGTGGATAGGCCGTTGGCGTTGGAGGAAATGGGCGGGCGGCTCGCGGGGGCTTCGACACGCTGGGGTCCCTCCGAGGGCCCAAAATCCCACGTGTCCGCGGGAACGAGGAACCCGCGCTTGGCGGCGAACGTCACCACCGCGAGCCCGATGGCCGCTCCCAGGAGGGAGGGGAATTCGGGTCCCAGCAGGACGCCGATGAGCCAGTAGGGCACGGTGAACGCCAGTCCGCCGAACAGGGCAAAGGGGACGATGGACAGGCCATCGGTCCACGAACGTGCCGCACCGAAGAAGCGAGTCATCATCACCACCATCAGCGTCGGCATCACCGTGCCGGCCACTGCATGGAGCGTGACCGCGTACGTCGTGATCGTTTGCCTGTGCTGCTCGAATGTGATCCCTGCCGCGCTGAGTTGACTCGACACCTCTGCGCTGGCGAGACCGTCGGTGACCCCGATGAGGATGGGCGTGCCCACCCCGCCGAACGTGACCGCGGTACTCTGGATCATCATCCCGAGCATCACGGCGGCCAGATCCGAGTGCCACCATGAGCGGGGCGGCCACCGCCGCCGGCGTGCCGAACCCGGAGGCCCCTTCGATGAACGATCCGAACAGCCACGCGATGATGACCGCCTGCACCCGCCGGTCCTGACTGATGCCGTGGAAGCTCGAGCGGATGGCCGTGGAAGCTCGAGCGGATGGCGGCGATAGCTCCCGAGTGCTCCAAGGTCTGGAGGAGCAAGATCGCGCCGAAGATGATGAACAGGATATCGAACGTGATGAACAGACCCTGGAACGTCGATGCGGCGATGTGCCTGAAATCCACACGCCACACGCCCCACGCCAGGGCGACGGCCGCCACGTACACCAAGGGCATGGCCACCCGCGCTGCCACTCGGAAGGCAATCAACAGGACGCCCGCCAGGAGGATCGGTGTCACAGCCACCAGGGCTTGGACGGTGAGGCTCACGTGATCGCCTGATTCCCCATGCAAAAGACGGCGTAAACATACCGGCGGATCGCTCCGGGGATAGGGTGTTGAGGGGGCGACTGGCCCGAAGATTGACGGCGGCTGGACCCGGGTGCACCATAGTGAGTTAGATCTGCCATCAGGCCGAGGCCGTCACCCTTCCCGGGAGGGAGATATGAAACGCTCCATCGGCTTTGTCTGGCTCGGCGTCGCCTTGTCAACCGGCCCCGCAGTGCAGGCCCAGGAGACGCAGTCCGCGACCAGTCAGACAACACCCCTCTTCTCGACCCACGATGTCATCGAGCTGACCCTCCACGCCCCGTTCAAGAAGGTGTTCCGGGAGCGGAGCCAGGATCCGGAGCAGTTTCCGGCCACGCTCTCCTACGCCGATGCGCCTGGCGCGGAGGTGTCCGTCGATCTCCAGATCAACACCCGGGGGAGGTTCAGGCTGCAGAAGCGTACCTGCAACTTTCCCCCCATCCGCCTCGACCTGCCCAAGGGTGACGTCGCCGAGACCATCTTCGCCGGCCAGAACAAGCTCAAGCTCGTCACGCACTGCCAGAGCGGTCGGGATCAATACGAGCAGTACGTGTTCCAAGAGTACCTGATCTATCGCATGTTCAACCTGTTCACGGACAGGAGCTTCAGAGTCCGGCTGGCCCGTCTCACGTACATCGACACCGAAGAAGAGAGCGATCCGTTGACCCGGGTCGGCTTCCTCATCGAGGACAAGGACGACATGGCGGCCCGCCACGGGTGGGAGGTGCTCGACATCCCGGTGATTCCGGCGGAATTCTTCGACCCGGCGCCTCTCGCCGTGGTGGAGCTGTTCATGTACCTGATCGGCAACACGGATTTCTCGGCGTTCCAGGCGCCGGAGGGCGAGACCGAGTGCTGCCACAACACCAAGGTCATCGGGACGATGGCCGGGCCGGTGTACTCGGTGCCCTACGACTTCGACATGTCGGGTCTCATCGATACCCGGTATTCGCAGGTCGCTGAGGGTTTGGAGATCCGGAGCGTGCGCCAGCGCCTGTATCGCGGTATATGCAGGCCGCGTGAGGCGTTGATGGAGGCCATCCAGCCGTACAACGAACACCGGGATGCCATTTACGCCCTGTGGAACGGGCAGGAGGGTCTCGATCCGAAGGTGCTGGAAGAGACAATAGAGTATCTCGACGAGTTCTACGAGATCATCAACGACGATCGCAAGATCGAGCGGGAAATCGAGGACGACTGCCGCAGTTGACTCTGAAGCGTTGCATGGGCTTCGCGCTGGTCGGTGCCGGTCTCATGGCCGGCCCCTCGGCGTGGGCGCAGCAGACGCCGCTGGGTACGCCCCAACCGCCCAACCCCCTCTTCGCGTCCCACGAACTCATCGAGCTGACGATCGAGGCGCCGTTCCGCCAAGTCTTCAGGGAGCGGAGCCAGGACCCCGAGCAATTCCCCGCGGTGCTGTCTTATGAGGATGCCGGACAGCGGGTGACCATCGATCTCAGGATCAACACTCGCGGGCGGTTCCGGCTTCTGCGGAGTACTTGCAGGTTCCCGCCCATCCAGTTGGATCTCCCCAGAAATTCGGTGGCGGGGACCGTCTTCGAGGGCCAGAACCGCGTCAAGCTCGTCACCCACTGCCAGAGTGGGCGGGATCAATACGAGCAGTACGTGCTGCAGGAGTACCTGGTCTATCGCGCGTTCAATCTGTTTACCGAATTGAGTTTCCGGGTACGCCTGGCACGCATTACCTACATCGACAACCAGGAAGAGCAAGACCCCCTCACGCGGTTCGCGTTTCTCATCGAGCACAAAGACGACCTAGCGGCCCGAACCGGTTGGCAGATCCTGGAGATCCCCACGGTACCGCCCGACGCCTTCGATCAGGACAACCTCAACACGGCGGCCGTGTTTCAATTCATGATCGGCAATACAGACCTGGCATTCTTTCAGGCGTCCAGCGATGAGACCGAGTGTTGCCACAACGCCAAGGCGCTGGGCACGATGGCGGGTCCCGTGTTCTCCGTCCCGTACGACTTCGACATGTCCGGGATCATCAACACGCGGTACGCCGTGGTGAATCCTGCGTTCGACCGGCGGAGCGTCACGCAGCGTCTCTTCCGCGGCCGGTGCGTCCCCCCCGAACTCATGGAGCGGACCCTTCAGGTGTTCAGAGAAAAGCGGGACGACGTCTTCGCGCTCTATCGCGGGCAGCCGCAACTCGAAGAGGGAGTGCTCGAGCGATCGTTGGATTACCTCGACAGCTTTTACGAGATCATCAACGACGACGGAAGAGTACGACGCGATATCGTGGAGGATTGCCGTCGTATCTAGAGAGGATGCCGTTCAGTCGGCTGCCGGCGCCGGCTCCGATTCCATCTGCAGCCGCCCGCGTCGCTCCAGGTAAGTCAACGCCACGAAGTCGTACAGGGCATGCGCCGTCATGGCGGGGACGAGGGTCCCCGACCAGATGGTCAGGACGCCCAGATACAGGCCGATGAGCCCGGCCATGACCGCGTAGACCGCGGTCACCGGGTGGACCAGGCCGAAGAGGGTGCTGACGACCAGCAAGGCCGGCACGACACCGATGTTCGACGCGACGGCGCTCTGCAGCACCCCGCGAAACAGCGTCTCCTCTCCCACGCCCGCCAAGATCGAGATGACGGCCAGCCCCGCGACGGAGCAGTCGGCGAAGAGGGGAGCGACCTTGTCTTCGACCACCACGCGGAGGCGGACCAGGACGTCCCACGGCGTGCGGAGGGTCCAATACAATCCTGCGAGGAGCGGGGCCGTCGCGAGTGCGCCAAGGAGGAGGGTGGAGGGGGTGACCACGATCTGCTCCCCCACGGGTGTGCCGAGGAGGTGACCCAGACCCCAGGCCACAACCAGTAGACCTCCTTCGAACACGATCGCAACGGCGAGAACCGGGCGGCCGGGGAGTGGTGTGTCTTGCATCATCACAGGGTAGGTCTTCCGGGCTCCCGTGGGAAGGAAACTGTCACCTGGTGAAGCCAATCCGAGAGAACGTCCCTTTCCCTGGATCTGCTAACTCATTGCTATGAATGGTGTTACAAGAAATCGATATTCGGGCGTGCCCCTTGCAGGGGAAGGGCGCGGTCGCTGGAATCGAGGAGAAATGTGCATTGGTGTCGCGCTGTTGCTCCTGTGAGGCGGCGGTGCAACTTTCTATTCTCCACCAAACCACGTGGGGCCGCCGTGAAGCATCTCACTATTGTCCGCCACGCCAAGTCCAGCTGGAAACATCCCGAGCTTGCGGATCGAGACCGCCCGCTCAACAAGCGGGGCGCGCGCGACGCGCCGATGATGGGCCGGCGCCTGGCCGAATGGGGGTATCGCCCGGAGCTGATTCTATCCAGTCCCGCCACGAGAGCGCTCACCACGGCCACAGTCTTCGCGGAGACCTTGGGGTGCTCGCCGGCCGACATCGAAATCGACGAGCGCATCTATGGCGCGGGCGTCGCGGGTTTGATTCGGTTGGTGCAGGAGGTGGACGACGGCGTGGAGCGCGTCATGCTGTTCGGCCACAATCCCGATTTGACCGGATTGGTGAATCGCTTGGCACGGGTCTCCCTCGACAACCTGCCCACGTGTGGCGTGGCCCAATTGGAGTTTGCGTTGGACACCTGGGCCGGGTTGGGGTCGGAGCTCGCCGTCCGGGCCGATATCGACTATCCCAAGAAGACGTCGTGAATCGGCGAAACTCTCGGGGATTCAGTTATCGTACGGTGGGTGGGAGCGAGCGTATTCGCTCGGCCCCGACTCACCGAACAAGAGAGGATACAACATGCCGCCAGATGTCTTAGGGGGACTGGTCGGGGTCATCGGCGCGACGAGCGCCGGCATCATTGTGCTCATCGGGCTGAAGATGCGCTTCGATCACAAGTTTCGCATGCGCGAGAGGCCCGGAGGGGACGATGCCGGGCGCATCACCGAAGCCGTGGAGCAGCTGCACGACGAGGTTCGCCTGATGCGGGAAGAGTTTGCCGATCTCCAGGAGCGGGTGGATTTCACCGAGCGCGTGCTCTCCCAGGGCAAGGGGCAACGCGAGATCGGCCCACCGGTTTCTACTCCGGTCTAACAGGGGAAGACGACAATGCCGCCAGAAGTCCTCGAAATGATCGCGCCGTTGATTGCCATCCTGGGCGTCGGCACCATGGTGCTCATCGGGATGAAGATGCGACTGAGTGCCAAGGTGCAGCTCCAACAGGGTTCGAAGAAAGAAGACGTGGAGCGTCTCGCCGACGTGGTGGACGGTCTCCACGAGGAGGTCCGGGCGCTGCGCGAGGAGCATGTCGAGCTCAGCGAGCGCATGGACTTTGCGGAGCGCTTGCTGTCGAGCGGCAAGTCGGGCAAGGCGCTCGGCGGGCAGGCCTCGACGCCCACCTGATAGCGGAAGAGTTGAGGAGCCCTCACCCATGAAATCGATCAGACACACGCCTCTCTCCGGCACGGCGCTGGCCGTGCTGCTCATGACGGTGTTTGGTGTCGGCCGGACCGACGCCCAAGAGCGCCGCACTCTCACCATCGACGACATGTTTGCCATCCAGCGCGTGGGGGATCCCCAAATCAGCCCCGACGGCGATTGGGTGACGTACACGGTGAGCAAAACCGATTTCGACAAAGGGCGCTCCGAGACGCGGATATGGATGGTCTCCACCGATGGAGGAAACGCCGTCCCCATGACCGGAACCGGGTCGTCGGCCAGCCGTCCCAGGTGGAGCCCCGACGGGCGGTACCTGTCGTTCCTCGCCGCGCGGAACGAGGGCAAGACGCAGGTCTGGACCCTGAACCGCATGGGCGGCGAAGCGGTGCAGCTCACGAACATCGCGCGGGGCGTCCAGAGCTACGACTGGTCGCCCGACGGATCGCGGTTGCTTCTCACGCTGCGTGATTCCACCGATGAAGACGAAGACGACGACGAGCCCAAGCCCTGGGTCATCGACCGGCTCCAGTTCAAGCGGGACAACGTGGGCTACCTGGTGGATAGCACACGGAGTCACCTGTACGTCTACACGATTGCCGACGAGAGCCTCCGGCAGATCACGTCCGGCGAGTTCAGTGCGTCGCAACCCGTCTGGAGCCCCGACGGCGGCCGGGTAGCGTTCACGGCCAACCGCACGGAAAACCCCGACGCCAACGAGAACAGCGACATCTGGATCGTGGATGCCAGAAACACCGACAAGGGTGCGTCGCTGCGGCGAGTGACGTCCAACCAGGGCTCTGACAACTCGCCGGCGTGGAGCCCCGACGGTCGCTCCCTCGCCTACGTGACGAGCATGGAGCCGAACATCATTTGGTATGCCACCGGACATCTTGCCGTGATTTCGGTGGACGGGGGATCGCCCCAGCTGTTGACTGCGTCGCTCGACCGCAACGTGAATTCGCCACGCTTTGCCCCCGACGGCCGGTCCATCTACTTCGGCCTGGAGGACAGCGGCGAGCGCCACCTGGCGCGGATCGACGTGTCCGGCCGCAACCTCACGCGGCCCATCGACGGCCACCGCCGGGTGAGCTCGGTGGCAGTGGGACCGAACGGCGAGCTCGCCGCCCTCATCAGCGAGCCGAACCTGCCCACGGAGGTCTTCTTTCTCGAGGGTGGCACGCTCGGCCGTCTCACGCAGACGAACGACGAGTTGCTGGCAGGAATTCGCTTGGGAGAGGTCGAGAACATCCACTTCCGGAGTCGCGACGGCACCGAGGTCGAGGGGTTCTTGTTTACACCGCCCGATTATCAACCCGGCAGACGGTACCCCACGCTGCTGCGCATTCACGGGGGACCCGTGTCCCAGTACGACTTCGGGTTCAACTTCGAGGCTCAACTCTTCGCCGCCCATGGCTACGCCGTCGTTCTCACCAACCCCCGTGGGTCGTCCGGATACGGACAGGATTTCTCCCTGGCCATCTGGCAGGACTGGGGCAACAAGGATTTCGAGGACGTGATGGCCGGGGTGGACCATGTGGTCGAGCGTGGCATCGCCGATCCGGATCGGCTGGGGGTGGGGGGGTGGTCGTACGGCGGGATCCTCACCAACTACGTGATCACCAAGACCGATCGGTTCAAGGGGGCGATCACGGGCGCCAGCGAGGTGCTGTACGTCGCCAATTACGGCCACGACCATTACCAGCGACAATGGGAAGCCGAGCTGGGCCTTCCGTGGGAGAACCGCGAGGCGTGGGAACGGATATCGCCGTTCAACTCCGTGGAGAATATTGTCACGCCCACGCTCATCATGGGCGGAGAGCACGATTGGAACGTGCCCATTCTCAATTCTGAACAACTGTATCAGGCGCTGCGCCGCCTTGGTCGCACGACGCAACTCGTCGTGTATCCGGGCGAGCACCATGGGATCCGCAGGCCGGCGTTCCAGAAGGACCGATACGAGCGGTATCTGGCCTGGTACGACCGGCACGTGAGAGGCATCGACGTCCCCACGTCGGACGGCGGCTCCTGATCGCAAGGGTAGCGTGTCAGCTATAACTGCAAGGTCTCGACTCCTTCGAAGGTCCGTGCTTCCCAGCATGGTCTTTCTCTCCGGTTGCTTTTCCATCACGAGGCAAGAGGAGCGGTACGACCCGTTCCTGGTTCCCCGGGACACGGTCCTGCGAACTGTTACGGCGATCGTCGTGACGCCCATCGTGCCCCCGGGCGACATGTTCGTGTCCGAGCAGGCCGATCGGCTGATCACCGGAGTCCTCGAGGCGCGGTTGCGGGAGGGAGGATTCTCGGTGGTGCCGGCATTGGAGTACAGCCGAATCTGGGACGGTATCATCCGGCAGATGGGGGGGTTCTTCGACCCGCTGACAGGCGAGCGGGACGAGCAGAAATTCGAGTTGGCGCGAACCGAGCTGCTCCGGGAGCTGCAGGGGCGCTACCACACCCAGGTCTTGCTCTACGCCGAGCTGGAGATCGTGGATGCCTACGTCGAGAATGGGGTGGCGAAGTGGGACGGTGCGGAGCACGACATCCGCGGCCAGCGGACCGCCATCGCGGCCGCCTATCAGGACACCTTTGAGTGGGACGAGCTCGGTGGGACCCGTGACGGGGTCGTCAGGGCGGTGAGCCTCGTGGTGGCCGTAGACGGCCAGGATGGCCGGGAGATGTACCGGAACTTTGGAGGCCTCGAAGTGGTGGCCCGGCGGGAAGGGGCGGTCGTCCAGCAGGCAGGGGATTATGCCCTCCGGGCGGACCCGGAGCGCGTGTCCTGGGCGGTGATCCGGGCCTTGGGTCCTCTGGTGGGTGCCATGGGGATCCGAGCCCGCTAGGACGTCCCCGTAAATCATTGTAAAACAACAATTTACAGTAATCTCTCCAATTGACTCTCAATTGATTGGCCCCGCGTATTTTGGCGGCCAGTAGATAAGCCGTCTCTAGCTGTACTCTCGGAGGGCCACCATGCGTGTCACAGATGCTCCGTTCTCCCAACAGGAGGCGGAGGCGATCCGGCGGGTGTTGAGGATCTCGGGAGCGCTGCTGCTCTGTCCGCGGTGCTCATCTGTTCTGGCCGATGGCGAGACGGTTGTCTCGGAAGGATCCTTGGCGCTCCGATGTCGCATGATCCGGTGCACCGACTGTCGCCGGATGTTGACCATCACGTACTGAAAAGGGAAAAGCGGCGCGTCGAACTCCCTGCTGCCAGGTGGGGTTCTCTAACGGGGATAGAGCGGGAAGTGACCACATCCCGGTTCGGCACGCCGCTCACTTTTCAGTCGTCTTCATTCGCCGAGGCCCGTCCAACGGGGCCGCCGTCCTGGCCGCCTACCCTCTGATTTCCGCCATTTATACTGCTCGCCTTGTAGGCCGTTGATTCTGCGCCGATATTCCGCCGGCTGACCAGGACCTTTGACCGTCGATCCGCCGGCTGGATTGGGTGGTGCCCTACCGCCTGATGCCGTCGGGAAGGGGAGTGAGGGAGGCATGATCCAAGTCCAAAACCTTCGCAAAGAATTCAAGATCACTAAGAAGATCCGCAAGGAGCTCGGGCCGGGCGCGCCGGCCGGCAAGACGCTCGCGGCAGTGGACGACGTGAGTTTCGAGTGCAAGCCGGGTCGGGTGTTCGGGCTGCTAGGACCCAACGGTGCGGGGAAGACCACGGCGCTCAGGTTGATCGCCACGATGCTCAAGCCCACCGCCGGGACCATTGTCGTGGACGGCATCGACGCCGGAACCGACCCTCGGGGCGTGCGGGATCACATCGGCTTTCTCACCGGCAATACGGGTCTGTACGACCGGCTCACGGCCACCGAGATGGTGAAGTACCACGCCGATCTGCATCGGATGGATTCCGGGGTGTTCGAGGCGCGGCGCGACATGCTGTTCCACACGCTGGGCATCACCGACTTCGCCGACCGCCGCATCGCCCGGTTCAGCAGCGGCATGCGGCAGAAGGTCTCCATCGCGCGAACCATCATCCACGACCCGGATGTCATCGTGTTCGACGAACCGACGTCGGGTTTGGACGTGATGACGTCCCGGGGCATCGTGAATCTCATCAAGGAGTGCCGCGACGCGGGGAAGACCGTGCTCTTCTCCACCCACATCATGGGCGAGGTCCAGCTCCTGTGTGATGACATCGGGGTGCTGCACCGCGGCCGGATGTATTTCTGCGGCAGCAAGGAAGAGTTCGAGGCTCAGATGACGCACTCGACCTACGAGGATGAGTTCATCCACATGGTGGGGGAGGCCGCATGACGCGCATCCACACCATCGTCAAGAAGGAGTTCACCGACACCCTTCGCGACAAACGGACCATCCTCACGATGATTGTGATGCCACTGTTGTTGGTGCCGATCCTCATGAACGTCGTGTTCAAGGTCACCCAGCGCCAGCAGCGGAAAGCCGAGATCGAGCTGATCGATCTCGCGTTCGTGGGCGGAGAGTATGCACCGCGGCTTCTCGAGCTGGTGCAGGCCGACTCCCAGTTCGTGGTGCGCGAGGACGTGCGGGAGAACGAGTTCGAGCAGATGATCCGCGACGACACCTTGGACGCCGGGATCGTGGTGCCGCCGGACTTCCTGGAGCGGGTCACCGCGGACGAGCAGGCGGAGGTGGTGCTGTACTACCGTTCGTCCAGCTCGTTCGCTGTGGCGGAGGGTCGGCTCCGTGGCGTGATTGGCGGTTACGACGAGGAGATCGTCGACGGGCGCATTCGTCGCATGAGTCTCGACCCCGATCTGTTCGAGGCCATCGCTGTGGAAGCGCGGGACGTCTCCACGATGCAGGAGGTACTGGGCAAGACCGTCGGTGGGTTCCTGCCGTACATGTTCATCATCTTCATGTTCACCGGCGCCATGTATGCCGGCATCGATCTGTCCGCCGGCGAGAAAGAGCGGGGGACCCTGGAGACACTGCTGTCCTCACCGGCCAGCCGTTTGGAAATCGTGTTGGGGAAATTCGCCGTGGTGGCCACGGTGGGGATCGCGTCGGCGTTGATCTCCATGTTCGGACTCTATCTGGGCGTGCGCGGCATCGAGGACATCCCACCCGAGGCGATGGAGGCGGTGTGGGAGATTCTGAGCGTCAAGGTCGTGGCGATGGTCGCCAC
>JBDHHA010000115.1:0-15282 GCA_039589615.1 Gemmatimonadota bacterium
GCGAGTCGAAGACGAGCCGCGTCGACCGAAGCAGCGCGGCGCTCGAACCGGCCGCGAATGCGGCCGGTGAAGAGGCGCCGGGCAGATTCGAACTGCCGAATAGAGGTTTTGCAGACCTCCGCCTTACCACTTGGCTACGGCGCCGTTTGAGGACCAAGAAGATCGCTATTCAGGGTCCCGTTCTCAAGCCACCCGCCGGCCCCCTCCGCTTGACGCCGGGCGGTTCTCCTCCAACCTTGTGACGGAATTCACGAAGCCCTCCGCCCAAGCAGAACGGTTCCACACGTGCTGTCCTTCTATTTCGTGAATGTGACCATCCACATCCTGGCGGCCTTCCTCTGGCTCGGTGGCCTTCTCTTCCTGGGAGCGGTCGGAGCACCGGCGTTGCGTCAGGTCGAGCCCGCGAGCCTTCGGGCCGACGTGTTCCAGCGCCTCGGCCGGCGGTTCAGGCCCGTGGGGTGGATCGCCATCGCGGTGCTGCTGGTGACAGGGGTCTTCAATCTCCACGTCCGGGGGCTCCTCATGTGGGAGATCTTGGGGGACGGGGGATTCTGGACCAGCGTCTACGGCCGGACCCTGCTGTGGAAGCTGGTGTGCGTGGCGGGGATCGTACTCGGGAGCGCGTACCACGACTTCGTGGTGGGCCCGGCGGTTTCCCGGGCGGAAGCGGGGAGTGCGCAGGCGTTGGCCCTGCGGAGCCGAGCCGCGTGGATCGTCCGCACAAACGCCCTGCTGGGAATCCTGCTGATCGTAACCGCTGCCCGGCTCACCCGCGGTTTCTAGCCCGCGAGCGGCGGCACAAAAGCGACCCGCTCAAGTGATCCGAGGAGGCCCTGGGAGCGCGGCGTGCCGCTGAGCCCGCAGCGGGCGTTGGGTCGCGGGTGGCCCTGAGGTCGCCGGCGGGACCCGGTACGCGAACCGCAGCCCGCGGAGGGATCAGCGGTACGTCGCAGCGACCCGCACCGGTCGGCGAAAGATGGTATGGGAGCATGGCAACCCGCACCGTCAGTCCGCCCGCTTGGCCATCTCCTCGTCCCGCAGCTCCCGCCGCAGGATCTTCAGCACCGGACTCTTGGGGAGACTGTCCCGAAACTCGATCGCCCGGGGCACCTTGTAGGCGGCGAGCCCCTCGCGACAGTGAGCAATGATCTCCTCGGGGGTGGCGCTCGCTCCCGGCTTCAGCACTACGAACGATTTTACCGTTTCGCCACGGCGCTCATCGGGAATCCCGATGCTCGCCGCTTCCAGCACTGCCGGGTGGGCCGCCAGCCACCGGTCGATCTCGTCGGGGTAGACGTTGTAGCCGCTGCACAGGATCATGTCCTTCTTGCGACCCACGATGCGAAAGAACCCTTCCTCGTCCATCGTGGCCAGGTCCCCCGTGTAGAGCCAACCGTCCCGGATCATGTCGTCCGTGTCGTCGGGTCGGTTCCAGTAGCCTTTCATGATCTGGGGGCCGCGGATGATCAATTCGCCCTCGGTTCCGATGGGCATCTCCGTGACACCCTCCTCGATGTCCACAACCTTGGAATCCGTGTCCGCCACCGGAACGCCGATGCTGCCCTTTTTACGGGTGCCGTAGAACGGATTGCAGTGGGTGACGGGGGACGTCTCCGTGAGGCCGAACCCCTCCGAGATCTTGGCGCCCGTGAGCTCCTCGAACCGCTCCAGCACCTCCACCGGGAGCGGCGCCGATCCCGAGTTGCACACCTTGATGCTCGACAGGTCCAGCTTCTCCACGCCCGGATACTGGTTGATCGCCGTGTACATCGCCGGGACCGCCGGCATGAGACTGACGCGATGCTTCAGGATGCTCTTGATCATCCCGTCGGTGTCCCGGGGGTTGGGGATCAGCACTAAGTGCCCGCCCATGAACACCGGAATCAGCATGGAAACCGTTATTCCATAGATATGGAAGTACGGCAGACACGCGAGCCACGTGTCCTTCCCTTCCTCGACTCCCCTGGCCCAACAGGCCGTCTGCTGCGTGTTGTACGACATGTTCGTGTGGGTCAGCATGGCGCCCTTGGACACGCCTGTGGTGCCACCCGTGTATTGCAGCATCGCCACGTCATCCATCCCGATCTCCACCGCGGGAGGATTGGGGGTCGTCCGGCGGATCAGGCGTCTGAAGTGATGCACGGAGGACGTCTCCGGCACCTTGGCGATCATCGGGGGACTCGCCTTCTTGAGCTTGAGAGGGGCCAGGAGGTTCAACGGGAATCCCATGTATTCGGGGATCGATGCAACGATGTAGTGCTCGATTCCGAGTTTCTCACGGATGGGCTCCACCCGTTGTGCAAAGAGGAAGTCCATCAGGATCGCCACCGTGGCCCCGGCGTCGTTCCACTGGTGCTCGATTTCCGGCGCCGTGTAGAGCGGATTGGTCATTACGGTGATCCCGCCCAGGCGCAGCGTCGCAAAGAGTGCGATGACGGTCTGCGGCAGGTTGGGCGCCTGGATGGCCACCCGCGTTCCCTTCGTCACTCCCAGGGCCGCCAGGGCGGTGGCCAAGCGATCCACCTCGTCCGTGAACTGCATGTACGTCAGGGTGGTGTTGCGGAAGGTGATGGCCGGGCGATCGGCGAACCGCGCTGCCGATCGCTCGAGTATTCCAGGGATAGTCAACTGGTCGTAGTCGAGTGAGGGGGGAACGCCGTCCTCGTAGGCCTTGTGCCAGCGCCGCTCTTCCATCAGCAACCTTGTCGAGTGGAGCGCAGCAACATGCGGCCCCGGCGATCTCCAGTCAATGGTGATCTGGAGCGATCACCCGGCTGGCGACACCGGCATTTCTTGGTAGATCCGGACGACTTCGGCTTCCGATTCCTTCATCGCCTGTACCACTCTGGGATCGAACTGCTTTCCCGCGCCATCCTCCAGAATCTCGACGGCCTGGAAGTGCATGCGCCCTGCCCGGTACGGTCGATCGGTGAGCACCGCGTCATACGTGTCGGCTACCGTGATGATGCGCGCACCCAACGGAATGGACTCCTTCCCCTCCTCGTACGGGCGGTGGTGGTCGAGGATCAACGGGATGACGTCGTTGAGAACCGTTCCGGTCGTGAGGATGAGCTGTGCGCCAAGTTCTGTGTGCTGGTCGATCTGCGCCTTCTCGTCGTCGGTGAGCGCCGTCTCTTTCTGGACGAGCTCGATGACCTCGATCTTGCCGATGTCATGGAGCAGCGCCGCAGACCACACATTCTGTACCTCGGCCGGCGTGAGTCCCAGCCGCCGGGCCAATACAGAGCACACGGATGCGACTCGCTCCGAGTGACTCTTCGTGTATTTGTCCGCCGTTTCGAGGTACTTGATGAGAATCTGGATGATCCCCAGATACGCGTCGCGTAACTGTCCGGCGTGGAGCCGGTTCTTCTCCTGAATCTGCCCGACAAGGGCCCCCGTCAACACGAGGAAACACACCCAGATCATCAGGTTCCAGAAGTTGAACGTGTCGTCAGCCACGCGCACACCGAAGGGATCCACCAGCGTGAAGTACACCACGAATCCCGACGAGAGGACTGCCGTCGCGACCGCGTAGCGGGCACTCAGGTAGAATCCGGCCAGAAGGACCGGAATGAAATAGAAGAGCAAGAAGGCGAACTTGTGAACCACGAAGTAGTTGATGAAGAAGAGACTCCCCACCAATACGAGCACCAACACCATCTCGAAGTTGTGGAGGAGCACTTTCATCAACCGCGATCCCACTCCGGGCGGACCCTGCACCGTCACTTGCGAAGGTCGCTGGGGCATTCCAAGAGGATTGTCATGATTCATGGAGACCTTCGCAGCGTCTTGCCCGGGGATGGGGGAGGGCCAGCGTCACATTATGACCCACTACCGCTTGTGTCAACGTGTCGTGGACAGCCGGGAGCGGCTCAGCGCCAAACAAAATGCCGCACGCGGCGTCCAGGTGCGGTGAGTGTAGTCACGCCAATCGCCCGCGGACATCGGTCCTGGACGAGAGATGATAGTGGGGAGGCGAGGTGACGTTATTGCGAATAGGATGCGTCGAGCCGACGTCCAACTGCTACGTACTGCCATCCCCGGACGCAACCACACCGGCACGACTCGGCGAGAAAACCATACTGGAATCCAGCGGCAGCCACCCCGGCGGTCCCTGGCCTCCCTGGACGTAGAGAAAGCCCTCGAACTCTCCGAACACCGACACCCGAGACCCCGGCGCGATGCTGCCCCGTCTCGCCGCTGTCGGCGTGGGACCGCCCAACAGCATGCCACCGTCCGACAAGTCCGCGTTGCGAAGTGGACTGGTCGCCGGTTCCACCGACGCAGCGGCAACGAAACCCATCACTCCATCCGGCAGCAGCACGCGGAACCAACTTCCCGCACCGCCCACCACCAGCATCGGCGTGTTCCGGGCCAATTCTCCAAGGACACTCCCCCGCCGGCTGGGAGACCTCCGAACGCGCAAGCCGTCCACCGTCGTGCGCGCCCAACCGCCCACGGTGGACGTGTCGGCCGCCAGGCGTGGGGGATCGGTTGGGAGGGGATTCAACGAGGCAAAGGGATCGTACGCACCTCGGCTGTAAATGCCGAAGTGGAGGTGGGGAGGGGTGGTCCGAGCGTTGCCGGTGTTCCCTACGAACCCCAGCGTGTCACCCCGGCGTACCTCTTGGTTACGCCGTACGGCCTGACTGTCGAGGTGGGCGTAGTATTGGGATTGGCCGAATCGATCACGAAGCCAAACCGTCTTCCCACCCAACCCACCGTTCCGCACACGGCTAACCCGCCCGCCTTCGGCGGCAAGCACCGGAGTACCCCGTGGCGCGAAGATGTCCACACCTTGGTGTTCTCGGCGGCCCCCGTCCCGGGGATCGCCATAGACACTACTGATTGCGGTCACGCCGTAGCCTTCCACGGGGAAACCCAGCGACGAGGCGTTGATGATCCGGATCCGGTAGCGTCCCCCCCGGAGCAGCTCCGGCTGCACGCGGAGCACGTAGTCACCCGTGCGACGCACGAAGAACTCGAGGCTGCGGTCGGTGCTGTCCGCGTAGGCTTCATGCCGGTGGGGCCGCAATGTGTCGTCCATGACACGGAAGAGATCCAGGAAGACACGACTGGGATCGTCGCTCTCCAGCTCCACCTCGATGCGCAGCAGCTGGCCACGCTCCGCCGACACCTTGAAACCCATGGCGCCTGCCTCCAAGGGGTCGAGGTATCCGACCTCCTCGTACGGTGGATCCACGGACAGGGCTCGGGTCAACGCGAAGCGACCCGCCGTTATCCACTCGTATCCGAGAGCCGTCTCCTCGAGCCCCGCCTGGCGAATGGCGTGCTCGTAGCCCTCATGAGGCGTGTCGGCATAGTAGACAAACCCATCCCAGGACTCTGGACCTCCGCCGCAGGCCGTGATCACGCAAACACCGACCGCAGCAGGCCATGTCGTCATGGCGCGGCGTCGGGGTCTGGTGGGCCAGAGGGCTGTAGACAATGGAGTGTGGCTGCTAGAAGAAGCTCAGTCCGGCGGAGAAGGTCAGCAACGTGCGGACACCCGAGTGGCTCGAGAACGGCAGCACGTGAAGCCGGGCGTCGAGATCGATGGCCCCCAAGGATCCGGGAGGCCGCACTTGGAGACCGGCCCCCAGATTGGCTCCGAACTCCCACTCGCTCCCGCCAGCCTGCAGATCGTGTCCCAACCGGCGGGCATCGGCGTCGAACAAGAAGCGCTCCGTGGAGGTCCGACCCATGTAGACGCCGGTTCCGCCGGCGGCGTACAGGCTCAGCCGGCGACTCGGCGTAGGCCAATGCTTCCGGGCGCCCACCGTGGCGTGCCACAACCGGGTGCTGGTGGTGGTGGTCCGGAATCCCGGGCCCAGCGCGGGATCTCCAAACGAGACCTTCTCTTCCCCCCGCCCCGTCTTGGAATACCCCATCTCGATGCCCAGCCGGAGGCCCGATTTCGCTCCAAGGAAGAAGCCGATTCGGGATCCGATCCCGGTGCTGCCCCGCTCGACACCGTCCAGCACACCGCCCGGTTGGGCAGTCGCCGCGACGGTCACGGTGGCGCAGGTAGCACAGGCTAGGGCGAGAGATCTCATGGACGATCCTTCCACGACGTTGGCGAACCGGGTCGCTTCCAGGAATACGGTTGACACCGCAAGAATGTTCCGGCCAAAAGACAGAGAGGCCCGCCGCGCGCGGCGGACCCCCCCCTGATCTATGAACACGTCGGTTGGGAGCCGGTACCGACGGTTAAGGCTTGCTCAGGCTCCCTTGGGAACCGCGCCTGCCGGACCCATGCTCGTCCGGGCGGTGCGGCGAGCCGGCGGCTCCAGGTTGTCCCGACTGCCTCAGGCGGTTCCCACTGCCCCGTCCCCTATTCCGCCGCCCAGATTCCTTCCCCGCCCCGCCTGCGGGCGGGGGGTTGACCGCGTATATCGTCGGCCGCAATCGGTTGAGTTCGCTGAACATACTTCCTCCCAAACCACCAGATGTCCGTTTCAAGCCGTTCCGACGTTCTGCCCTCCAGCAAGAATCCGCCGGCCCGGAGTCCATGAGAGCAGGAACAGTGCCAGAATGTCGAGAGCACCGTAAACTACTGCTATTTAACACTTTACAGAGCTGGCAAGACTGCTCTGACACCTGGAGTGTCACCTCCAGGGTACAGAAGCAAACCGGTGGCCGGGAATGGGCCGTGGCCTACCGGCGGGGACCTAATCCACTTATTGTCGCCCATGCCCACCCACGACCGAGCACGACGAGACCACACACTCTGGTGGGTCGAGGCGTTCGATCCCACCACCGATCAGGGATCTAGGGGCCGAACCCTGACCCTCGATCTGTTGCGGGACTCGCCCGCGCCCTTCGACCGGTCGCACTACCACCCGGGCCACGTCACCGCCAGCGGCCTGGTGTTTTCTCCCAAAGGCCGACAGGTGCTCCTCGTGTTTCACAACCGCCTCCAGAGGTGGTTGCAGCCGGGAGGCCACGTAGAGCCCTCTGACCCCGACGTCCTGGCCACGGCGGTGCGGGAGGTGTGGGAGGAAACGGGCATCCGCGTCGCCTCCGACAGCGACCCCCACCTCGTGAGTGTCGACGTGCACGAGATACCGGCCAACGACC
This sequence comes from Gemmatimonadota bacterium, assembly GCA_039589615.1. GTDB lineage: Bacteria > Gemmatimonadota > Gemmatimonadetes > Gemmatimonadales > GWC2-71-9 > B3T1B10. The sequence goes on from JBDHHA010000115.1 coordinate 7,084, forward strand.
GCGAACCGGTGCACGCCCACCACGACCTGATGTTCTGCTTCACGGCTGAGGGGGACGCCATCGACGCCTCGGCGGAGGCCCGAGAGGCAGTGTGGTGCCCCATTGCCCGACTATCCGGGTACGGTGTGGACGGTGCCTTGCTGAGCGGGATCGAACGGGCATTTCCCGCACTCCCAAACGGCCCCCTGCCAGACCGGTAGCCGACCCCTGTCACCAAGGGGTACATTGGCCTGATCCCGACCACCTCGAGCTCTCACACTCGCGCCGAATAGGTGAGGCATGGCCGTCCTGGATCGTTTCCTGAACGTGATGTTCGACAAGGACGCGCGGTCCGTCGTCCTCGAAACCGGCAAGCAGGTCTGTCTGGAAATCGACAGCGGGCAACACCCCGTAACCAAGGATCCAATCAACACGCCGAAGATTCTCAATCTGGTGCGAGAGATCATGCCCGAAGGTTTGCAGCCGCAACTCGACGGCGGTGAAGGGCGCCTCACGTTCGGATATCTCCTCAACGATCACCGCGTCGATGCGGAGATCGACCGGGTGGGCGAGAGCGTCACGGTGGTGTTGTCGCCGGCAAAGCCCCGGAGATCGACAGCCGCGGTGTCCGTTCCTGCCGATGCGCTGCTCATGGAGTCACCGGCCGACACAGCCGCACATCCCCCCGCACCGACACTCGCGGTCGAGGACACCGACGAGCTGCAGCCAGCAGGTCAGGTCAAGGCAGTGTCGGGCCAGGCGGAGGAACGCATTCAGGATCTGCTCCGATTCCTCGTCGATTCCGACTCGTCGGACCTACACCTGCGCGTCGATCTGCCGCCCACGGTGCGCACCCACGGCGAACTCAAGCCAATTCCCGACCACACCGGGCTGATTCGTTCGGACATCGAGGAGATGGTGTTGGCGATCATGCCCGATCGCAACAAGCAGGAATACGCCGACACCAACGATACCGATTTCGCCTACGAGATGATCGATGTGGCCCGGTTCCGCGTCAACGCCTTCCGCGACCGCAAGGGACCCGCCGCCGTGTTCCGCGTCATTCCGACCGACATCCTGACAGTGGATCAACTCGGCGTATCCGACGCAGTGCAGGCGCTGTGCTATCTGACAAAGGGGCTCGTGGTGGTCACCGGCCCGACGGGGAGCGGCAAGTCCACCACCCTGGCAGGCATGATCGATTTGATCAACAGCACCCGCACCGATCACGTGCTCACCATCGAGGATCCCATCGAGTTCGTCCACAAGAACAAGAAGTGCGTCATTACCCAACGTCAGGTCGGTTCCCACACCCAGTCGTTCAAGCGCGCGCTTCGGGCGGCACTCCGGGAAGACCCCGACATCGTTCTGATCGGTGAGATGCGCGATCTCGAGACGGTGGCCATCGCCATCGAGACGGCGGAAACGGGCCACCTCGTGTTCGGCACGCTCCACACCACCACGGCGGTGAGCACGGTGGACCGGATGATTGATCAGTTCCCCGCCGACCAACAGGATCAGATTCGCGTCATGCTTTCCGAATCGTTGCGGGGCGTGATCTCACAGGTCCTGCTGAAGAAGATCGGTGGCGGTCGCGTCCCTGCGCGGGAGATTCTCATCACGAACGCCGCCGTGTCCAACCTCATCCGCGAAGGTAAGACGTTCCAGCTCACCTCGACCATCCAGACAAACAAGAAAGCCGGGATGATCACGCTGAACGACTCCTTGCTGGAACTGGTGGACAAGAAGGTGGTCGAGCCGGAAGAGGCGTACATGAAATCTGCGGACAAGGCTTCGATGGAGGCCGCGATGAAGCAGCGGGGCATTCAGCTGAGCTTCAAATAGTGACCAGGCCAAAGAGCATTAGAGTTCTCTAATCCACCGCCACCGACATTGCCCGGCGTCGGTCGGGCTTTCTACTTTTAGCTGATGCAGATCCTCTTGGTTGAAGACGACAAGAACCTCCGCGGTTTCTTGCGCAAGGCGTTCCGTGAAGAAGGCTGCGCAGTGGACGAGTGCGAATCCGGCGACCGTGCCGTGGATTATGCCCTGCGGCGAGGATACGACTGCATCGTGCTGGACCTCATGCTGCCTGGCAGAGATGGATTCAGCGTCGTCGAAGAACTCCGTGGCCGCAAGGTGATCACGCCCATACTGATGCTCACAGCGCGCGACGAGGTGGACTCTCGGGTCCAGGGCCTCGAACTGGGGGCCGACGATTACCTGTCAAAGCCGTTCGACCTCGCAGAGCTTCTTGCCCGTGTTAACGCACTGGTGCGCCGCGCCGAGCTCCGGCATGGGGACGTGTCGCTGGTGGCAGGCGACTTGAAGCTGGACCCACTGAAGAGAGAGGTGTACAGGGGCGACCGGCGAGTCGATCTCAGTCCGCGTGAGTTTGCTTTGCTGGAGTTCTTGATTCGCAACGCCGGACGCACGGTATCCCGTTCCCGCATCGCAGAGGCGGTGTGGAACTATCAATTCGATACCGAGACCAACGTCGTGGACGTCTACATCAACTACTTACGCAAGAAGCTTGCTCGGAAAGACGAACCCACAATCATCCACACCGTGAGAGGTGTGGGGTACCGCCTCGAGGTGTCGTGACCGAACCACGGCTGAGCACGGAGCTCATGCGACGATTCAGTCGGGTCACCTGGGTGACGCTGGCGGGCTACATGTTGTTGGTCATGTTGGTCTTCGCTGTGATCTCCGAGTTCGGTCTGCGTCGATCTCTCCAGCAGTCCGCCGATCTGATCAACTCACTCCTCGGGATGTACGCCGATCCCGCAGGCGCGCCCGACAACGTGGCGCCGGCCATGCTCGCCGACCAGCTCGTTGGGATGGGGGAGCCGTTTGCCATCACGCGGACGACCACCAGCGCGGACGGAATGCCCGCGGTGTACTACCTCTCGCCGTCCATGCCGGCCAAGCGATTGGGAGAGATCACGGCGTCGACGCCCGATGACCTCCGGCGCCAGGTGCTGGATGCCTTGACGGAGCGCACGCGGTGGCGCTACCGGATCCTCCACCAGAGCATGGGCGAGTTCGACATCTACGTTGTGGGGAGCCGAGTGGCGTTCCTCCTCGGGTTTGGCGGACTCGCGGCCGGCGCGGTGTTCCTCCTCCCACTCGCCGCGTTGGCGTCACGACGCAGCGCACGGAGTGCAGTTGCCAACACGCTGTTGCCGCTCCAGCGTGTCGCCGACAACACGGCGCGCATTCTTCCCGAGGATCTCAGTCAGCGGATCACGATTCCCACCGGCCAACAGGACGTCACGGAACTCGCCACGGCCATCAACAGCATGTTGGACCGGGTCGAGCACGCCCACCAAACCCTCGGGTCCTTCACCGCGGATGCCAGCCACGAATTGCGGACGCCGCTCACACACATCCGCGCGCGGGTGCAATGGTGCCTCGGTCAGCAGCGAAGCAACGACGAGCTGCAAGACGCCGTGGCCGCCATACAGCGGGAGGTCGAACGCACCACCAAGATGATCGATGACTTGCTGACCATCGCCCGCGGCGAGAATCGCCAGTTGGCGGTGGATCACGAAGAGTTCGATCTGTCCAAGGTCATTGACGAGGTCCAGGAGATCACCCAGGCCATGGCAAGCGGTAGGGATCTGGAGGTAAGCAGTTCTGCCGACAGCCCCGTACTCGCCGTGGGGGATGTGAATCGCACCAGACAGGTACTGCTCAATCTCGCATCGAACGCCGTCCGCTACACGCCGTCCGGGGCGGTTCGGTTCGCGGTGGCGCAAAGCGAGGACAGGGTGGCCGCCTCCGTGCATGATACCGGCTTCGGTATTGCACCCGAACAGATGGAGCGCATCTTCGATCGATTCTATCGAGGTGATCCTTCGCGGTCACGTGAGTTGGGTGGCTCCGGCCTCGGCCTCACCATTGCCAAAGTGCTCGCGGAGTTGCAGGACGGCAGTATCGAGGTGACGAGCCATTCCAATCAAGGAAGCCAGTTCACGCTGTGGTTGCCCCGGTCAAACCTTAGAGGATGATGAGAAACCTCTAAGAAAGACAACGCACCCCTTCTTCGCGCAGGTGACCCTCACAACATTCTCTCCACAGCGTTCACATAATGGAGAGAATCATGCTACGACCTGCAACACTACTCACGATGTCTCTGCTGCTCGCCACCGCCTGCAGCGACGACCCGACACAACCCGACGTCATGCTCGATGTCGCATTCACGAATCTCGAGCAACTGGCGGAGGGTAGCTACGAAGGTTGGGTGATCGACGACGCCGGCACTCCGCATTCAACGGGAACGTTTACGCTGGCAGCGGATGGCCAGCACACGTTTGCGAGTCCCATTGACGATCCCCAGATGTTCGTCCTGACGGTGGAACCGCCGAACGACGCGGACGCCATGCCGTCCGATCAGAAGTTGCTCGGTGGAATGATCGTCAACGGAGCCGCCGTGTTGTCATCCCTGGGGTTTGTGACGACCGATGCGAGTGCCGACTTCCAAACGAGCCCAGGCACCCACGTGCTCCTCACGCCTACCACGGCCACCGACGAGGACAATGACGGAGGCATCTGGCTGTTGAATCCCCCTGCGCCGGGCGGGGCCCCCACCGCCTCCGTCACGTTGCCGGTGTTGAACGCCGGATGGGTGTACGAAGGCTGGGTCGTGTACGGTCCCGGCACGGCAAACCAAATGGCGTTCTCGTACGGCAAGTACACCCCCGAGGCCGACGGCACGCTGTCAGGACGAGACAGCGATGCGGCGGGGCCCTTTTCTGGAGCGCCGGGCGACCTCCAGGCAGGACCACCGTTCCCCGGCGGCGACTTCGTCCTGCTGAACGGGAATGCGGCGCCCGGCACCGACCTGCCGTTCGACTTCAATGGCGACGACGCCGTCACCGGTGACAGTATGTGGATGCACGTGATCTCGATCGAGCCGGCGTTCGACGAGGGGGAGGGATCTCTCAACGCCGTGCCGTTTCAGTTGAAGCCGTTCGGCGATCCCTTCGGAGACGGTGGTCCTACGGACATGCGGACGATTGCAGCACTGAACCCACTGCCGACCGGCACCGTCGCGGTGGTGAACTAGGGAACGTAAGAAATGCGAAGGCTCCACCCCCGAGTCGGGGTGTGGAGCCTTCTCGCCACTACTGGAATATCCTAGAACACGGCCCCGCGTCCGATACTGAAGGCCCACCGCTCTCCACTCCACCCGTCGCCAAAGCGATACCCGACATCGATTCGACCCAAGTTGTTGCCTGTCGCCCGGGTGGCGCCGATGCGGAGACCGAACCCGACGTTGCCGCCGAACTGGGGCTCCACCAGTTCGTCGAACCACGCCCCGCCATAATCAACGAATCCCGCAGCTCCCAACCCGAGCAGTCCCAAGACCTCGTCCACCAGGAACACGCGGTGCTCGAATGTTCCCCACACTGCCCGGTCGCCCGTGAAGGAGAAGGGCCCGAAAGAACGGGGGCCGATCCCGTGTCCCAGCTCGAACTCGTGACCAGGCGTGGGATTCTCCATCATGCCGCCCTGAACGTTCAGGAACGTGGCCTGGCGATTGAAGAACTGGGAACCCAAGGTCATCGAGACCACCACGCGACCCGAATCCAATCCAGCGGACGTGAAGAGACCACCGGCGAGCGCGCTCGCCCGGAGGAAGCCGAACGGTAGCGATGCGCCCGTCGCGGCGGCCACCCGAGGACCCACGCCGTCACGCGCGTAGCCGAACGCGGATGGCGCGATCCAGGTTGTGAGCCGCACCGTGGTACTGAGGTCGAGGTCCTCTTCTCGGGCAAACCCGTTGTAATGGGTCACCACCTTGAAGTTCGCTCGGCGGTACTCGGCAAAAACTCCGACCGTTCCGCTGACGGTGTCCGGGTAGGCCACGTCCCGCTCGCTCCATGGGATGAATTCCTCCTGCTTCACCAACGCCGACACACCCGTCCGGAGATAGTGGCTCGTGTTGGCGACCGGCGCGATGGCGGCGTCGACCCGGTTGACAAACGCCCGCCGGTTGAACTCCACCGTATCCTGGTCGAACGCACTCTGCGTCACGTAGCGAACCACACGATGATCGGCCCGCTCCCCGACCACCTGTATCGAGCGAGTGTCACTCAACGAGCGAAACGGAGAGCCGACGGCCCACCCGCCCCGCTTTCCATCGGACAGGCTCTCGTAGAACCCGCTGGCCGCGATTCGGGACCCCAACACCCGGCGAAGGCGCGTGCTGAGCCGCGTCACGGTTCGCTCGGGTTCCTGGCGATAGCCCACGTCCACCAGCGTCGCCGTCCCGAGGAAGTTTTGCTCTGCGAGCTCGACGGTCCAGGTAAACGTCCCCGCAGTGAATCCACCGCCGACATTGGGTTGCGTGCTCCACGAATCCGCAGTCCGCACCGTGACGGCCAAGCGCCCTCCGATGGTCGAGGAATCGATGACCACGTCCCGGAAGACCCCTAAAGCCCGAAGATTGCGTTCGGACTCCGCCACCGTGGCCGAGTCGTAGGGCTCGCCGGCTCGAAACAGCAATTCCCGACGCACGACTCGCGTTTTGGTGGTGAACCGCACCGCGTTGGCGATGCGGAAGAGCGCGTTGCGGCCGGCCTCTTCCGCGCCGAAGACATTTTCGGTGATGACGATGATGGTGTCGATCACCGGCGCCGTGCTCCGCTCTTGGGAGCGGAGCGGACCGGCAACGGCGGCCGTCATCACGAATGCCAATGGGAAGGTGCGTCGGAGCATCGGTGTAAAAAGGGGAGGCAGGGCGAAAAACGGAAGGACCTAGATCACGTTGTGGACCGAGTCGATGATACGGTCGGGCACCACATCACTCTCGGCCAGAACGTCTTCCCGGAACTTGCCGGTTCGGACCAGCCACCCCGCCAAACCGGCCCGTTGGGCCCCCTCGACATCATTCCAGAGATCGTCGCCTACCATCGCCGGCCGCTCCGTGACCGTACAAGGGGATGGCAGACCGAGACTCCCCACGACCGCGTCGAAGAACGGTGCGCTGGGCTTGCCGCACACCAATGCCTCGGCGCCCACCGCGTACTCGAGGGCCGCGACGTATGCTCCCGCGTCCACCTCCAGGCCGGCCGTCCCCATGAAGTACCGGCCCTTTTGGAGCGCGATGAGCGTCGCCCCATCCATGGCGTGCCGAAAAGCTTCGTTTAACAATTCGTTGGTCCAGTCGTCACCCAGATCACCGATCAGCACACCGCCGGGGTTCTCGTGACATCGCTGCCCCGCGGTCCCGCCGCACAGCTCCATCCCCGCCAAGTCCTCGAGCAGCGCGGCGGGGACAAACGGCGCAACGGTGTGAACGCCATGCTGCCGGAGCACGTCCCGCGCCGCAACGGCAGGTGTGAACAGCTCGTCGTCGTGAACCATGAATCCATAGGACTGCATTCGCCTGATGATGGCCCGGCGATTCGTGCGGGTCGTATTCGTGACGAACCGAACAGGCCTCTGACGACGGCGCAGCTCCGCGATGGTCTCCACCGCCCCGACGATGGGGCCATCGTTCGTGTACAGCGTGCCGTCGAGGTCGAACAGGAACGCAGGGGGTACCGTTGACATCGCGGTGGGAATCTTACAGGAGCGGGGTGGGCGTTACAACAGGGGGGAGGAAGGGGGCCGCGATCCTTCCTCCCCCGCCCCAAGGATTATTCGAACTGCGGGACTAGTACTGGCCGAGGAATCGGTCGACCTCCCACCGGCTGACGCTGGCGGAGTACTCCAGCCACTCCTGCCGCTTGGCATCCATGAAGCGTTCGAAGATATGCTCACCCAGCGCATCTCGAACGACTTCGTCCTTCTCGAGGGCGTTGAGGGCCTCGTGGAGGTCCCGCGGCAGCTCGTCGATGCGGTGCTTGCGGCGCTCCCGGTGGCTCATCGTGAACATGTTCTTGTTGACCGGGTCGGGCGGCATCAGCTCGTTCTTGATTCCGTCGAGGCCCGCCGCCAACTGCACGGCTAGCGCGAGGTATGGATTGGCCGAGGGATCCGGCATGCGGAGCTCGCATCGTGTGCTCTGCCCCCGCTTCTCCGGGATGCGGATCAGTGGCGACCGGTTACGCATGCTCCACGCGACATTCGTGGGAGCTTCGTATCCGGGCACCAACCGCTTGTAGCTGTTCACCAGAGGATTCGTCACAGCCACGAAGCCGCACGCGTGTTTCAGCAGGCCGGCGATGTAGCTCAGCGCCACCGTGGACAGCTGCCACTCGGTGTTCG
>JBDHHA010000116.1:0-19497 GCA_039589615.1 Gemmatimonadota bacterium
TCCGCAGCCTCAAGGACGACGGTGAGCCGGAAGTGTACACGTCAGTGCTCCAGACCTCGTACGGACACACGCGGCTCGTGGTACGAACACGTGGTGCCCCAACGCAAATCACGCCCCAGGTCGCCAATATCATCCACGGTCTCGACCCCGACCTGCCGGTCGCGGATGTACGCACTGTCGAGGCGATCGTTACCGAGCGTCTCGGGCCCGCACGCCTCAACACTGCGCTCGTATCCGTCTTCGCAACCACCGCGGCATTCCTTGCGCTGGTTGGTGTCCTCGGTGTGCTCACGATTCTCGTGGGCAGACGAATGCGGGAGATCGGCATTCGAGTCGCCCTCGGGGCTCAGCGGCAACGCGTGCTTCGGTTTGTAGTCATCTTGGGATTGAGACCCGTGGTGGCGGGTTTGCTGCTGGGAATCGTGGTGTCCCTTGGCCTCACCCGATTGCTGGCGAGTCAACTGTACGGCGTGAGTGCCCTCGACCCGTGGGCGTACGTTGTGCCGAGTTTGGCCTTCCTCCTCACTGCAGGTACGGTGTGTCGCTGGCCGGCGCGCCGGGCGTCCCGGGTGGATCCGGCCTCGGTGCTGCGTGAGGAGTGAGACCACACACGACCTCACTCCACTCGCAAAAGGGCAGCTGGATGCCTACTCCGCCCGCAACGCCGCCATGGGATCGATGCGCGCCGCCCGCCGAGCAGGAACATAGCTGGCAAGTAGCGTCACCAGCAGAAGCCCCACCGGCACCACAACGAACGTCACCGGGTCCAGCGCGGAAACACCATAGAGCATACCGGACATGAGGCGCGTGAGGCCCACAGCCATGGCCAATCCGATAGGCAGCCCGATGAGGGCGAGAACCACCCCCTGCCGGAGTACCATTCTCGTGACGTCATGGCTGTGTGCTCCCAAGGCGATCCGCATCCCCATCTCTCGGTGCCGCTGACTCACCGCGTAGGTGATCACCCCGTACACGCCGATGAGTCCCAGGAGGAGGGCGACCCCGGCGGCAATGCCCATGAGCACAAAGGTGAACGACGTGCGAGCCATGGAGGCGGCCAGGATCCCGTCGAGTGTGCGCGGGTTTCTGACCGGCAGGTTCGGGTTCACCTCCCAGACCGCCTCCCGGACCTGCTCGAGAAAGCCGGGCGTGCCGACCCGGTCGCTTCGGATGGCGTACCCTGCCCCACTCCACACCATTGCCTGGTCCGCCGGCGATCCCTGCCAGAATGCCAGGGTGACTTGGGGCCAGTACACCATGGGGACGGGATCGGCGTCCACCCCGTCATCCCGGACGTCCGCCACGACGCCGATGATCTCGTACCACCGAACGGGGTCGGGTCGAACCGAAACCTTCTTCCCCATGGCTTCTTCGGCGGAGCCCCAGTACTCCCGGGCCAGATTCTCCGAGACCAGGGCCGCAGGGATCCGGTTGTGAATGTCTTGCCAGGTGAAGCTGCGGCCCGCCCGGAGGGGGATCTGCAGCGTCTCGAGGTAGCCGGCGCCGATGTAGTTGTGTCTTCGAGTCTGTGGCAGCGCCTCGCCGGCGGTGGTGATCCCCTCCACGTACAGGGGATTGATGTTGTTCCCCCCCGCCATGGGGATCGCCGTGGCCATACCCACCGACGTCACTCCGGGAACCTCCCCCAGACGCCGGGCGATCTGCTCCTGGACGTGAGCGCGGTCCTCCGCATTGGGACTTTCATTGCCGGTGATGAATACGCCGAGGGTCAACACGTCTGCCGGTTGCTGGAAACCCGGATCCACGTTCTTGAGAGCTTGGGAGCTCCTGAGCATGAGTCCCGAGGCCAGGAGGAGAAGCAGCGCCAGCGCCACCTGGCTCACCGCCAGCGTGTTCTGCACCCGGTGCCGGTCTCCTCCCTTGATGCCGCTGGGGCCACCCTGCTTGAGGGCATCCACGAGTCCGCTCCGGCCCTGCCGCAATGCCGGAAACATGCCGAAGAACAACCCGGCGCCCACGGCCACCGTCAGGGTGAAGAGCAAGACCGTCGGATCCAGCGTTACCTCCTGGAGCCGGGGGAGTTGCACCGGCGCGGTGGCCACCAGAATCCTCAGCCCGGCAAGGGCCATGACCAGGCCCCCCGCGCCACCCAACACACCCAACAACAGGCTCTCCTTCAGGTACTCCCACACGATGCGGCGGTGCCCTGCCCCCATGGCGGCTCGGACAGCCATCTCCACGTTCTTCCCATCGGCTCGCACCAGGCAGAGGTTGGCGACGTTGGCGCACGCGATGAGGAGCACGATCGCAACTCCTCCCAGGAGAACCCAGAGGAGGTTCGACACCGATCCCACCAGGACAGTCTTCAGGGGACGAACCGACGGGATGGTTTCGGCTTCCCTGGCGGAGGCAATCACCGGGCCGCCCGGGAATTTCTCGAACGCCAGGGGGAGCATCCGCGCCATGTCCGCCACAGCCCCTTCCATGGTGACCCCGTCCCTCAGCCTTACCACCGAGTTGAAGCCCACGTTTCCCACAAAGAGGGTGGACCTGTCGTAGCGGAGCGGAATGATGAGGGACGGGTCCGGCCCCAAACTCACGAGGGTCGGGGGCATGACCCCCACGATTTCCCGGGTCAACCCGCTCACTTCGATGGTCCGACCGAGAACATCCGGGTCACCGCCGAATTGGGTCTGCCAGTACCGGTGGCTCAGTATCACGAGACCCGGCCCCCCCGGCTCCTCGTCTTCCGGTGTGAATATCCGTCCCAAGACGGGAGTCATGCGCAGAGCGCGGAACACCCCACTCGTCACGTACAAAGCCGGGACCGCCTCGGGCTCTCCCACTCCTATCACCGTCGGCGCACCGCTGCCGTACATCCCCAGGTCCTCGAAGACCCGGTTCTCATCCTCGTATGTGAAGTGCCACGCGGCGCACTGCCCCACGTCCCCCTCGCCCACGTTCGGTGCCGAATGGCCCAAGACCACTAGGCGATCCGCCTCATCAAAGGGTAGGGGAGAGAGGACGATGGCGTCGAGGAGGGTGAAGATGGCGGTGGTGGCCCCAATCCCGAGACTCAATACGAGCACTACGACGCCGGTAAAAAGTGGGCGCCTGGAAAGGGCGCGGAAGGCAAATCGGAAATCCCGTAGCCAACCGAACAACGCGCTCCACCAATTCCACCTGCGCCCCGGGCCTCGGGCGGCGAGGTGTCCGGGGGCGCCCCGTGCCGGCTTGGGATCCCGCGCGCTCAAGGAACGGAAAGCCTGTGCCTCGGCTTCTTCCTCCGTGGCGCCTAGGCGCAAAGCCTCCTGGTAGAGGTCCTCCAGGTGATCGGCTAATTCCTGGATCATCCGCTCGCGGCGCTCACCCTCCACCCGCAGAAGGTCCGGCCGTCTTTGGAGCAAGTCAGTCCAGTCAGGCATTGTCCACCTCGATGACCTCGTTGACGACCGCGGTGAAGGCCTCCCACTCCTGCTGCTGCTGGGCCAGCACCTTCTTTCCCTCAGCGGTCAACGTGTAGTAGCAGCGGCGCCTCTTGCCCTGCTTCTCCTCCCATCGTCCCGCGATCCACGCCCGGTCCTCCATGCGGTAGAGAATCGAGTACAGAGTGGAGACGGGGAAGGCCAGCTTCCCATCCGATCGTTCTTCCAGGAGCTTCCCGATTTCGTAGCCGTGCCGAGTGTGGCCTTCCAGCACGGACAGGATCAGCAGCTCCAGGCTCCCCTTCTTCAGCTCTTTGTTGAACACGCGGGCCTCCCGGCTCGACAGCAGATGGTCAGGTCAAATGCACCCACACTTCGCACCACGATATTTCGTACTACGAAGTACGTGGCGATCGCGTGAAAAGTTTCAGACCGTGAGGGAAAGGGGCCTTGACCAAGCGTGGTACGAGGTCTACTTTTTATACTATCGAAGTATAAATTAGCGACCTCGGTGAGACGATGGCCAAATCCTATATCGGCGAATTCGAACAGATGGTACTCCTCGCCCTGCTTCAATTGGGGGACGACGCCTACGCCATCGGTGTACGCAAGGAACTCGAGCGCTGTGCGCAACGCACCGTATCGCGGGGTGCATTGTATCGCACGTTTGATCGGCTCGCGGAAAAAGGATACCTGGAGTGGGACTTTGAGGATGGCAGCCCGGTCCCGGATCGGGGCGGCCACCCCATGCGCCGCTTCACCGTGACCGCGGACGGTCTCGAATCCCTACGCGCCTCCCGGTCCGCACTCCTAAAGCTGTGGGAAGGGCTCGACACCGTGCTGGAGAAGCCATGAGCGCCTCATCGCCCCACGGACCCCAGCCGCCGACGCTCGCCGAGTGGGTGCTGTCGCGCTGCCTCCCCGGCGGTTCGCTCGGGCGCAGTGTGCTGGGGGATCTGCGACAGGATTATATCGAAACCCGCGACCGCCGTTCGGCGACATCCGCCGGATTATGGTATTGGGGACAGACACTAGCCATCGGCGGGCGTTACATCTTCGCCAAACTTGCCCGCAAACCGCGTCCCACCCAACGGTACCGCACGTCTCACGTGCAGGCACACAGCCTGACCGGTTCCCTGCTGCAGGACATTCGCTACGCTGCCAGGTCATTCGTGCGATCACCCGGCTTCACCGTGGTCGCCGTGTTGACGCTGGCGCTGGGAATCGGTGCCAACACCGCTGTATTCAGCGTCCTCAACGGGGTGATCCTAAAACCGCTTCGCTACGAGGAGCCGGATCGGCTCGTGCGGATCTTTCAGGTCCATGCCAGATGGACGCCTGACGGTGGTGTCGTCACCGGACCCGCCTATCTCGACTATCGGGAGATGGTGGAGGGATTCGAGGACGCTGCGGCGATGTACTACAGGCAACCCGGATTCACCTTGACCGGCCGAGGACTTCCACGACGGGTCGTCACGCTTCGGGTGACTGCGAACTACTTCGATGTCTACCGCATCCAACCCATCGTCGGACGAGCATTTCTCTCCGAGGAGCAGACCGCATCCGCTCGCTCGGTCGTCTTGAGTTACCGCCTGTGGATGGCCATCTCGGACGGCGACCGGGGCATTTTGGGCGAGCAGATCACGCTGGATGACCAACCTTTTGACGTGGTCGGTGTGATGCCCGAAGCGTTCCGCGACGTGGTGGGTGGCAACGTCGACCTATGGAGTCCGTTGGACATCGAGAGCGTCGCGAACACATCCCGAGGCGATCACTACCTGAACGTGGTTGCCCGCCTCCGACCAAGCGTCGCGTTGGCCGAGACCCAGGCCCAACTCGATGTCGTGAGCGCCAGGCAAGCCGAGCTATATCCGCGACCCCACGACGGCTGGACGGCACTGGCCGTTCCGCTTCACTCTGACGTAGTGGGCAACGTCGGCGCGACCTTGTACATCCTCATGGGCGCGGCCGGATTGGTGCTCCTCATCGCGTGCGTGAACGTCGCCAATCTCTTCTTGGCCCGAAACGTTACCCGGGAGCGGGAACTGTCGATCCGCGCCGCGTTGGGCTCCGGCCGAGCCCGCCTCGTCCAGCAACTCTTGACCGAGAGTGTCGGCATTGCCTTGCTCGGGGGAATCACCGGTCTCGCGCTCGCGTACTCCGGGGTCCGGGGGTTGCTCGCCCTCATCCCGGATTCACTTCCGCGTGCAGCAGAAGTCTCCGTAGACGCCACGCTCCTCCTGTTCGCAATGGGCGTGACATTGCTGACAACTGTACTTTTTGGGCTCGCACCGGCGTGGCGGTCCGCCGACAAGAACTCCGGTCGTTCGCTGCAAGACGTCACACGCGGCGACACTGGCGGGGTTCGCACCGGCTATCTGCGGAACCTGCTCGTGATGGGCCAGGTGACGCTGGCCCTGTTGCTGCTCATCGGGGCCGGCCTCTTGATGAAGAGCTTCCTCGAGCTACACCGAGTGGATCTCGGCATCTCACCGAGACACGTCACGACGTTCGCGATCCACCTCCCCGAATCGCGGTATGGGGAGCCGTGGCGCCGGACGGAGTTCCACCAAGTTTTCCGCGACCGGCTGGAGTCCGTGCCCGGGGTTGAAGCGGCGGGCGCGGCGTCCTGGCTGCCCGTCTCCGGCGAGTATCACGACTGGGGGTTCAGGTACGTCTCTCCGGAGGGAGATGTCGAGTGGGGAGGCGCCAACTTCCGCATCATTGAAGGCGACTATTTCGATGTGCTACACATCGACCGGCTACGCGGCAGGGCTTTCTCACCGTCGGACGCGGTGGATGCTGCCCCCGTTGCGATCATCAACGAGGAAACGGCACGCCGGTATTTCACCGAAGGCGATCCCCTGAACCAAGAGATACCTGCCGAGGGACGTCTTCGGAGAATTGTCGGCATCGTGCGGGATGTGGCGCACGACCACCGAGGCAATGTCGCGCCGAAGGTCTACCTGCCCCACGCGCAGCTTGCGGATAATCGGAACTGGGTTCTCACGTACGTGATCGCGACCGCCACGCCTCGCACCGATCTTCCCGAGATCGCGCGACGGGAACTCGCGGCCGTCGATCCGGACCTCGTCATCCACGACGTTCGACCGATGGACGAGGTCACGGCCGGCGCCATCGCCCGAGAGCGGTTCGTGTTGATCCTCATGGTCGTTTTTGCCGGAGTGGCGGCGGCATTGGCCGGAGCCGGCATCTACGGTGTGTTGGCCTACACCGTGGGCCAACGTACTCGCGAGATCGGTATCCGCATGGCCTTGGGAGCGCAAAAGCGCAGTGTGAGGTGGGCCGTTGTACGTCAGGCTGCCGGGCCCGTCGCCACAGGCACGGTGGTGGGATTACTCGGTGCATTGGCAGCGAGTCGGGTACTCGAATCAATGCTGTTTCAGGTGGGTTCCAGAGATCTCGTGACGTTCATCGCCGTACCGACGGCCATGGCCCTCGTGGCACTGATCGCCGGATACGTTCCCGCGCGCCGGGCCAGTCGCATCGACCCGATGGAGGCACTGCGGCAGGAGTGACGGCCTAGCCGGAGCTTTCCCACCTCAACCAGATGACCCCTCCACTCTCTGGTTCGTGAAGAAATTTTATCGAAACTCCAGTCAACTATGCACGTATTGTGTATACACGATTTGCAACGTATTCCGTCCCTGCCAGGAGTTGGCATGAAGCCAGAATCCCACCTACCGCTCAAACCGGACGTCTTCCAGATCCTTCTCACCCTCCTCGAGGGTGAAAGCCACGGCTACGTGATCATGCAGGACATCGCAGACCGCACCGGCGGCGAGGTGCGGATGCTTCCCGGAGCCCTGTATCGCCACCTGCAACGGATGCTGGAGACCGGGATGATTCGCGAGCTCGACCGCCGCAAAGTGGCTGATTCGTCCGATGAGCGGCGTCGCTACTACGCCATCACGGCCTTCGGTCGCCGTGTCGCAGAAGCGGAAGCCACGCGGCTGGCCCAGTTGGTTCGATATGCCAGGTCCAAGGACCTGGTGAACGACGCGAGGCTTGGGTGATACGCGTACGACCGCCCAACGCGCTTGAGCGGCTCTACGTCGCTGCGCTGAGAATCTATCCCGCAAACTTTCGCAACCAGTTCGGCCGCGAGATGGTCGAGGCGTTTCGGGACAGCTGGATCCACGCGCGCTCACAACAGGGACGAGGTTCGCAGCTCCTCTATGGAATGCGCGCCATCCTCGAGCTGTTGCTCGAAGGCCTGCGTGAACGAATCGCCCGGTTCAGACGGCTGAACCGCGAGCACCGGACCAGCGATCACCGCCCCAGCGGTGGCGGGCGTGGTCAAGGTCGAGGAGAGATCGTGCGCGACTTCTTGAACGACTTCAGGGTGGCGCTGCGCGGACTCAGACGAGCACCGGGTTTCTCCGCCGCCACCGTGGCGGTGCTCGCGCTGGGTATCGGGGCCAACACTGCGATGTTCAGTGTGATGAACGGTGTACTGCTGCGACCGTTGCCGTACGACGACCCCGAGGAATTGATCCAGATTTGGGAAGTGACGCCGAGGGGCTCCGGCATGACGGCCTCCCCTCCCAACTTTGTGAGCTTCAAGGAGCAGACCACCTTGCTCGAGGACGTCGTCGCCTTCGGACTGGGCGACGCTTCGTTCACGCTCACCGGAAGTGGAGAACCGGAGCGGATCTCCGGACTGCAGGTCTCGTCCGGATTCTTCGAGCTGCTGGGCGTGTCTCTCACGCAGGGTAGAACGTTCCTGCCGCAAGAGGACCTGTCCGGCGCCGATCCCGTCGTCATTCTCGATCACGGATTCTGGCAGCGCCGATTCGGTGGAGACGCGGACGTCCTGGGGAGGGCTATAACACTCAACGGTGTTTCACGAACGATTATCGGTGTCACACCACCGACTTTCACATTTGGTTCTGCAGAGTTTGACCTCTGGGTCCCGTGGGAGTTCAGCAACCGAGACATAAGCCTAAGGGGCCGACATTTCCTGCAGCTGCTGGGGCGGGTCAGACCCGGAGTCGAGGTTGACGCCGCCGTGCGAGAGTTGGCTGTCATTGCAGCACGCCTCGCCGACGCCTATCCGGAAACCAATGCTGAATGGAGCGCGATGGCCACACCGTTTTTCGAGGGCATGGTGCAGCATGTGCGCAAGCCCCTGCTGCTGCTGTCCGGAGCGGTTGGCCTAGTTCTCCTCATCGCGTGCGCCAACGTCGCAAATCTCCTGCTGGCCCGAGCGGAGGGGCGCGGTCGTGAGATGGCCGTGCGCGCCGCCCTGGGCGCCGGGCGGACTCGCCTGGTCCGGCTGTTACTCACCGAAAGCGTGCTGCTGGCTCTGGTGGGGGGAATGGCGGGAGTGGCCCTGGCTTACGCCGGAGTCCATTTGCTGGTAATCGAGGCGGGAAGTGAGTTGCCGCGCGCGGCCAGCGTGGTCGTGGATGGAACTGTGCTGGGCTTTGCTACGCTCGTCACCATGGCCGTCGGCATACTCGTCGGATTGATTCCCGCGTGGCAGGGGTCGCGGAGAGACTTGACCTCGGGATTGCAGGAGGGCGGTCGCCAAACACTTGCGGGCGTGGGCAGACGGCGGTTCCGGAGCGCGCTCGTCGTGACCGAGGTGGCGCTGTCGGTCATGCTGGTGGTCGGCGCGGGCTTGTTGCTCAAGAGTTTCTGGCGGTTGAACCAGGTGGACAGCGGCTTCGACCGGCGCCAGCTCCTCACTAGCCACATATCTCTGCCGTCTTCACTGTACCCGACCGACGCACAGCGGGCGGCTTTCTTCGCCAACCTCATGCAGCAAGCCGAGGCATTGCCCAGCGTCGAATCTGCGGCGGCAATCACTGGGATTCCGTTTGTCGGAGGACGGATCACCATCGTCACGGTGCCGGAGCAGGCGAATCGCGATTACCGTCCCATCGAGCGGCGAAGGATCACGCCCGGATACTTCAGGACAATGGGAATTCCTATCGTCGACGGCCGCGAGCTGAGCGAAAGGGACTCCCAGGAATCACCCCACGTCCTCGTGGTCAACGAGGCCTTTGCTCGCCGCGTCTTCCCCGGCGAGCGGGCAGTCGGCAAGAAGATTCGCTGGGGAGGGCCGGCAGGTCCCGAGGACCTGGAAATCGTCGGCGTCGTGGGAGACGTGAAGGAGTACGGTCTTGGCGAAGGCTACTTTCCCACGATGTATCTGCACTACTCGCAGATCTATGTTTCCGAGACGATGAGCCTTGTTGTGCGCGGCACCGGCCATCCCCTCGATCTCATCGCGCCCCTGCGGCAGACGGTGTGGAGGCTCAACCCTGACCTGCCGCTGTACGACATCGCGACGATGGAACAGCGGATTGCCGGTTCCCTGGCCTCTGAACGCCTCTCCACGGCGCTGATCGGAATCTTCGCGACCGTAGCACTCGTCTTGGCTGCGGTGGGGATCTTCGGTGTCATGTCGTATACGGTCAGTCAACGCACCCAGGAGGTCGGCGTGCGCATAGCGTTGGGAGCTGGACGTGGTGAGGTACTCGGCCTCGTCATCGGCCACGGGATGAAGCTCACCCTCTTCGGCTTGGTCATCGGCACAGCCGGGGCCCTTGGATTGGGTCGAGTGCTCGGCGGACTGCTCTTTGAGGTGAGTGCGTACGATCCGTTGACCCTGGTGAGTGTCGGATTGCTGGTGGCCGTGGTAGCGGCGGCAGCGTGCTACGTTCCCGCCAAACACGCCGCATCGGTCGATCCAGTTGAGGCGCTGCGGTATGAGTAGCTCCACGACAAATGGAAAGCCGAGGGCATGGGACCGGCTTTATACCGCATCCCTGCGCATGTATCCCGCCGATTTCCGCCGCCAGTTCGGCCGCGAAATGGTGGAGGCGTTTCGGGATAGCTGCAGCAAACTGGGCGCGGAGCACAGCCGTGGTCGGATGCTCATCCACGGCGTGCGGGCCGTTTTCGAGGTGCTGGTCGAGGGCACGCGGGCACGGGCCGTTCGGTTGATGCGAGGTTCTCCCTTGAAACGGCGTGACAAGCACCAAATCCGAAGTGAAGGAGCCAAGTCTGCAATGGCCGCAAACTTCCTGAAACACTTTCTCCGTGATGTGCACTTTGGCGCCCGGATGATCCGCAAGAGCCCCGGCGTTTCCTTCCTCGCGGTTCTGGCTCTCGGCTTGGGGATCGGCCTCACGACGTTGACGTTTTCGATCGTGTACGGCTCCTACATGCGCGGGCTACCGTACGATGAGGCAGATCGACTGCTGTACGTCGGGTTGCATGACCCCTCATCGGACCGAGAGCGGCTTGGGCTGCGCCGCCGGGATTTCACGGCCTGGCGGGAGCAAACCCAAACGCTGGAGGACATCGCGGCATTTGGCTGGACGGAAGTAACGATCAGCGATGCGGACAACCATCCGGAGAGCTACTTCGGGGCTCGGGTCACACCGTCCGCATTCCGGTTACTCCGGGTCAGCCCGTTGATGGGACGGATGTTCACTGAGGAGGATGTGGAGGCAAACGCCCTCCCAACGGTGATGCTCGCACACTCGATATGGCAGAATCGCTTCGCCGGCGATCCGGACATCCTCGGGAAGACGTTGAGGGCCAACGGGACACCGGCGACGATCATCGGTGTCATGCCGGAACGATTCGAGTTTCCTGAATTTCAGAAGGTCTGGCTTCCCCTCGCCACGGGGCAGCCCGACACCCTCGGCGCCGGTGTTGCCTTCGGCCGCCTGAGAGACGATGCGACTCAGGAACAGGCGGAGGCCGAATTTGCGACGTTCGCCGGTCACCTCCTGTTCAATTACAGCGAGTCGAACCGGGGCATCACCGCTGTCGTCCAGCCCCTGGCGAGTCAGTTCGCACAGAGCGACGCGGTGCTGATTTCATCCATGATCCTCGGAGCGGGCTTGCTGTTGTTGATCGTGGCCTGCGCCAATGTCGCCAATCTGCTCTTCGCCAGAGCGTGGGTGCGTACCGGTGAAATCGCCGTCCGGACCGCCCTCGGGGCGAGCCGCAAGCGCGTCGTTTCGCAGATGATCGCCGAGACGGTGGTTCTCGCCGTAGGTGGTGCGGCGCTGGGGATCGTCATTGCGTACATCGGAGTCCAGTGGGCCACCGCAGCCGGCGCGCACGAAGCTTCTGCATTTTGGGCCGAAATCAAGCTCGACGCAGTTCCCCTCGTCTTCACCGTAGTTGTCACGTTGCTGGCGTCGTTGTTTGCCGGGGCCTTTCCCGCGATACGAGCCTCACGCACCGACGTCAACGAATTCCTGAAAGACGGGAGCCTCGGCGTCTCCTCCCTGCGTATAGGCAAAGTCGCTCGATCCTTGGTGGTCATTCAGGTTGCCTTATCCTGCGGTCTGCTGGCGGTATCCAGCTTGATGATAAAGGGGGTCTCACAACTCGGTGACGTCGACTTGGGTTTCGGGAGGGACCAATTCTTGACGGCCGGCATCTCGCTGCCACACACCGACTACCCGGCCGCTGAAGAACGGCAATCGTTCTGGAATGAGCTCATGATACGGCTCGAGGCTGCGCCCGGAGTGGTCGCCGCTTCTTACGCGAGTGGTCTTCCCGGTAACAGCGCCTGCTGTGTTCGACTAGCAGTCGAAGGGCACGACTACGCAGCCGAGCGGGATTGGCCCCTGGCATCGCGCCTGGTTGTGCGTCCGAGTTTCTTTGGACTCTTCAACCTCGGCACGCTCCAGGGGCGATTGCTCGACGACAGGGATGTGGCCGGGAGGCCGCCGGTCGTCGTGGTCAATGAAAGTTTTGCGAATAGGTTCCTTCCCGAGGGTGAAGCCCTCGGAAGGCGGATCAAGCTCGACCCGGATGCCCCATGGATAACCATCGTGGGCGTCGTGCCGGATCAACACATGGAGGGCCTGGAATCCCCGTACCGGGGATACCCGGCAGGACTGTACCTGCCTCAGGCCCAGAATGTGTCGAGCTATTCCTATGTCGTTCTTCGGACAGGGGGAGAGCCCCTGTCTCTTGCCCCCACCCTGCACCATGCAGTTGCGGGGCTCGACCCGGACTTGCCGCTCCTCAACATTCGATCCATGGAAGAGGTCGTCCGCCAGGAGACTTTCATCTATCGGGTATTTGCGGCGTTCTTCGCGGTCGCGGCGACCGGAGCCCTCTTCCTGGCGACGATAGGCCTCTACGGCGTGATCTCGCTGGCCATGGCCAGTAGAACCAGGGAGGTTGGACTGCGCATGGCACTCGGTGCGCAGCAGTCGGGCTTGCTCTACACGCTGGTCAAGCAGAGTTCGCGCGAGCTGATGATCGGTTTGGGCTTGGGCACGGTGCTGTCCTTGGTACTCGCCAAGAGCATGCGGATTCTGTTCTACGATGTGCAACCGTGGGACCCGACTGTCTTGGTCGGAATCGTGGTCGCGTTTGCGCTGACAGGGCTTGCCGCCACGATCGCCCCCGCCAGGCGCGCGATGCGAATCGAACCGACGGCGGCTCTGCGGAACGAATAGCAGCAATCCTTCCATGAAAAGTTGTTTAGGATCCTGTCCCCTTGCCACACAAGGGGAACTTTTTCACCTTCCCCTTGTCACATAAGGGAACACAAGGGGAGGGGATCTCATGGGACGTTCCCACGCCAATCTGCTGCGCGGGGCCCTCGAGCTGCTGATTCTCAAGTCCTTGAGCTGGGAGCCGCGCCACGGATACGGCATCGCCGAATGGATCGAATCGGCGACCGACGCCAGGCTCCTGGTCGAGGAGGGGACACTGTATCCGGCGCTCCACCGGCTCGAGTCGAAGAAGTGGATCCGCGCCGATTGGGGACTCTCCGAGAACAACCGTCACGCCAAGTTCTATGAACTGACGTCCCGGGGACGCAAGCAGCTCGATTCCGAGACTGCCGTGTGGCAAGAGTACTCGGAGGCGGTCACCAAGGCACTCACGCTCGAGACATCGATGCCAAAATGAGCGACCTACCGACCCGGGTCCGCCGGGTATTTCGCAATCCGTGGCGGCGGGACCGCACCAGGCGAGACATAGACGACGAACTCCGGTTTCATCTGGAGATGCGGATCAAGAAACTCATCGCCGGAGGATTGGATCCAGAGTCCGCCAAAGTGGAGGCACTGCGGCGTTTCGGTGACATGCAGGATGTCGAGTCGGCATGCCACAATCTCCGCAAGCGACACTATAAGAGGAAATACATGCAGAGCGTCATAGATGCAGCGATACAAGACATCCGGTTTGCCTTGCGATCCCTGCACAAGAAGCCAGGTTTTGCGGCGGCCGCGGTACTTTCCGTTGCCATCGGCATCGGGGTGAACGTGGCCGTGTTCACACTCCTCTACACCGTTCTCATCGCTCCACTACCGTTTGCCCAGCCGGAACGCCTCGTGGCGGTGGAGGCCTCCGCACCGGAACAGGATATCCAACGAATGGCGGTGTCCTATCCCATCCTTCTTGATTGGCAAGAGCAGAATCGCTCGTTCGTGGGCGTAGCCGGGTTTTGGTATACCAATTACACGTTCACCGGCCACGGACGACCGGAGCGCATTAGGGGTACTCAAGTAACGGCAAACATCACCGAAGTCCTCGGTGTCGAGCCCATCCTCGGGAGGACCTTTCGACCCGACGAGGAAGGACCGGGTGTGTCAAATGTCGTCCTCATCGGCGAGGGGCTCTGGCGACGACGCTTTGGCAGCGATCCGGAAGTGGTGGGGCAGGTCATCACCCTCGGTGGTCAGCAGTTCACCATCATCGGCGTCATGCCCGCACACTTTCGCTTCCCGGAGGCTTCCGATCTTTGGGCGCCGTTCCCCTGGGACGCAACGTTCCCGCGCTTCGCGCGGTTCATCAATGTCGTGGGACGGCTGCGACCCGATCAGTCCATGGAGCGGGCGCTGGCGGACATGAACATTCTCGCCGGCAGACTTGGCGAGGAGTACCCGGATACGGATGGGGGCATCGGCGTTCGCCTAACGGGCCTGAGGCAGTGGATTTTCGGAGATGAGACGGAGCCGATCCTCATCTTCTATGGGATCGTCTGTCTCGTTCTGCTGCTGGCCTGCGCAAATGTGGCCAACTTGACGCTCGCCCGAAACGCGACGCGAAATCAAGAAGTCGCCATCCGCACATCCCTCGGTGCCAGCCGGGGGCGGATGACGCGACAGTTCTTCACCGAGAGTCTCTTGCTGGCCGTCATCGGGGGAGCGGCGGGCATCGCTATAGGCGTGTACGGGCGTCAGCTGATCCTTGCGCTCGCGCCCGTGAACATGCCGTACCTGGCATTCGAGATTCGCCCTGTTGTAGTAGTCATGATATCCGCCATCGTGATCGCAAGCGGCCTCCTCTTTGGATTGGCTCCGGCAATCACCTCCGTGCAAACCGACCCGGCCGGTACCCTGCAATCGCTGAGCGGGAGGTTAACTGACGGGCTGCAGAAGGCAAGTTTCAGATCCTTCCTCGTGACTTGCGAGATCGCCATTGCCTTGGCGGTGCTCATCGGCTCCAACCTCATGGTCAAGAGCGCTCTGCGCCAACGAGCAGTTGACCCCGGATTCACTACCGAGAACCTGGCCACCGTGTTCGTGACGCCTCCCGATGCAAACTATCCGGGACCGGAGGAAATCACCGATTTCTACGACAGGCTTCTCGCGACTGTGGTGGCCATGCCGGGAATCACTGACGCATCCATCGCGACAGAGCTGCCCAAAGGATCAATCGACAGAAGTATCCCCATTTACGTGGAGGGGACAGCTCTTCCCAATACCGCTCAGTTCCCCAGTTATCCCACTCAAAACATCGAGGCAGGGTACTTCGCCACGACGGGGATCCCACTCCTTCGCGGACGAGACTTCACCAACCGGGATTTCAGAGGAGCACAGCCCGTCGTCATCGTGAACGAGTCGTTCGCCCATCCCGGCGTCTACCTCCCAGCGCGACAGCTCCCCTCCTGGGACGTCTTTCTGGTGGCGCGAACCGTGGCCGACCCCCGCAGTGTGATGGCCAACTTGCGGGAGGCCATCTGGTCCATCGATCCCGACTTGCCGCTTTCGGAGTTCCGCACCATGGAGGAGGTACTCCTCGAGACGAACTGGCAGATTCGCATTTATTCCTGGGTGCTGGGCTTCTTCTCCGTCATCGCGCTACTCCTCGCATCCACCGGTATCTACGGCGTCATGGCATATACCGTCGCACGGCGGTCCCGGGAATTCGCCATCCGCGTTGCCGTGGGCGCCGATCCCCGAACGGTGTTGGCCATGGTGATTCGCCAGGGAGGCGCGTTGTGCGCCGTTGGGCTCCTGGTGGGAGTCGCGCTGGCAACTATTGGGATGCAGTTCTTCGCGACGTTGCTGTTCGATGTGAGCCCGTCGGATATCGCTGTCTACGGGATTTCCCTTGGCGCGATGATGGCCATCGGTCTTGCAGCGACCTACGTGCCCGCGCGGCGGGCCATCCGCATGACACCGATGGATGTCCTGGGGCAGGAGTAACGCAGTCGA
This sequence comes from Gemmatimonadota bacterium, assembly GCA_039589615.1. Lineage (GTDB taxonomy): Bacteria > Gemmatimonadota > Gemmatimonadetes > Gemmatimonadales > GWC2-71-9 > B3T1B10. The sequence continues at coordinate 15,845 of JBDHHA010000116.1, forward strand.
CTGAGAAGGCGGCCCACTGTTCATGGTTAGAAGAATCATCCTATCCGGCCTACTGGGCGGCGTCGTACTGAGCGCCTGGGGGATCCTCGGACGGAGCTTCATCCCCTTCTACCACGACGCCGCCTGGCGGGAAATACCTAACGAGTCCCTAGTCTTCGACGCCGTAACCGAGCACATTAGCGAGACGGGCAGTTACATCACTCCGTACGATGTTCCCGCCGATTCGGCATTTCACGCCCGGTTCGAGGAAGGGCCCGCGTTCCAGATCCTCTTTCGAAGCGAAAGCCTCGAAGAGACAGAGCTGCTAGACCTCACCTTGTATCTCCTCGGCTTGCTCTGCGTGCCGATCATTGCCGCCTGGATGCTCTCGGTGACGTCACCGCGGTATGCGGCGCACTATGTCCAGCGAGTCTTCCTCGTCGCGCTCCTCGGGGTACTCGTGGCACTCTTTCACGATCTGCCAGCACCAGGGGTTCTTGTTCCCCTCGACCTCAGAGTCGCGCTCGCATTGGACAGTGTCGTGGGATGGACCCTCGTGGGGATGGTGTTGGCATGGCGCATCAAGCCCACAATGCCGACGGAACCCAAGCCATCGTAGCGGGTTCTAAGAAGGACTCATCAACTCAGCCAAGGTCGTCACGCATGAACCGCTATATCGCCCTCGCCACCTGGCTTGCCGTCATGGCGCCCGGCATGCTCAACGCGCAGCACCCCAGCGTCCAAAACCACCCCGATGCAGAGGCGGTCACGCGCGCGGCCCTGGACTACCTCGAGGGATTCTACGAGGGAGATGCCGATAAGATCCGGAAAGGCGTACACCCCGACGTGGTCAAGTACGGGTTCTACCGGTCCGACGACGCCCAGCCGTACGGCGGCACGGCCATGTCGTTCGACGACATGATCGCCCTCACAAACCGAATGCGGGAATCAGGCCAGACAGCGCCCGATGGCGCTGCCAAGGACGTAATCCTCCTGGACATTCTTGATCAGACGGCCGCGGCGAAGGTCGTGGCCTGGTGGGGTGTGGATTACCTGCAGCTCGCCAAGTACGACGGCGAGTGGAAGATCCTCCACGTGCTGTGGCAGTCACTGCCTGCAGAGCACTGATCGAGGGCCTACCGCTCGCTCCGCAACGCCTCCACCGGGGAGATTCTGGTCGCCCGCGCCGCTGGCAGGTAACTCGCTGCCAAGGCTACGGCGGCCAGCACCGCGGCGGTCACGCCAAGCGTGAGGGGATCCGACGGCCGCACGCCATACAGGAACGTGCTGAGAATCCGAGCCAGCGGCAATGCAACCGCGATCCCGACGACGACCCCCACCACGGTTAACATGCCAGAGTGTCCGATGACCAACCTCATCACATCGGAGCGCTGCGCGCCCAGGGCACCACGAATCCCAATCTCCCTCCTCCGCTCGCCCACTGCGTACGACATCACTCCGTAGATCCCCACACCAGCCAGGGCCAGCGCCAGAACAGAGAACACGCTGGCCAGGGTCAAGGCCACCCGCTCATCGGCAAGTGATTCACCAACCAGATCATCCAAGGATCGAAATCCGCTTGCCAACACCTCCGGCTCCAGCGCCTCGGCTTCCTGCCGAAGTCCCGCCACCAACAAGGTAGGGTCACTGTTACTCGCAACGATGAACGTCGATCCGAACGGGAGTCGCCGGGCAATGGGAAGATAAAACCGGGGCTCCCTTTCGCCGTCAAAACTGTCATCGAGTATGTCGCCCACCACCCCGACCACCACCATCGGTGACTCGAATTCCCGCGTCGGAAACTGTCTCCCGAGGGCATCTTCGCCCTGCCAAAACTGTTCTACCATCCGCTGGTTCACGATGGCCGGGACGAAATCGCCCTCGCCCCGGTCGTCATCCCGGAAATCCCTGCCGGCGATCAGATCGATACCCATCGCGTCGAAGTACCCCGGTCCCACGTAACGATACTCGATAAGTATCCAGTCTACGGCCGCAGGAAGGCCGACCCCGGGCTTCACCCAAAGGAACCGGTTCTCGGTGGTGAACGGCAGGTCACTTACCATGGCGACTTGTTGCACGCTGGGCAGTGATCGCAGCCGAGGTAGGAGCTGTGTGTAGAACGCGCGACGTCGTTCCGGTGGGTCGTACTCTTCGGTGGGCAGCCGCAGGCCGAACGACAGGCGATTGGCGGTCTCAAAGCCCGTGGGAACGTTGATCAAGGTCGTGAAGCTTCGTGTCATGAGTCCGGCGCCGACAGCCAGCACCGTGGCGAGCACGACCTCCACCACCACAAGCCCGTTCCGTAGCCGGCGTGCGCCTCTCGTGACGCCAGAGCCTGCACTCTCCTCCGTAATGGCCGTGCGGAGGTCGGTGCGCGACGCCTGCAGCACCGGGAGGATGCCAAAGAGGACTCCCGTCACGAGGGCAATCGCCATCATGAAACCCACCACCGTGGCGTCCACCCGAATGTCGGCAACGCTCGGGATGTATTGATCCTGCACGGCGCGCAAAAACCCGGTTCCGGCCTGAACGGCAAGGAGACCTACGCCGCCTCCCGCCAATGTCAGCAACACGTTTTCCGCCACGAGTTGGCCGGCGAGACGTCTGCGTCCCGCCCCGAGGGACGTCCGGATGGCAAACTCCTTGCGACGCCCGTGGCTCCGAGCCAGCACGAGATTGGCCACGTTGGCACAGACAATGAGCAGAACGAAGCCGGCGCCTCCCAGCAGCAACAGTAGAGGTCCGCGGATTTCCCCGTAGAGCTCCTCGCGTATCGGGCGGACCATCACACCCCAATCGGCATCCGCTGCCGGAAAGTCCAATTCGAGCTGGCGCGACACCATCGCCATGTCCTGCACCGCCGTCTCAAACGCCACTCCCGGCCGCAATCTCGCCACCGTCCGGAGATGACGCCCGAAACTGGACTCGGGCTCGGTCCACGCGATGGGACGCCACACCTGGGCCTCACCAAGTACATGCGGCTCCGGGTGGCGAAAATCAGCAGGCATCACGCCGAGGACGGTGTACGCCACACTGCTGAGCGTGATGGTGCGGCCCACCAGGCTGGGGTCGCCGCCGAATCGCCGCTGCCAAAACCCGTGGCTCAGAATGACCACGTTGTTGTTTCCGGGAATTCCGTGCTCTGGCGAAAAACCGCTTCCCAACATCGGCGCCACACCCAGGACGTTGAAGATGTTCGGCGTGACGACCGACCCCATGATACGCTCGGCCTGCCCCACACCGCTGAGCGTCGGATGCCAATAGTTGAATGCGGCGATGTCACGGAGTGTGCTGTTCCGCTCCAGCCACTGGAGATAGTTGGCCGGCGCGACGGTCCATTCCGTTCCTGGATCGCCCGATTTACCGAGTCGGTCGAGCTCCCACATCATGACGAGTTCTTCGGGCCGATCGTACGGGAGGGGACGGAGCAGCACGGCGTTGACGACGGTGAAGATGGCGGTGTTGGCGCCGATGCCGAGGGCCAGCGTGAGTAGCACGGCCTGTCGAACGTCGTGCCACAGACCTTCGACGAACCTACTTCTCAGCATACTTCGCTTCCTACGGGACCTCCGCCCACGAATGCGGCGCACTGCGGTGTCGGCCACCGACGCCGCGCGCCGCCATACCCGAGCCAAACCCGCCTGCGGCGACGCCGCGGTTTCGAGATCGCGGTG
>JBDHHA010000117.1:0-15212 GCA_039589615.1 Gemmatimonadota bacterium
GTCTAAGTCGTTGGCGCTGGTGATGTTTTTTGCACCCGACCGGGTAGCTCAGCTGGCAGAGCAACGGACTTTTAATCCGTAGGTCCTGGGTTCGAACCCCAGCCCGGTCATGAGGCGAGCCGGTTTCCAGGGAGGAGCCACAATGGGACCCTTTGAAGCGCAGATGGTTACTGTCGTGTTCGGCGTGCTAGGTAGTGTCACGGCGCTGGGTTTGGTGCTCCGCTTCGCGATCCGGAGGAGGGAGCTGGAGGCCCGTGGCAGGGATGACGACCTCGGTCCGGCGGTGGACGCGCTCCGGGAAGACCTCCACGAAACCCGAGCCCAACTCGCCGATATTCAGGAGCGTCTCGACTTCACCGAGCGCATGCTGACGGCCGGGAGGATATCCCAGGACCAAGCAGAAGGCGGCTAACCCTCTCGGGCGCCGCCGTGACTAGACAACCGTTGTTTTGAAGTTTCGTAGCGATGTGGGCCGGGCTTGCGTGGTCCCGCCTCGTCCCCTCGGCGAGGTTCCGGCCGGGCGGCCGGGTGCCCAATCGCCACGTTTGTTTGCCTTCCAATGCGGGCATGGTTTCCCGCGCTCAGCAGTAGGAACACCCGATGTCGTGGTGCGGTTCCCGGGCGCTCCGTGAACCCTCCTGTGTGTGAGATGCCCGAAGTGTCGGGAGGGTTGCGCCTTGGGGACAACCTGACATCAGAGCGCCTGGTGCAGATCTCATAACTTATTACATTACAGTGGTTTACGGTGTTGATCGAGAGTCGCGGCCAGGCGGGCGGCTTGGGTCCATGGCTGGTCGGAGGAGACACCGGGAGTTCGGTGTGCCGCAGCTCACGGAGTGGATCGGCTCCACGGGCGACATTATTGATGGGGTCGTGGCGAACGATCGGGAGTCTCTGCACAGGGATGAAACAGCGAGATGGTGTCACCAGGGTGAGCGGCGCGGAGTTGGTGTTGATGCCGCGATCCACGTGAATTGAGAAGATAGACCGCCTCGGGTGGGCGGCAGGAATTTCAGTGGTGTCATTCGGCAGGCGCTATGGCATCCGTACGACCGATCCGGCATTGATCGATCGGCTGGTGAGTGTCCTCCCCCCGGAGGTGAAACCGGGGCGCCCGGGGAATGTGGCGTGCCTCTACTCGCTGCTCGCCGCGGGGACGGAACGGCGGGGAAAGGTGCGGCGGGTCAATCTGCTGTACGGTGACGAGGTGCCGTTGACTCGCTCGAAGAACCTCGAGGTGGTCATGGAGGTTCTGGAGTCCGACCTCCAGTTGCAGATCGCCGAGTGGGCTCGGGGGAGGGTGTTCGTCCACGCCGGCGTGGTGGGATTGGGGGGCAGGGCGATCCTGGTCCCGGGGAGCTCCCAGAGTGGTAAGACGACGCTGGTGCGGGCGCTGGTGGATGCAGGGGCAACGTTTTACTCCGATGAGTACGCGGTGCTGGATTTGCGGGGTCGGGTGCATCCCTACCGGAAGCACCTGTCGGTTCGGGACGGGCGGGGAGGGGCCAGGAAGATCCACCCGGAGGCCCTGGGTGGGCCGGTCGAAGCGAAGCCGCTCCCGGTGGGACTGGTAGTAGCCACGAGCTACCGGGCCGGCGCCACGTGGCGGCCGCGACGACAGTCGCCCGGTCGGGCGGTGATGGAGCTACTGGCCCACACCGTCTCCGCCAGGCGGAAGCCCGAACGAGCGCTCACCACGCTGCGGTTGGCCACATCCGGGGCGTTGGTGCTGAAGGGGGTGAGGGGCGACGCGGAGGCCATGGTCGATTCGCTGCTGAGCAAGGCCGCGGTACACGAACCGTCAGCAGCATAGACGGACGAGGAAGCAAAGGTGAACCGATGAAACCCACAGAGACCCTGATGCCCTCCGCGAGGACCACGGAGCTGGTGGTGGAAGAGCTGCCGGGTGAGATCCTGGTCTACGACCTGAAGCGCCACAGGGCCCACTGCCTCAATCGGACGTCGGCGCTCGTGTGGCGGCACTGCGATGGGCGCACCCCGGTGTCCAAGGTGGCCGAGGTGCTGGAGGATGAGTACGAGGTTCCGGCAGACGCCGAGATCGTGTGGCTTGCCCTCGACCGCCTCCGGAAGGCGAAGCTCCTGGACGACGGGACGGAGCTTCCCGCTGAAGAGATCTCCCACTCGCGGCGGGAGATGGTGCAGAAGCTGGCCGTCGTCGGCGGGCTCTCGATCCTGCTGCCGGTCGTCGCGTCCATCAGGTCGCCGCTCGCCGCCCAGGCGGGGTCCAGCACGACCAATGCCCAGTGTAACCAATGCATCGGGGTGGGGCTGCCGTGCTCCGACCGACCCGGCCGGATTTGCGTGGCGCGGACTGGGAAGCAGGCTGGGACGTGCCGGTGCCAGTGAGTCGCTAGCCCGACTCGCGACCGACTGTTCCTGTGCCGCGCACCGATCCGATCCAATCGGAAGAAGATGGCGGCCGGTCTGTCGCCGCCGCCCTCACGGGTGCATGGCGCCATCAGCCGCCGCCGTTCCCTCTCGATCCACAGACCGTCGGCGACAATTTGCCGGCCCTCGTCAGGTCCGGGGCCTCCAGTCTGATTTGGCGACGGGCTCGGGATCTCGACCTTCCCGACTCCGCGGCACTCCAACTGCGAGACGCCTACCGCTACGACACCCTGCAGGCCGCGGTCCACGAATCCCGCATCGGCGGGACGTTTGCGCTGCTTCGTGACGTGGGCATCGAGCCCATCCTCGTCAAAGGGTGGGCGGTGGCGCGCCTCTACCCGGAGGTGGGGCTCCGCCCCTACGAGGATATCGATCTCTGCGTGCGACCGGCGGAGCATGCACGGGCGGCCGCGGCCCTGTCGGGTCGCGAGGAAGAGACCGGCATCGTGGATCTCCACAAGGGTCTGCCGGAGCTCCACCGCGAGTCTTTGCAGATGGTGTACGACCGATCCCAGACGCGTCGTCTCGGCGACGTCGCCGTCCGGATTTTGGGAGACGAGGACCACCTCAGGTACATGTGCATCCACATGCTGCGCCACGGCGCGTACCGCGGGTTGTGGCTGTGCGACGTGGGCGTCGTGCTGGAATCCGTCGGTGAGGGGTTCGATTGGGACTACGTCGTTGCGGGGAATCGCCCTCAGGCGAGTTGGGTGCGGTGTACGGCACTCCTGGCCCACCGACTCCTCGGGGCGTCCCTCGATCGAACTCCGATTGATGGAGCGGCCGATGACTTGCCCGGATGGCTTGCCCCGGCGGTTCTCAAGCAGTGGGGGGCCCGGGAGCACTACATGGGTAGCTCCACCATGGCCGCGGCGTTCCGGAACCCCGCCGGGTTGGCGCGTGCGCTCCGTCTGCGGTGGCCCAATCCCATCCAGGCGACAGTCGGTGTCGGGGGCAGCTTCAACGAATTTCCCAGGCTGCCCTATCAGCTGGGAGAGTGCGTCCTACGGTCCGCACACTTCATCACGCAGGTCCCCCGGCTGCTGCGACGACAGTCTGCGGGGCCCGTTGGGAGGGGCGAACACCACCCGGTGACGGGGCCGCAGCGAGGGGGTTCCTCCGGGAACTGAGCTTCCGGACGGCGGGTTCTACCCGATATGGCGCCGACACCCCGATTGCCGCACCTTGAACGACCATGACGCAGCGTTCCTGGTTCAAGACCCTCTTCTCCCGGAAACAGCCCGATCCGTCCTACCCCGACCTGCCACTGGTCAAGGAGAACGGCGAGAGCAGCGTGTCCGGTCTCTACCTCACGGGGGACGTGGGTGGAACGCCCCTCATCAAGCTCGGGCTGAATGAAGGGGTGGATGTCGTCAACCGGATACACGGCGAGGTGGGGCGGAGCGCCGGCGACGATCCTGCCCTCCTCGACTTGGTCATCGTGGGCGCCGGAGCATCGGGTCTTGCCGCCGCCATGCGGGCACACGAACTCCGCATGCGGTACCAGGTGCTCGAGGCCGAGGAGATCGCCACCACCGTGGTCAACATGTACCGCGGTAAGGTTCTCTTCGCCGAGCCGGAGGGGGTGCCCAACCGGAGCGGGATGTGGTTCGAGGAGTGCACGCGGGAAGAACTCCTCGAGCGGTGGCGCGGTCAGGTGCGAGACGCCGGTCTCAACGTCAGCGAGCACGACAAGGTCGTCGACATCTCCAAGGCTGGGGGCCACTTCTCAGTGACCACCGAGCGGTCCGCCTACCGGGCGAAGCGCGTAGTCCTGGCGCTGGGGAAGTCCGGCAACCCCCGCCGGGCCGGCGTGACCGGAGAAGAGGAGCACGCGCACAAGGTCCACCACACCCTCCGGGACCCGAACGACCATCGAGGAAAGCGAATCCTCATCTACGGGGGTGGCGACGTGGCGGCCGAGGCCGCCCTCGCGCTGTGCCGCACCAACGACGTCACGATGGTGACCGTCGACGAGGAGCTGACCTTCCCCCGGAAGCGCAACGTGGACGCGCTGTTGGCGGAGCAGGCAGCAGAGCGTCTCGATCTACATCTGTCCAGTGCGTTGGTAGGGATCGACGATCAGACGGCGACGTTCGACAGCGCCGGCGCAGGGAAGCGTACCGTTCCCAACGACGTCGTGTTCGAGATGATCGGTTCGGAGCTCCCGGTGTCCTTCTTCCGGCGCGCCGGTGTACGGCTCGAGCGGGACTGGCATGTCAAGCGATGGGCGGCCCTCGTCGGGATGTTCGTGTTCGCGTACACCCTGTACGCCTTGAAGAAATTTCCCGAGACCCCTTATGCGTGGCCGTTCACCGGGTTTTGGTCGCAGGAGAGCTTCGCCGGCGCAGTGGGTGCCGCGTTTCGCGTCGCGTTTTCACCCTTCACATGGATGTTTGCGGACGAGGCGCGCCAGGACATTTTCGGGACGCTGTGGTTCCAGCAGGGGTATCTCTACAGCCTCCTGTACACGGTCGTGTTCGTGGGCTTTGGGTACCAAGCGTTCATTCGCTGGACCGGCATCGCTCGCGATCCGCGTTACCAGAGGTGGCGATATGTCTCTCTGACGAGCTTTCAAGTCGGGTTCTTCCTGCTGGCCAACGTCTTCGGTGTGCACGCGCTGAGCGTGGAGAACTCGTGGCGCGTGTGGGGACTGTCCCAGCCGTGGCCGTTGTTCATCAGTTGGTACAACTGGTGGGGTGACTGGATTCCCAAGGCGATCATCTATTCGTTCATCAGCGCCGGGATTCTCCTCACCTTCGTGGCCATTCCGTGGGCCGCACGCCGCCACGGCAAGCGGTTCTGCACGTGGATTTGCGGATGCGGCGGACTGGCGGAGACGTTGGGCGATCGCTGGCGTCACCTGTCACCCAAAGGGGCGCGGAGCCGCGGGTGGGAATTCCAGGGCGCGGTGTTGCTGGCCGGCGCGACGCTGGCAACCGTGATCACGGTGGGCATGTTCAACACGCGTGCAGACAACGTGTGGATGGCGTCCTATCAATATCTGGTGGACTTCTGGCTGATCGCCACCATTCCGATCGCCCTCTATCCCTTCTTTGGCGGCAAGGTCTGGTGCCGGTACTGGTGTCCGCTGGCGGCGTGGAACCAGATTTTGGCGAAGTGGTACGGCCGGCTCCGCATCACGGCGAGCGACAAGTGCATCTCCTGCACTCTCTGCAGTCGACATTGCCAGGTTGGTGTGGACGTGATGGCGTTTGCCAAGAACGAGCTGCCCTTCGACAACCGCAACTCGAGCTGCATTCAGTGCGGCATCTGCATCGACGTATGCCCCATGGACGTGCTGGCGTTCGATCTCCTTCCGACCGGCAACAAGCTGCCACCGCTGATGGATGCAGTGGAAGACGCGAAGGCCGCCTGACGTGGAGCGCTACGATCTCATAGCCATTGGTGGAGGAACTGCGGGACTCGTCTCAGCGGCCGGTGCGGCGACCCTGGGTCTCAGGGCCGCTCTGGTGGAGCGGCACGCCCTGGGAGGGGACTGTCTCTGGACGGGGTGCGTCCCGAGCAAGGCCCTCATCGCGTCCGCGAAGCTCGCCCACGCGATGCGGCAAGCCGACCGCCTCGGTCTCCTCGGTGCGTCCCCGAGCCACGTGTTCGAAACCGTCATGCAACGGACCCGCGCGGCCCGAGCGCGCATAGCCGAGCACGACGATCCCGAGCGGTTTCGGAAGATGGGTGTGGAGGTGCTGTTCGGAGCGGCGCGGTTCGAGGCCCCGGGGCGGGTGGCGGTGGACGACCGCATCATCGAAAGCAAGCGCGTGGTGGTCGCCACGGGCGCCGTGCCCAGTGCCCCCCCGGTAGAGGGTCTCGAGGACACGGGCTACCTGACCCACGTCGATGCGTTCGATCAGAACACGTTGCCCCGCCGGATCGTCATGCTGGGGGGCGGGCCCATCGGATTGGAATTTGCCCAGGTGTATGGCCGCTTGGGCGCCGAGGTGACGGTGGTGGAGATGCTCCCCCAATTGCTCCCCCGAGAGGACCCGGAGGTGGGACAACTCCTCGAGGAGTTGCTCCGCGCCGAGGGCGTGCATGTCCGGACGGGTGAGCGCGTCGAGCGGGTAGGTCGCTGCGCCGACGGCGCGAAGGCCGTGTACCTCGGCGGCGGCGCCGGTGAAGCCGCGATCGAGGCGGATGAGCTGTTCGTGGCGACGGGAAGGCGGGCCAACACCACCGGATTGGGATTGGAGGAGATCGGCGTGGCCCTCGATGGGGGAGCGGTTCGGGTGGACGCCGGCCTGCGATCCAGCGTCAAGGGTATCTGGGCGGCGGGCGACGTCAGCGGAGGCCCACAGTTCACCCACGTGGCCGACTACCAGGCGAAGCTCGTTCTGCGCAACGCGGTGTTTCCCTTTGCGGGAAAGGCCGACTACGGCGCGGTGCCCGCCGTGACGTACACGGATCCCGAAGTGGCCCGGGTGGGATTGACCGAGCCCGAGGCGCGGGAGCGGTTCGGGGACGTGCACGTGTATCGCCACGACTTCGCCGATCTCGATCGTGCGATCGTGGACGCGAGAACGGGCGGCTTCGTGAAGATCGTGACCCGCCGAAGCGGGCGCATCCTGGGAGCGACGGTGGTGGCGTCGGGGGCCGGCGACCTCATCATGCCGCTGGTCATGGCCATCAAGCACCGCCTGAAGGTGTCCACACTCTCGCAGCTCGTGTATCCCTACCCCACGATGGCCGAAGGTGTGAAGCGCGCGGCGGACAGCTATTACCTCGAGAAATTCGCTGGACGTCCGGGCGCGTGGCTCAGACGGGTGGTGCGATGGCTCCGCTAGGCTCGCGTCCCTGGCTCAAAATGGCGCTGCTCGTGGCCACGTTGCTTGCAGCGGCTGCGGTCACCCACTGGTCTCCGGTGGCGAGCCGGTTGTCACTGGAACAGATCGTGACCGGCATGCGGAACCTCCAATCGCCGGTCGTGGCGCCGCTGGTGTTCGTGCTGGTGTACACGGTGGCGACCACGGTGGCGGTGCCGGGATCGTGGCTGACCATCGCGGGCGGAGCCGTGTTCGGTTTTGGCTGGGGGGCGCTGTACAACACGATTGGGGCAAACCTTGGAGCCAGCGGCGCCTTTCTCCTTGCCCGCGCGCTGGGACGAGACGGCGTCGAGCGCATTTTTGGCAAGCGGGTTCCTGGGCTCGCGCGGGCAACGCGAGAGTTCGGCTTCGTGGGACTCCTCGCGCTGCGCCTCGTGCCCCTCGTGCCGTTCAACGTGCTCAACCTGGGATCGGGGCTCACGCGGCTGCGGTGGCGAGAGTACCTCGTCGCGACGATGCTTGGTATCCTCCCGGGAACACTGGTGTACACGTTCTTTGCCGACGCGCTCGTTCTGGGCTCGGTCGAAGCAAGCGGCGACGCCCGCACGCGTGTGTGGATAGCAGGCGGCTTGTTCCTCGTTCTCAGCCTGCTGCCGCTTCTGGCGCGCAGGCTCGGCTTCGGGGTCCCTGAAAAGACGTCCACCGTATCGCCGTGACGATTTGAACGGTCCAACGAGGAGTCCACCTGGCGTGACACGTGTCGCCGTCGTCATCCCCACACTCAACGAAGCATGTCGGCTTCCGGGCCTACTGGAGGATCTCCACGGTGTCCCACTTCCCGTGGACGTGACTGTCGTGGACGGGGGATCGCGGGACGACACGGTGCCTGTGGCGCGGGCGGCCGGCGCCCGCGTAGTATCGACCAAGGCGGGGCGCGCCACGCAGATGAACGCCGGGGCGAGCACCACCAACGCAGAGTGGCTGTGCTTTCTCCACGCCGACGTGCGGCTTCCCCCACCGGCCCGCGATGATTTCGTGCAGGCGGTCAACGGGTCCGGCGCCGACGCTGCGGTCTGGCGACTGGCGATCGACGGTCGGGGGTGGTGGCTCCGAACCGTCGAATACGGTGCGTTGGTGCGCGATCGACTGGGAGGACTGCCTTACGGCGACCAGGGTCTCATCGTCCGCCGGGCGCTCTTCGAGAGCCTCGGGGGATTCCCGGACATTCCCGTGCTGGAGGACGTCGCGTTCGTTCGAACGGTGCGGCGGACCTCGACCATTCGCCGCCTCTCGTCGCCGGTGGTGGTCTCCGCGCGGCGGTGGGAAAAGGAAGGTCCCTACCGCACGTGGTTCCGGAATTCGGCACTGCTCATCGCCTACCTTCTGGGGGTGTCACCCCATCGACTGGCCGGATGGTACCCACCGCACCGCACGTGAATCACGTCCTGTTTTTCGCCCGGGCCCCGCGACTCGGCCTGGTCAAGACACGCCTGGCGGCGGATGTGGGGCAGCAGGCGGCGCTGGAGATCTACCGCCGGCTCGGCTCACGAGTGATCCGCCAGATTGCCGCCGTGGCATCCACAACCGTGTGGTGTGAGCCGGCGGATGGGATCGAGGAGACCCGGGAATGGCTGGGCGATCTGCGCTACCGTGCCCAACCGGACGGGGATCTCGGAGCCCGGCTGACCTACGCCTTCGATGCGCACTTCGACGCCCGCCCTTCGGAGCCGGCCATCGCCGTTGGGGCGGACGCGCCGGGGGTCGACGCCGACGTCATCGCGCGAACGGGAGACGCCCTGGGCACGTCGGACGTCGTGATCGGACCGGCGAGCGATGGCGGGTACTACCTCATCGGTCTGGCCCGTCGCCTTCCCGAATTGTTTGAGGAGATTCCGTGGGGAACCGACCACGTCTTCGAGGCGACCTGTGCGGCGTGTCGCGCCTTGGCGGTCGTGCCGGTCATTCTCCCCGAGTTGCGCGACGTGGATCGGTTGGATGATTTGATCGCTCTTGGTCTTCAGCCCCCTTGACCGCGTCACGCGAGCGAGCAATATTCGCCGCGCTTCCCTCTATCCCCGAACGAGGCTCCATCTATGGCGTGGAGAGTCATTGACACTGAAGACGAAGTCTGGCATGTGCAGGCTGCAGCCGAGCGTCATGCCGACGAGAAACTGTGGCAATTGACACTGTCTTTTCGCTGCTATGACGGCGATCGAAAATCGAACGCGTTCTGGGCCCCTTTTCCGCTGGAGTCGGGATCGAAGTCTTCATTGTTTGCTCTTGCCGAACGGATTCAGGACGCCGAACTTCGGGCAGTCCTTGCCCAGCACTCCGATTAGGTCGACCACAACATGCGCTCGCTAGCGATTACGTCGGTGCAGGATCTCCGTCGGATCACGGAGGCCATCGATCAATTACGTGGACGGTCGGTGGACGACGTGAATATTCGGTCCGACTGCCGGCAATTACGCCTCAAGCTCGACGACGGTCGGAGTATCCTGGTTTCGGTATCGATGGACGAGGACGGAGTGCCCCGGCTGGATGTCGACGTGTTGCACGCCCCTGAGAAAAGCTCGCGCGCCCAACTCGAAGTGCGGTTCGAGACCGGAGCCTGACGGCACTTCACCGCTCGGTCTACCCCCACCGACGCTGGATGAGCGGCGACGCTCGGCATCGAAAGAAGGGCCATGTCCGATCTCCCATCCCAACGCTTCAGGTTTGTGAGCCTCGAGACCGAGAACATGCCTGACGGGACCCGGCGAGCGAGGGTGACACTCGAGCTGCCCCCGGATCGCCGGTTCGTGGGGACGGCCGAGTGCCCGGAAATCCCCACGGGGGGGCTGCGGTGTGCCGCCGAGGCGGCCCTCGACGCCTTGGGTGGAGCGATGGAAAACGCCGGGCCGACCCTCGAGCTCATCGGTGCCCGGGTAGTGAAGGCGTTCAATGCCACCGTGGTCATCGTCGCCCTGTCGGCCTACCTGGAGGAGGGAACACGGCGCCTCGTCGGGTCGTATCTCGTTGAGGGGGATGTGGAGCGGGGGGCGGCGATTGCGGTCCTGAATGCCACGAACCGGGTTCTGGGTGTGACCATGTACTGGGGGTGAATGTGCGCTCCATCACCCGTCGGGAACCACGGATTTCCCCATATTTGTTACGTTAGACGGATTCCGAAAGGCACTTCGTGGTGATGCTCAAGGCTCTAGGTGGCATGTTGGTCCGGCTCCTTCCGGCGCTCTCCGTGGCGGCGTGCGCCGGCCAGGCGGAGTTGGCGTCCCTTCCGGAGGCCGTTCCCGACTCGACCTTCGGCGGGTCGGCGACCCGGCTCGTGACTGTCGAAGATTCCTCCGCCGATTTGCGAGCCCTTCAGGCCCTGCACGAGCTGGAGTTCCGCAGCCTCGCCAAGGGAGGCAACCCCGTTCGGGGGGTCGTACCGGCTCTCGATCCCAGCCGGACGAGTTCCCGGGGAGGGACGGCCAGCTTGCCCGTGTCGTCCCTGGACCACGAATCCTTCGCGGACCATCGACGGGTTCAATACTACGTGGATTTCTTCCTGGACGACTCCCGCCGTCGGTTCAACATCTGGCTGGGTCGGATGGCCCGGTACGAGGGGATGATCCGCAACGTCTTCCGGAAATATGAGCTGCCCGAAGATCTCCTCTACCTCGGCCTCATCGAGAGCGGGTATTCGAACACGGCGGTGTCCCGAGCCAATGCCATCGGGATGTGGCAGTTCATTCGCAGTACCGGGCGCCGGTACGGGCTGCGCATCGACAGTTGGGTGGACGAGCGTCGTGATCCCTTCAAATCCACCGATGCCGCGGCGCGCCACCTGCGAGACCTCCAAGAGGAATTCGGGTCGTGGTATCTGGCGGCGGCGGCCTACAACGGCGGGGCGGGGCGGGTCTCTCGAGGTCTCGAGCGCGAGCGGCTGAACGACGACGCGGTCTCGGATTCCACCTTCTTTGTACTGTACGACACCCGCTGGATCCGGCGGGAGACCAAGGACTACGTCCCGAAGCTCATCGCCGCAACGATGGTCGCCCAAGATCCGGCGGCCCACGGGTTCGACGACATTCCCACGCTGGAGCCGTTGGTGTTCGATGAGATCACGGTGCCGGATCAGACCAGCCTCGACGTCCTTGCCAATCTGGCGGATACGACCATCGCGGCCATCAAAGAGTTGAATCCCCAGTACTACCGGGAGGCCACGCCGCCTGACGAGCAGGTGACGGTGCGGGTCCCACGGGGGTCCGGCAACATGGTGGCCCGGGAGTACGCGGCGCTGCCTCCGTCGGAGCGGGCGAAGATCATCAAGCACACTGTCCGCCGCGGCGAGACGATGGGGGAGATCGCCGAGTGGTACGGCGTGGGTTTGAGCCACCTCCGGGCGGTGAATCCTAGCGTCCGGCCCCGGAGGATGCGCATCGGACAGGTTTTGCTGATTCCCCTTGGCGGTGCGGCTCCGAGGGGAAAGGCGCCACCGCCGCCGCCTGCCCGGACGGTACCCCCCAGCGGCCACCACACGGTGCGGTGGGGCGACACCCTGTGGATCGTGTCGCAGCGCTATGGCGTGACGGTCCGGGACCTGAGAATCTGGAACGACATTCCGGAAGGCGAGACCCTCTTGCAGGTGGGTCAGCGCCTTCGGGTCAGGTCGTAGTCGGCAGGTGAGACGAGCGGACGCTACTGTAGCCGGTCCGCTCCCGTAGGAAGGTACCCCTCCAACACCGAGCTCGCGTATCCGTTGCGCGGGTCCAATCCACCATCCAACAGCTGGCGCAACCGTGTGGGACCGCGATTGTAGGCCAGCAACGCCAGACGCAGGTCGTCGGGGTATCGGTCCACCAACTCCCTCAGAAATCGGAATCCGATCCGCAGATTGACTTCCGCATCGAAGAGATCCTCGTCGGTGAGATCGGGATTGAAGATCCTCGCGGTGGTGGGCATGACCTGCGCCAGCCCCAGGGCTCCAGCGGAGCTGACGGCTCTAGGGTTGAACCGGCTCTCCTGATAGACGACCCGGAAGCCCAGCTCGGGATCGAGACCTTCGGCCATCGCGATGTCGTAGACCGCCGCCGTGAGATTGGCGTCGAGGTTGAACCGAGCCGAGTAATCGAGGAGCGCCTGCGCCCGCTTCAGCTCTCGGACCGGGGCTTCGACCTTCACCGAGTCGAGGATTTCACTGCTGACCTGGAGCCCCGCCAACGAGACCGTCCCGTAGAAGTGGACCGCCCCGTTGTCGGCTCTTTGCGCCGCGCCCAAGATTCCGGCCAAGGCCACGCTGCCGGCCAGAATGGTCATGCCGCGGCCCACGAGCCGCTGGGTGCTCGATAATCGACCGGCGGGACTTCCGTGGGTTCGGATATTCAAATCAGTCATGTAGCTGCAGCCTCCCCGCTGCTGGGGTGTCTGTTACTCGTTCCGTTTCCAGTCTCCGCTTCGCCCACCCGATTTCTCCAAGAGGCGGACGTCATAGATCTCCAAATCGTGCCCAGCGGCCTTCACCATGTCGTACACGGTGAGGAGCGCCACCGTAACCGCCGTCAGTGCTTCCATCTCCACGCCGGTGCGGCTCACGCTGGTGGCCGAAGCCACCACCCGGACGCCCGGTAACCCCGGATCCGGTGTGGCCGTCACGTCGACGTGATCCAGGACAATGGGATGGCACAGCGGGATGAGATCCGCCGTCCTCTTGGCCCCGGTGGTCCCGGCCAATTCCGCAGTGCTCAGAACGTCTCCCTTGGGGTTGATGTTCCGAGTCACGGCGTCGAAAGCCTCCGCAGACATGCGGATGCTGCCCTCGGCCACCGCCCGCCGGGCGGTCTCGGCCTTGGGCCCCACGTCCACCATCTTTGGGTGCCCTGAGGCGTCGACGTGAGACAGCTTCACAACACCTCCGCCATGCCGTTGGCCAATACGGCCAAAGCGAGCTGGGGATTCAGGTTCTGCTGCGTGCCGGCCCGGTGTTTCTCGACCAGCCGAATGGCCTCTACATAACCGTCCACGGTCAATTGCTCGTCATTTACCTTCCGCCGCAGCTCCAGCCGGAGCTCCAGTGCCAGGGCGTCGAGCATGGCGCTGAACCCTCCTCGAGCCCCCCAAGGAGCTTGCAGCATGGCCTCCCCGGCCCACGCCTCCGGTCCTCGCCGGACGGCCCCGAGGAAGCGCTGCGCCGCCTGCGTGTCCCGGTCCACCCCTTTGGCCACCGCGAGAGCCCGGGTGACGGAGCCGTCCGCCATTTGGGCAATCCGCGAGGCCTCGGCCGGCGCCGTGCCCAGCTCCGTCTCGAGCAAGTTCTGGACCTCCGCATCCGTGAGGCGCCCCACGCGGATGGCTGCCAGCCGGGACCGAATGGTGGGCAGCAGCGCGTCGGGCTTGGAGGAAGTCAGGATCAGCGTGGTGTCCGCCGGGGGTTCCTCCAGCACCTTGAGGAGTGCGTTGGCGGCTTCCTGGCTGGAATCTTGGACAACGAGCCGGTCGGCATCCCCCAGGATGATCACCTTCCGCTTGGCCTGAAATGGAGTCACCCCGACCGTCCGCTGAAGGAGACGGGCCGACGCCACCCGGTGGCTGGCCTTTCCGTCGGGTGGAGTGTAGAACGGTGTCCGCCGGCGTTCCTCCATCAGCTCCGCCAGAGTCTCCTGGGTCTCCTGGATCTGCTTGTCCTTATCCCCGGCCCGTCCACTCGGGGGCGGGATGGGGATGAACCAGTGGAGGTCTGGGTGCGTCAGGTCCCGTACCTGGCGGGCGCCGCGGCACTCGGCCTCCTCCCCGCCCTCGTCGTGGCAAAAGAGCAGCTCGGCCAGGCGAAGGGCGATCCGCTGCTTGCCGACCCCGGCGGGGCCGGTCAGCAGGACCGCTTGTGGGAACCGGCTGGAGGCGATGGCGCCGTCCAGCCGGTTCATCAGTGTCTCATGACCGTACAGAGGTGGCAAACTCATTGGCCTGAAATGTAAAGATTCTTGAAGGGAATGGTATTCCCACGGTGTAAGTGATTGTATGACATAATCTTAAGGTGTGACGCCTCGAAGTGTAACGGGTCTCATCACTAAAGTGAGTGCTCACTTCAAGAAGACGGTCCAAGAGACACACTCTCCCGACGACCGTTTCGCCGGCCGGCACCTCCATCCTCGACTACGACTGCCCCTCCGGATCCAGGATCTTCCCGATGAAGATGATCGTCCCGGAGAATCGCTCCCGGATGGCGAAGACGAAGGGCCGGTCGACGGCATATTCCCTCGGGCCCGCGCTCACCACACCGATGCCGACCGATGTGACGGCGGCGGCCTCCGTTCCCTCCTCGTTCACGTCCACGAACGTCTTGTGCTTGACGTGATCGATGTAGAGGTCGTTGGCGACCCGCATCTTGGAGAAGTCGGCCTGCCGGGGGGTGAAGGCGATACCCATCCCCAGGGCCTTCAGTACGTCGTTCATCTCGAGTTCGTACTCGAAGGTGAACTTGGGTAACGCGACGATGGTCCCGTCCTCCTCCAGACCTGCGACGATCGCCTGCCACCGTGAGCCATCCAGCTCACCGATCGCGTCGTCCAGCGCAACGCCGGTGCGGGGCAGGAGAATCGTCATGGTGAAGGCGTCGCCCCCATAGGGGAGGTCGATCACCCGCACGAGGTCGTCCGAGAATACCCGCACGGCCGCGGGCTCGCGGTGCCGCATGGTCTCGACCCGCTTCACGGTGCCGTCGAGGAGGGTGAAATCGTCGTCGCGGGTGAGACTCTTGTCGAACTGGTGTGCCCAGTCCCCCTTGAAGTAGATGGCGTTGATGAGAAACATGACGAGACCTCCGCCGATGGGATCGTCCACGATCTCTTCGATCTTGCCTCTCGTCGCGTCGTTCACCCAGGCGTTGATCGTCGCCGCGGCGGAGGGATCACTGAAGTCGAGTCCCGCAATCTCGGCGTCGAAGTACTCCCGGTTCACGTCCAGGAAGGCCTGCTCGAACGACATGGTGTTGCGATACCAGATGGAGTTTGCCAAGCCGAACTCCACCCGAGGATCGAGGTC
>JBDHHA010000118.1:0-22439 GCA_039589615.1 Gemmatimonadota bacterium
GGTGGTGGGATTCGTCTCGGCGGGTCTCATGACGTTGTCCCAATCCATCGGCATCATCATGGGCGCCAACGTGGGCACGACCATCACGGCGCAGATCATCGCCTTCAAGGTCACCAAGTACGCCTTGGTGCTCGTCGCGGTGGGGTTCGGCCTGATGTTCACGCAGAAGCGGGACCGCACCCAGCGCTACGGCGCCATGCTCATGGGATTGGGGTTGATCTTCTTCGGCATGAGCCTCATGAGCGATGCTACGAGCCCGCTGCGGGACTACCAGCCCTTCATCGACACCATGGAGAGCATGCGGAACCCGCTGTGGGCCATTTTCGGCGGTGCCGTGTTCACGGCCGTCGTGCAGAGCTCCTCCGCAACGACGGGCATCGTGATCGTCCTCGCCGGACAGGGGTTCATCACACTGGAGGCAGGGATCGCCCTGACCCTGGGCGCCAACGTGGGCACCTGTGCCACGGCGCTCCTCGCGGCCCTGGGGAAGCCCCGGGTCGCCGTGCAGGCCGCAGCGGTGCACGTGATATTCAACGTCCTCGGAGCGCTGGTCTGGGTGGGGTTGATCGGCCCGCTGGCGGACGTGGTGCGGCAGATATCGCCTGCATCTCCGGAGCTGGCCGGCGCCGCCCGCCTCGCCGCCGAAACCCCACGGCAGATCGCCAACGCCCACACGCTGTTCAACGTGGCCAACGTCGCCCTGTTCATCTGGTTCACCGGACCGCTGGCCAAGCTCATCTCTCGCATCCTTCCGGTCCCGCCCGAAGTGTTCTCCATCGTGTCCAAGCCCAAGTACCTCGACGACGTGTACCTCAAAACCCCTGCCCTGGCCGTCGACCGGGTGCGGATGGAGATGGGACACCTGGGAGGTCTCGTCGTGGAGACGTTCAACGCTACGGAGGTGCCGAAGACCGGCGAGCGGTCCACCCTGGTGCGCATCACCCGGGGGGCGGAGGACGTCGACGCGGTGTACCACGGCATCGTCGACTATGCAAGGCGCATCTTGGCCGCAGACCTTCCGCCTCGAGAGACAAAACTCCTCGAGGGCATGCTGGGAGCCGCCAACCACCTTCAGGCCATCGGCGAGACCATTCAGGTCAACATCGGGACCGTGGCCCGCCAGTGGCGCCAAGAGGGGCTGGCGGCCAGCGAGCAAACCCGGTCCATGTTCGCCGGACTCCACGAGTCTGTCCGCTTTGCGGTGGAGCGCGCGGCGACGGCGGTGGAACAGGAGGATCAAGACGTGGCCCTGGAGGTCATCGAGATGAAACGCGGCATCAACGAACAGGCGGACGAGCTGACCACGCGCCTGGGAGAACGCCTCACCGCGGAGGGACCCAGCCGAGTGAGCGTCTACCGCCTCGAGATGGACGTCATCGAGGGTCTGATGCGGATCTACTACCTGGCGAAGCGGGTCGCCAAGACCGTCGCCGATCAGGCAGAAGAGCCGGTGGTCACCGCACCGGCGGAGGTGGCATAGGCTAGTCGAGCGTCTTCTAAGACCACTCGACATGGGACCAAAGTCCAATGGTCGCCCAAGGGACAAGTAGCGTATCGTTGCGATTACCGTCAAAACCGGTGGCCCAGTCGCAGGCTACCCGATTTCGCCGGGCCAGCGAGCACCAAGGAAGCTTCATAACGGAATCCAAAAGAGTCAGGAGCAAACACATGAAAGCAATCCGTCTACTGGTGGCCACCGCGGCCTGTTTCACGCTGCTCGTGGGTACCGCGACGACTGTTGCGGCTCAGGACAGGCCCAACATCCTCGTCATCTGGGGCGATGACGTCGGCCAATCGAACATCAGTGCCTACACCATGGGTGTGATGGGCTACCGAACCCCGAACATCGATCGCGTCGCCAACGAGGGCATGATCTTCACCGACTATTACGGCGAGCAGAGCTGCACGGCCGGTCGGTCGTCGTTCATCATGGGGCAGAGCGTGTTCCGCACCGGCCTCAGCAAAGTCGGCCTTCCCGGCGCCGAACTCGGGATGCAGGTGGAAGACCCCACCATCGCGGTTCTGCTCAAGGACATGGGCTATGCGACGGGTCAGTTCGGGAAGAACCATCTCGGCGACCGCGATGAGATGCTGCCCTCGAACCACGGGTTCGACGAGTTCTTCGGCAACCTGTATCACCTCAACGCCGAAGAGGAGCCCGAGAACGAGGACTACCCCACCGAAGCGGAGTGGCCCGGGTTCGGGGAGCAATTCGGCCCGCGGGGCGTGATCCACAGCTACGCCGACGGACGAATCGAGGATACCGGCCCCCTGACCAAGCTCCGCATGGAGACGGCAGACGACGAGACCTCCGCCGCCGCGCTCCGGTTCATCCGCGACGCGAACGCTGCGGGCACGCCGTTCTTCGTGTGGTGGAGCGGAACCCGAATGCACTTCCGTACGCACGTGAAGGAAGAGTTACGGGGCATCTCCGGGCAGGACGAGTACTCGGACGGGATGGTCGAGCACGACATGCACATCGGGCAGTTCCTCGACCTGCTCGACGAGCTCGGAATCGCGGACAACACGATCGTGTTCTACAGCACGGACAACGGTCCCCACCAGAACACCTGGCCCGATGCCGGCACGACCCCCTTCCGTAGCGAAAAGAACACGAACTGGGAGGGTGCCTGGCGCGTGCCCGCCATGGTGCGCTGGCCCGGGAGAATCGAGGCCGGCTCGGTCTCGAACGAGATCATGCACCACCTGGATTGGCTCCCGACGTTCGTGGCTGCGGCCGGGGATGCCAACGTCAAGGAGCAGTTGCTCACGGGATACGATTCGCCGGCGCTCGGCCGGTCGTACCGCGTCCACCTCGACGGGTACAACTTCCTGCCCTTCCTGACCGGCCAGACGGACGAAGGTCCCCGGGACGAGATCTTCTACTTCACGGACGACGGAGACCTGAGCTCGCTGCGTTACAGGGACTGGAAGGTCGTATTCCTCGAGCAGCGTAGGACGGGGACGTTGGAGATTTGGGCCGAGCCGTTCACGGAGTTGCGGGTTCCCAAGATCTTCAACCTTCGGCGGGATCCGTACGAGCGGGCGGACCGCACGAGCAATACCTACTACGACTGGATGGTCGACCGGGTGTTCATGCTGGTCCCGGCGCAGGCTTACGTCGGAGAGTTCTTGAGAACGTTTCAGGAGTACCCGCCTCGCCAGACGGCGGCGAGCTTCTCGCTCGAGAAGGTCATGGAGAAACTGCGTCCACCGGGCGGCTGATCGACCACACCGATTTGCCGGACGAACGGTCGCGGGCGTGAGGGATACGCGCCCGCGGCCCCCTTTGGACCATGCAGTAGATGCACTTCTCCCTGAGGAACAGTTGATGTCGATCTTTATGCGGTGCTCCCTGGCTTTGCTGTCGGTGTTGGCGACGGGATGCGGCCCCGGTCGCATGTCCACCGAGGCCGAGCTACCGAAGCTCGTGCTGCAAATCACCGTGGACCAACTCCGAGGCGACCTGCCGGTTCGCTATCTGGACCGCCTGGGCCCCGGCGGCTTTCGCTACCTGATCGAGCGCGGCACCTGGTACAACAACGCCCACTACCGCCACGCCAATACCGAGACGGCGGTCGGCCATGCCACGCTGGTCACGGGCGCCGACCCGTCGCGCCACGGCATCGTCGCCAACGATTGGATCGATCAAGAGACCGGGACTTTCGTCTACAATACAGAGGACGAGCGCCACCATATCATCGGTCAGCCGGCGAAACCTCACGAGGGCGTGTCCCCCCGCAACATCCTCGCCTCCACAGTGGGCGATGAACTCGTGGTGCACTCGGGCGGCGCCTCCCGCGTGTTCAGCGTGTCGGTCAAGGACCGGGGGGCGATCATCCCGGGCGGGCACGCCGGAAAGGCGTTCTGGTTTTCGAAGAGCACCGGGCATTTTGTCACCAGCACATTCTACCACGATGAATATCCCGACTGGGTGGAAGCCTGGAACGGGCAGCAGCACACCGATCGCTACCAAGACACGTCGTGGACACTTCTCGAGGATCGCGAGAACTACGTGTTCGCCGATCACGACGATCGGCCTTTCGAAACCGACTTCGGAGCGTTCGGCCGCACGTTCCCGCATCCGTATGGCGATGGGAGTTCTCCTTACTTCTTCGCGATGCTCACGTTCTCGCCCGCCGGGGACGAGTTGACGCTCGATTTTGCGAAGGCGCTGATCGAAAGCGAGCAGGTTGGACAGGGCGAAGCCACTGACTATCTGGCCATCAGCTTCTCGTCCACCGATTACATCGGGCACCTGTTTGGACCCTCGAGTCTGGAGAGTGAGGACAACGTCCTCCGGGTGGATCGGGTTCTGGCGGACCTGTTCGCATACGTCGACGACAACATCGGTCTCGACAACACGTTGATTGTCCTGTCCGCCGACCACGGTGCTCCCGAAGCACCGGAGCACATGGCAAGCCAGGGCATGCAGACCGGCCGCACCGATTTCGACTGGTTCGAAACCGCCGCGATGAAGCGCGCGCTCCGCGAGCGGTTCGGCCGCGACGACTTGATTGCCTTTCACAGCCACCCCTACCTCTACCTGAACCTCGAGGCCACCGGAGCAAGCGGGCTCCGGACCGAGGACGTCGAGACGTTCGTGGCCGGCGAGATCATGAAGCTCCCCGGTTTCACGTACGCCTTGACCCGGAGCGATTTGCTGGAGGGCCGGGTCGCGGGTGCGCCGATCCAGGACCAGATCCGGAGGAGCTTCCACCCGACTCGCTCCGGCAACATCCACATGGTGCAAGACCAGTACTGGTTTCTCCATTCAGATGAAGACGCGCAGCGGATCGGCATCGCAGCCATTCATGGGTCTCCGTGGGTGTACGACACCTACGTGCCGATCTTCTTCGCGGGTCACGGCGTGCCGATACAGACCGTGACTCGCCGGGTCGGACCGCACGACATCGCCGCGACGTTGGCCGCGTACCTGCGCATCAAACCGCCTTCCGGGTCGAGCGGAGATCCGCTGGTCGACGTGCTCTCCCATCGGCGGTGACGGCGTCGACGTCGCCCTGCAAGACCTCATCGGCGCCGTATACCACGGCATCGTCGACTACGCCAGGCGCATCTTGGCCGCGAACCTTCCCCCCGGGAGGCTCAGCGTCTCGAAGGCATGCTGGGAGCGGCAACCACCTCCAGGCCATCGGCGAGGTGGCCTACGCACGTCAAGCTTCATCCACACCGTCACCCCAATACGACCAAAGTCCAATGGCTGACTTCCATCCTGCCGGGTAGAGTTTGGATTGCCGTCAGGACCGGAGGGCAGGCCGTGTGCCGTCGGCCGAGGCACAAGTGAATACGGACACCCCCAGATGTGCAAACTGCGCGGATCACCGAGGCCGCGCACCGGATTCTGGAGAAGTATCCGGGATACGTAGACATCGGCTGGATAACACACGGACAAATCGGAGGTCACGGATGACGCGAACAGGCACGGCAGCTCACGTATTTGCAGCGCTGGTTGGGATTGTCCTGATAGCCGGCTGCGCGCCGGATGTCGAACCCGAGTTCGGCGGAACGATTGCGCGTTCGTATGAGGACAGCGAGGAGTGGTGGCCCGAACCAGTGCGACCCTCGGAGGGTGCACCCAACGTTCTCATTCTCCTCCTGGATGATGTTGGCTTCGCTCAGGTCGGGAGTTTTGGCGGTCTCATCGAGACGCCAAACATCGATCGCCTGGCAGCGAACGGTTTGCGTTTCAACAATTTCCACACTACGGCCTTGTGCTCTCCGTCCCGCGCCACGCTGATGGCCGGACGCAACCCCCACTCCATCGGGCTCGGGAGCCACGCACTCACCGCGATGGGATTCCCCGGCTACAACGCCATGGTGCCCCCGAGCGCCAAGTCCGTGGCCAACTACCTCCAGGAAGAGGGGTACGTGAACTACGCCCTGGGCAAGTGGGACCACACCCCGCTGTACGAGGTGTCCCAAGTGGGGCCGTTCGATCGTTGGCCCAGTGGTGAGGGATTCGATCACGCGTACACCTTCATGGCCGCCGACGTGCACCAGTTCGTGCCCGTAATGTGGAACGACCACACGCCCGAGCCGTACCGGAGCTCCGAACACCTGGACGGAGATCTGGCCGATCGAGCCATCCAGTGGATCACCGGACACAAATCACTCAAACCCGAAGACCCGTTCATGATGCTGTGGGCCTCGGGTTCCATGCACTCGCCGCACCACGCACCCGCTGAATTCATCGAGAAGTACCGCGGACGGTTCGACATGGGGTGGGACCAGGCGCGCGCGACGATTCTCGAGAACCAGAAACAGCTCGGAATCGTCCCGCAGAACACGCAACTCACGGAGCGGATCGACCAGATCGAGGCATGGGAATCCCTCAACGACGACGAACAGCGGCTCTACGCTCGCCAGATGGAGGTCTTCGCGGGACAGATGGAGCACGTGGACTTCCAGATCGGGCGCATCCTCAACGAGCTCGAACGGGTCGGCGAGCTGGACAACACGCTCATCTTCGTGACGTCCGATAACGGCGCCAGCGGCGAGGGCGGGTTGTCAGGTACGTTCAACGAGACGTACGTCCTGAATGGACTCCAGACGCCGTTCGATGCCAGCTTGCGTTACTACGAGCAGTGGGGCGACGCTACAACCTACCCGCACTATCACGCCGGGTGGGCGATGGCGGGAAATACGCCGTTCCGGTACTTCAAGCAGAGCGAGCACCGTGGCGGACAGGCCGACGCCCTCGTGGTCCATTGGCCCAATGGCGTCAACGCCAGAGGCGAGATCCGCAATCAATACCACCATATCTCGGACATCGCCCCCACGATCCTGGAGGCCGCGGGCACGTCGGTGCCTGACAGCTATCATGGCGTGAGACAGCAGCCCATGACCGGCGTGTCGATGATGTATGCGTTCGACAATGCGGACGCACCTAATGCCAAGGAGCGCCAGTATTACGAGATGTTCGGCAACCGGGCGATCTGGTCCGACGGTTGGAAGGCGGTAACCCTCCACGCAAAGCGCATGCCCTGGGACGTCAATGTCACGCTTCCGTTCGAGGAAGACGAGTGGGAGCTGTACCACGTCGCCGAGGACTTCTCGGAGGCCACCAACGTCGCCGATCAATATCCGGACAAGCTCGAGGAACTGATCGAGATGTTCGACGAGGAAGCCTGGAAGAACAACGTGTATCCGCTGTACGACGACATGATCCGACGTCTCGCCGTGCAACAGGACCGCCTGTTCGGCGACCAGACGGAGTTTGTCTACTACGCCCCCGGTGCCTTCCGCATTGCCGAGAAGGCGTCGGCCCCGGTCAAGAATCGCTCCCACACGATCACCACGACGATCGACCTCCAGGGGAACGAACAGGGAGTCATCGCGGCCGTGGGTGGCATGACCGGTGGTTTCACGATGTTCATCCAGGACGGTCGGCTCAAGTTCGACTACAACTTCCTGGACGGTGTTCACTATATACTCGAGTCACCGCCACTCCCGAGAGGATCCACGGAGCTGCGGTTCAACTTCATCAAGACCAGAGAGTTCGGGGGGACCGGGGAGCTGTACGTGAACGGGGAGAGAGTCGACGAGGTAGACATGCCGCAAATGCACATCAGTACCTATTCGCTCGCGGAGACGTTCGACGTGGGGCGTGACACGGGTACGCAGGTGTCCCGACTGTACCGCGACCCCTTCCCCTTCGTGGGCGCATTGGACAGGGTGGTCATCCGCCTGACCGAATAACCCACTCAGCCAGCATGCCTGCGGTCGCCTCATAGGCGGCCGCAGGCGTCCGGCACCACTCGGTGCCCGACCACCGTTGAGCCCTCCAATGATTCTGGCTCGTCAGAGCATCCCTCTAAGCGACAATTTGACAGCTATCTGGCTTGTTTCTCCAGCTCGTCCCCCTTGCGGTCCATGACAAAGAGTGGTATTTCGTCCTCATGCAGTTGAAATATCGACCAGCCGGTATTTCCGCCGTGCTGATCGGAGCGCTCAAGGGACCGGAGGACCGGCAATGACCAGTGGCGAGCAAGCTTTGCTCGGAGTGAAACCCGACAAAACGAAGCGCCGGGAGCTGCAGGATCGGTTGTGGTTCCAGGCACAGCTTCTGAGCAGCATCCGGGAGTCCGTGGTTGCCACGGATCTGGACGGCAACGTGACCTACTGGAATGCCGGGGCCGAGGCGCTGTACGGCTACAGAGCGGACGAGGTCATGGGCAAGTCCATCACGTTAGTCGTGGAGCCAGGCCAACGGGAAGAGGAAGAGAATCGCTTGCGCCAAGTCCACGACACCGGGTCGTGGGCAGGCGAGTACGTGCAGCGGCGCAAAGACGGATCGGGATTCTGGTCGGACACGCTGATCTCACTGATGGTGGACGAACGCGGTGAGCCGTGTGGGTATGTCGGCATCGATCGCGACATCAGTGGGAGAAAGGGATTGGAGACTGCGCTACGGGCAGTCCGCGATGGACTGCAGGAGCGCGTTCAGCTTCGAACACAGCAGTTGAGGCGCGAACAGGAAGAGTTGACAGTGAGCCGCCGGAGACTCCTGAAGGCCCAGCGCGTCGCGCGCATGGGGTTCCTGGATTGGGACCTGAAGACGAACACCATCACGTGGTCCCGCGAAGTGTACCGCATGTTCGGGATCGAGGAAGGAACGAGGGCGAGCCCCGAGGCGACGTTGGCCCGCGTGCATCCGGACGACCTCGAGTTCGTGCAGCAACGCCTGGACTCGGCAGTCCAAGACATGCGGGAATACGACATCGATCACCGGATAGTCCGCCCCGACGGCACCGTCGTGTGGGTGCACGCCCGTGCCGACCTGGAGCGGGACGAGGACGATGAGCCGGCCGTGCTCCTTGGCACCCTGGTGGACATCACCGACCGTAAGGAGACAGCCGAGGCGCTCCACGAGGCGGAGTATCGCTATCGGACCGTGGCCAACTTCACCTACGATTGGGAGTGGTGGCAGGGGCCTGACGACAAATTCATCTACGTCTCACCCTCTTCGCTCCGTGTCAGCGGGTACGCGCCCGAGGAGTTCATGGACAACCCGCACATGCTGCGCAAGATCATTCTTCCCGAGGATATGCGTCTCTGGGAGGAGCACGCCGCCGCAGCCCGCACGGAGACGGGGATGCGAGAGGTCCGATTCCGCATCCGTCGCAAGGACGGCGAGGTCAAATGGATCGAACACGTCTGCCAGCCGGTGATCGGTGCGGGAGGCGAGATCCAGGGATTCCGGGCCTCGAACCGGGACACCACCGAACGGGAGTCGTTGCGACAGGAGCTCGAGCGGCAGACGGGTGAGCACGCGGTCCTTACCCTCGACTACGAGGATGGCGCACGAGACCCGCAACCCGAAAGCAGAACCCTGGAGGAGTTGGAGCGGTCCCACATCCTGGCCGTGTTGAACGCGTGCAACTGGAAGATCAAAGGAAAGGAACAGGCGGCAGAGGTCCTGGGTCTCAACCCGAGCACACTCTACTCGCGGATGAAGAAGCTGGGGATCGCAAATCCCTACCGCGATACGCCCTCGATGTAGGCTTTGATATCGTGACCGATCCGGTTCTGCGGGTGCTTGGCGATCATCTCCTCGGCTAGCGGCAGCGCAAGGTGGGGGTCGCCCCGCTTGACGTAGTGATCGGCGAGGGCGTAGAGGAAATCGATGTTGTCCGGCTCGATGTCGAGGGCCTTTCGAAGAGCTGCCTCAGCAGGTTGTATCCGACCGAGGAACTGGAGCGTGAGCCCCAAGTTGTAGTGCATGCGGGCTTGTCGCGGCAAGCCGTCTGACGCCCGCTGGAGATATTCCACTCCTTCTGCGTGCTGTCCCATCTCGGCCAGCAGCAGTCCCAGATTATACGCTACGCTGTACTGCTCTGGATCGGCGGTTAGGACCTCCCGCAGCAGTGTCGCCGCCTCCGGGTTTCTGCCCATCGCGTTGTAGAGCAACGCCAGGTTCACTTTGGCCGGGAAGAAGAGATCGTCGATCTCGATGGCCGACTCGTAGTACGCCACGGCCCGTTCCGGATCTCCCAGGGCCTGATAGAGGTTTCCCAGATTCTGATTGGCGAAGGCAAAGTCCAGGGAGTACTCCATCACCTCCCGGTATTCAGCAAGCGCCGTGTCGAGGGCCTCCACCTGATATGGCCGCAGTCCCCCGTGCGGCACCCCGGCGAGTCGAGCGGCCGCCCGGATGCGAACCGCGTTCACCGGATCGAACAGAAGGGGTGCCACGAGCTCGACGAAGGTCGCAGGGTCGGTGGCGTTCAAGTCGCGGACCGCCGTGTGCCGCACGAGGGCCTCCTCGTCCGCCAACGCCTGGTTGAACGCGCCTACTGAGGCTGGGCCGGGGTACCCGGCCAAGAGAGAAAGCGCCGTGGCCCGGACGATGGCGGGATAGAGGTTGTCGCCCGCCAGGCGCACCAGGTCGGGCAACGCCTCGGGCCGGCCCTCCCGACCGGCGGCGAGAATCGTTCCGTAATGGGGTTTCTGCGCCTCGCCGTACCACTGGCGGAAATAATCCACCGACCACTGCAACGGCCTGTCGTCGTGGCACCCGGATTGGGTGCACGCGTTGGGCACACCCAGCTCGGCGGTCAGGTCCGGGCGGGGCACGCGCAGACTGTGATCCGCCCGGTCGTCGATCACCATGTAGGGCTGCTCCGGCATGTGGCACTTCACGCACAGCGCACCGTCGCTGGGTGCTCCTTCGTACACCTTTTGGTGAAAGTGATGGTCGGAGGTGTCGTAGGCGTCGGCGCGGTGACACTGGGCGCAGAGGGCATTGCCTTCCTCGCGCAACCGGAGGCTGTGGGCGTCGTGACAGTCGGCGCAGCGCACGTCGTTGTGGTACATCTTGCTCTGCACGAAGGAGCCGTAGACGTACACCTCATCGAGGATCTGGCCGTCGGCGTGATACAAACCCTCGCGGAGCACGCTGGGCACCAGGTTGCTCAAGAAATCGGTGCGCCGGTGATCGTAGTCTCCGAGTTCCGCGCGGCGGGAATGGCACGGCGCGCACGACTCCACCTGTTGCCGCCCCGTCACGTTGCTCGTCGGGATCACCATGGCATAGTCATCTACAGCAGGGCGGCCCATGGGCGGGATCTCGGCCCAGGCGACGTGGAGTGATCCGGGCCCGTGGCACGCCTCGCAGCTCACGTCGATCTCCGACCACGTCGTGTTGAACGTCTGGGTCTCGGCGTCGTATCCCTTGACGAGATTCGTGGAGTGGCACTCGGCGCACATACCGTTCCAGTTCTGCGCGCCTCGTGTCCAGTGGAGCCAGTCGTCGGCGGGGATGTCTTGATCCGGATAGAGGAAGAACCATCGACCTTGTTCGACATCCCACGCCGTCGACAATGCCTGGAGGCGCCCGCCCGGCAGCGGTATCAGATACTGCTGGAGGGGCTCGAAGCCGAAGGTGTAGAGGATCTCGAACTCCCCCATCTCGCCGCCCGGCCCCTCGGTGTGGACGAAGTACTTGCCGTCTCTCCGGTAGAATCGGGAGACGACGCCGCCGTACTCGAACACGGAGTCCTCGAAATCCCCAACCACTGTGCTGTCGCTGGCAACCGCCATGGCACGATCGTGATCCGAGCCCACCCAGCTCTCGTACGCCGCCTCATGACAGTCGATGCACTCCTCCCGGCCGACGAAGGTCGCCGCTTGCGCGTCACCGGGCGCGTCTCGCCCGCCGACCACTCGCTGCTTGAGGAGGTAGAGGGGTAAGGAAAGCACGATCACCACCGAGGCGACGACCCCGATCATCACCCACCGCCGCGGCACGGCCGGGTCACCGCTCGGTTGACGTTCGGTCTCCACTCGTATCTCCGGCTCCTTCAGGCCCGGGTGACCTGCGCAGATTCAAACGAGTTGCGCCGGATCGTCGTGCCGGTGACGACCTTGACGATCTGGTTTTCAATCCGCACAGGATACAGGTCGAGCGCCCGCGGTGCGGGTGGGCTCAACACGTCTCCGCGCATGTCGTAAGTCGAGGAGTGACACGGACAGGTGAAGCGCTGCTCCTCGGTACTCCAGGGGACGGTGCAACCCAGATGGGTGCAGACACGGGACAACGCCAGGAACCCGCCGTCCGCCAACCGCACGAGGTAGAACTTCCCTTCGGGAAAGGCGGAGACCGAGTTGGGCTCGAATCGCTGCACCGGCCCGGCCACCACCACGGCGTCACCGTCACCGGGCGTACGTTGCCTGCGGGGCCTGAGGAAGTCAACAACGACACCCAGGTACTGCACGAGCGCCACGGCCGCCAATCCGAGCCACGCCACCACCAGGAAGCGGCGCCGAGGCGCTCCGCCGTCCCCTGCGGACTTCACGGCCATACCAGCCCCATGCCGGGACCGCGAAACCACACACCCGTCACGGTGAGCACCGCGAACCCGACCAACACCAAGACGAAGCACGCCTGGATCGCCTCGTCGTTGGACGCCGAGAATCGCACCTTCAACACTGCGATGAATCCCCAGATCGCCGCGAGCAGCACGGCAGCGGGTATGAGGCCGGTGCTGACAAACAACGGCACGTTTGGCACCCACGCCGCGAGATCGATCCAGTACTCGTCCAACAGAATCCACAACGGCGCGGCGAGCAATGCGGTGACCGCCGCAATCGCCGCCGTCGCCCGTCCCTTGCGGGACATCATGAACACCCCCGACCTGTCCCGCTCGTAGAGCACGTACGGGATGAGCAGCAGCGCCACCACGGCCACGAGGGGCAACACGAGCACGGCGAGGAGCGGGTGGAAGTGCAACAGCAGCTCCTGGATCCCGACGAAATACCACGGCGCCTTCGCCGGGTTGGGACTCATGCCGGGATTCGCCGCGTCGGCCAGTGGCGCGTTGGCAATCAGCGAGAGCACCAAGACCACGCCGACGAGCACCAACCCCACCACCACTTCGCGCACGAGCAGATGGGGGACCGTCAAGACACGCTCCAGATCTCCGTTCGGCTCATCTTCCGGTCCCCGAGGAACCACCACGCCCCGGGCCTTCCGCACCCGCCAGAAGTGCCACGCCATGAATCCGGCCAGAAGCGCCGGCACGACGGTGGTGTGGAACGCATAGAAGGTGAGGAGCGTCGCGCGACCGATCTCCGGTCCCCCGCGAATCACCTCCTGGACCCACGTCCCGACGAGGGGGACGTAGCCCAGCATGCCGGTGGAAATCGTGACGGCCCAGTAGGAGAGCTGGTCCCAGGGCAGCAGGTAGCCGGTAAAGTTCTGCACGACGATGCACAGCAGCAGCGACAACCCGATCACCCAATTGAACTGCCGAGGGGGATGATACGCCCCGGTGAAGTACACGCGGAGGAGGTGGAGCGCCGCGACGGCGATCAACAGGTTGGCGCTCCAGTGATGGACGTTGCGGATCAACTGCCCGAACGCCACGTCCTGTTGCAGTCTGAGAATCGATTCGTAGGCACGGTCGGGAGAGGGCTCGTACACGAACATCATCAAGACCCCCGTCCCCAGGAGCACCAGAACCAGCACGAGCCCCATCCCCCCCAAGCCGAAGGTGTGGGTCCACCGCAGCGTCTTTGCCGGAAGACGCACAGGGCGAAAGTGCAGGATGAAGTTGTGCACCACGAACCGCTTCCGCTCCTGGTCCGTCTGCGGAACGAGCGGCCCCTGACTAATGGAGCGCCGGATGCGATGGAGGATGCCGGTCATGGGTTTCCCGATCCGTGACCATCAGACATCCGGCGTGAAGTTGGAATGAACACCTCATGAACGGGCTTCCCAGCCCAGGGTGGTTTCATGCTTCCGCGTCGAGGCGGCAGCGGTTATGGTCCCGACATGATCAATCGCTTCGGTTTCGCCGCCCTCGCCCTCGTGGCCGCCGGGGGCACCGCACCTCCGCAGGCCGACGAGGATCCGGGGTGGCCCCGCCAGATGTCCTACGGCACCGCCACCATCGTGATGTATCAACCGCAGCCCGAGGAGTTCACGGAGAACACGCTCTCGGCACGGGCGGCGGTCTCGCTGGCCCGGTCGGAGGGGGCCGAGCTGGAATTCGGGGCGGTGTGGGTCACCGCCAGGGTGAACACCGACCGGGACGCACGGATCGTCCAGGTCCTGGACGTCACCGTCGATCGCGTGAGATTCCCTGAGGCCACCGAGAGCCAGCAGGAACAGTTCGCCCGTATCCTGGAAACGGGAATCCCCCAATGGGACCTCACCGTATCTCTGGACCGGCTCCTCACCAGCATCGAGCTCGAGGCCGAGCGCCTCGAGGCAGCGAACCTGCGGTCGGTTCCTCCTGTGATCGTGTTTGTTGACGAGCCGGCCGTGCTGGTGTCCATCGACGGCGAGCCCCGGTTGCAGCGGGTGGAGGATTCCAACCTCATGCGGGTGCTCAACACGGCGTTCACCATCGTGTTTTCGCCGGAGGACGGGACCTACTACCTCCACGCCGGGGAGGACACGTGGTACGCCGCCGCGGGTCTCGAGGAGACGTGGCAGATCGCCGCGGAGGTGCCGTCGGCGGTGGCCGCCCTGGCGCCCCCGGAGCCACCCGAGGACCCTGAGGCGGCAGAACCGGCCGAGGCCGAGGAGGAGCCGGGCCCGCCGCCGGGGAGCGTTGTCGCCACCGAGCCCACGGAGCTCATCGTGACGGAGGGCGAGCCCGAATACACCCCCGTCCAGGGCACCGAACTCCTCTACATGAGCAACACCGAGAGCGACGTGCTCCTCGAAATCGGGACCCAACGGTACTACGTGGTGCTGTCCGGCCGGTGGTACGCCGCCGAGGAGCTGTCGGGCCAGTGGACCCACGTTCCACCGAGTGAGCTACCCGCCACCTTCCGGCAGATCCCGCCGGAGTCGGAGATGGGGCACCTGTTGATCTCCGTGCCCGATACCGAGGCGGCGAACGAGGCATTGCTCGACTCCCAGATTCCCCAGACTGCCGCAATCGACCGGAGCGAGGCCACGTTTGAGGTGACGTACGACGGTGAGCCCCAGTTCGAGGCGATCGAGGGCACGGAGATGGCCTACGCCTCGAACACGAGCGCTTCGGTCGTCCGGGTGGGGGACACGTACTACGCCTGTCACGAGGCGGTGTGGTTCGTCGCCGACGACCCCAACGGCCCGTGGGTCGTGGCCGACGCCGTGGCGGACGACGCCGTGGCGGACCAGATCTACGACATGCCGCCGAGCTCCCCTGTGTACAATGTGACCTACGTCAATGTCTACGACTCGACGCCAGATGTGGTGTACGTGGGATACTACCCGGGATACGTGCACAGTTACGTGTACGGCGGCACCATTGTCTACGGCACGGGCTACTACTACGCGCCGTGGTACGGCACGGTCTACTACCCCCGACCCGTCACCTGGGGGTACCACGTGCGGTACAATCCCTGGTACGGATGGAGCTTCGGGTTCAGTTACAGCACCGGCCCCTTCACCTTCCACATCGGGTTTGGTGGATACCCGGGGGGCTATTGGGGACCGATGGGATACCACGGGTATCACCGGGGTTACCACCGGGGGTGGCACCACGGTTACGACGCCGGCGCCCGGGCCGGGTTCCGGGCCGGATACCGGGCGGGGAACCGTCGTCCATCCACCGACAACAATATCTACAACCGGCGGGAGAACCGGGACCGAAACGTGGGCGGAGATCGGGTGGCCAACCGGGCGCGTCCCAGCACGGCAGAAATCAGGCCCAACAACGTATTCGCCGACCGGAACGGCAACATCCACCGGCAGACGCAGGACGGCTGGCAGAGCCGAAGCGGTAACGGGTGGCAGGGCAGCGGGGATCTTCGCGGGGGCGACCGGTCCCAGTTGGACCGCAACAGGCAGGCCCGGGATCGGGGTGCTACACGCACCCAGAATTTCCAGCGGAGCGGCGCTGCCCGGAGCAGGGCCGGCGGAGGCAGGAGACGATAGCCGTTATCCGCAGGAGCGCTGCGAGGCAGCGTGGCGCCCCGGCGATCTCTTGATGGATAACCTCCCCCCATGGTACGTTATCTCCCTACTCTGTAAGGCCTTATCCCTCTCATGCCTCAACGTGTGGGTAGTGAGCTTTGCTGACGCCAGCGGGAAGTGAGCGGTCTACCCTACCAGCCCATGACTGAGCCAATCGTCGAGACCAGCCCAGAACGATATCGCGTCATGCTGGAATCCTCCCCCCTCGTCCCGTGGGAGGCGGATGCCAAGACGTGGTGTTTCACGTACGTGGGCCCCCAGGCAGAGGGTCTGCTGGGCTTTCCGGTGGCGGCGTGGTACGACGGCGACTTCTGGGCCCAGCGGATCCATCCGGACGATCGCGACATGGCGCTGGAGACCTGCGAGCGACTCTGCCGCGAACGCAGCAGTTACCAGTTCGAGTACCGCATGGTGCGGGCCGACGGGTCCATCGTCTGGATCTGCGACGTGGTGAGCGTCGAGACGCGGGACGGCGAGCCCGATGTGCTGCGGGGGTTCCTCATCGACGTGTCGGATCGGAGGGAGAGCGAGGAACGGCTCCAGCTCATGGCCGACGCCCTTCCGGCAGCCATTGCCTACGTGGACAAAGACCAACGCTACCAATTCGTCAATCAGGCCTACGAGGACTGGTTTGGTATCCCGACCGCAGAGGTGGTCGGGCAGACCCTCGAGGAGTTTCTCGGCCAGGAGATGTATCGGTCGTTAGGCCCCCAGGTCGAAAGGGTGCTTTCGGGAGAGCGGATCAAGTACCGCTCGCACCTGCGAGGTCCCGACGGCGTGAGGCGTCACTTCGACGCGTCCTTCGTCCCGCACCAGGAGCGGAGCGGAGAGGTGCTGGGATACTTCTCCCTGGTGCTCGACACCACCTCACAGGTGGAAGCGGAAGAGGAGGCCCGGCACACCCGAGACCAAATCGCACACGTGTCCCGGGTGGCAACGATGGGAGAGCTGGCTACCTCCATGGCCCACGAGTTGAACCAGCCCCTCTCGGCCATCGTGTCCAACGCCCAGGCCGCGACGCGCTTTCTCGCCGCGGAGAACCCGGATCCTGAGGAGGCACGGGACGCCCTGGCGGACATCGCGGAGGACGCAAAGCGGGCCGGGGGCGTCATCCGGCGGATGCGCGGTCTCCTGTCGGGCGGTAAGCCTCAGCGTACCGCACTGGACCTCAACGGGCTCGTGGAGGGCGTCGCCGCCCTGATGCACAGCGATGCCGTCAGCAGGCAAATCACCGTCACCCTGGACCTGGCGGACGACCTGCCAGCGCTGACGTGCGACCCCATTCAGGTCCAGCAAGTCGTCATCAATCTCATGATGAACGGATGTGAGGCGATGAGCCACG
Organism: Gemmatimonadota bacterium; assembly: GCA_039589615.1. GTDB lineage: Bacteria > Gemmatimonadota > Gemmatimonadetes > Gemmatimonadales > GWC2-71-9 > B3T1B10. Next base: position 17,277 of record JBDHHA010000118.1, read on the forward strand.
AGAATACGACCCACCGTGAGCTCACCATTCAGACCGAGCGAGCCGATGCCCATCTGAGAATCTCGGTGGTCGATACGGGCCACGGCCTGGAGCCCGAGACCGAGAAGGAGATCTTCGAGCCGTTCGTGACGACGAAGGACGGTGGCATGGGAATGGGACTCTCCATCAGCCGGTCGATCGTGGAGGCTCACGGTGGCCGGATGTGGGCCACCCCACACTCCGAGCGCGGGGCGGCGTTTCACGTCGAGCTCCCGCTCCACCCCCCGCGCCATGACGAGTAACGAGGCCACCGTCTACGTCGTGGACGACGACCCGTCGATCCGCACCAGCCTCGCTCGGCTGCTGCGATCGGTGAACCTCCGAGCCGAGACGTTCTCCTCGGCCCGGGAATTCTTGGAACGCCAGCCGTCGGACGACCCGGCCTGTATGGTCCTGGACATCAAGATGCCCGGTCAAACAGGCCTCGAACTCCAGCAGGAACTGGCGGCGGCAGGCTTCGATCTCCCCATCATCTTCCTCACCGGTCATGGCAACGTCCCCGTGAGCGTCACGGCGATGAAGGGCGGCGCCCTGGATTTCCTGGAGAAGCCGGTGGACGACCGGGACCTCCTCGACGCCATCGAGCGCGCCATAGACCGAAGCATCCGGACGCGAGCGGAACGCTCCGAGCGCTCCACCATCCGGCGGCGGGTCGACCGCCTGACCCCCCGGGAACGGCAGGTTTTCGGCCTGGTGGTAGACGGCCTGTTGAACAAGCAGGTCGCCGGCAAGCTGCATATGAGTGAAAAAACCGTCAAAGTCCATCGCGCCCGGGTCATGCAGAAGATGGAGGCCGACTCCCTGGCAGAGCTGGTGCGTCTGGCCGAGAGGGCAGGCATCACCCCCGCCGGGTAAGGCTCTCGGTCCGGTCATACGACCAAAGTCCCATATCCATCCCGCGTCCCATGGCATAGTGTGTCACCCGTAGGTGGTCCGCTGTTCCCTGCATCACCAGAGAACCACCGAGGATGCTCACAAACGTGGTAAGCGTTGCCCCAACGGTGTTTGTCGTAGACGACGACCCTTCGGTTCGAAAGGCGCTCAGGCGGCTGATTAGATCAGCGGGGATCAATGTGGAGACGTTCGCGTCGGCGGAGGAATTCCTGGACTTCGAGCGCAACGACGGTCCTTCCTGCCTGGTGCTCGACATCCAGATGCCGGGTTTGAGCGGCCTCCAGTTGCAGGACCGGCTGATGACCTCGGGTGCCAACCTGCCCATCATCTTCATTACCGCCTACGAAGACGCCAATGTCCGGGCCCGGGCCCTGGACCAGGGCGCGGCCCGCTTCCTGGAGAAGCCGTTCGACGACCAGGTGCTCCTCGAAGCCATCCACTCCGCCACCCAGGACACCGCATGATCTAAGCGGGCCAGCACCAGCAGGGAATCGGCGGTATTAGACCAAAGTCCAATGTCGGCCGACCTCGGGCACCCCTAACATTGCATTGTTACGAATCGCGTCCAGGAACCGCCATCGGAGGGGATGGCCGAGAGCCTGGCGCCCAACGAGAGGGAGACAATTCCATGAAGCAACGTTGGTACGCCTTTCCGGCGTTGGCCGGAGCGCTGGTGGCGTTCACGTCGTGCTATCCCGGCGAGGTGACGAGCATCCAGCAACTGGACCTGGTGGTCACGGTCCACGATGAAACGGTGGACTTCACCAGCCTCGACACCTACGTGTTGCTGGACTCGGTGGTCCACATCGACTTCGAGGATGCCACCAACAACGACCTGCTGGACCGCGACAACGACGACCTGATTCTCTCGCGTATCAGGAGTCAGATCGAAGCCCTGGGATACGTCGAGGAGACCGACCCGGAGAACAACGCGCCTGACGCGATATTCCTGGTGGGCGCCCTGGCCGTCACCAGAACCGAATACTACGTGAGCTACCCGTGGTACGGCTGGTGGGGCTGGTACCCCTACTGGCCGTGCTGCGGGCCGGGGTACGGGTGGGGGTACCCGATCGGGGGCTCGATCTCATACAACACCGGCACGCTCTTCATCAATATGGTGGATCCGACCCTGGCATCCGGCGAGACCCTACCCATCGCCTGGATCGCGGTCCTAAACGGATTGCTGACGGACGGCACCACGACCCGTATCACGGACGCCATCGACCAGGCATTCGCCCAATCGCCCTACCTGAGGACCAACTGATGAAAAAGAGAGCACTTTTCGCCATTCCGCTGGCGCTCCTCCTCAGCAGCGGGGCGCAAGCCCAGTCGTTCTTCTGGGGAGTGAGCTACGGCATGTCGTCGCCACTTTCCGACACGAAGGAGTTCACCGAGGGGACGAGTTGGCGCAACATGGGAATCGACCTGCTGGCCGTGGTGAGCCCAAACACCACGGTGGGCGTGTCGTTCGGCTGGAACGTCTTCAATGACTTGACCGCGACGGTGTCTTCGATTGATAACGTAGACATCGCGGGCACCCAATTCCGCTACATCAACTCGCTGCCGATCCTGGTGGACGGACGCTACTACTTCGGGAGCCGGGGCGGCGCCCGCCCGTTCATCGGCGTTGGCGTCGGACCCCATCTGGTCAAAGAGCGGGTCGACGTGGGCCTCTGGACCATCTCGGACGACGTCTGGCACTTCGGCGTGGCACCGGAGGTCGGTGTGGTGGTACCGTTGGGCCCCGTCGTGAAGGGATTCATCAACGCCAAGTACCATTACGCCGCAGCGGCAGGGGACGCTGGCAGAACGCACTCGTACTTCGGATTGAACATCGGGTTTGCCTGGGCGGCTTCCGGCGGCATGTAGTCTGGAATGACTCTCGAAGAGCCCGAAGGCCCGTCGCGCATTCGCGACGACGTCATCATTCGACTCACCGTGTACTACACGGTGGTCTTCGGGCTCTTCGTGGGTCTCCTCTCCATCCCCGGCGTCGGGGACCTCATCTCGGGAGAGCGGGCGCGGCAATTGGGAATAATTCCCCAAGATCCCACCGACCTCACTGCCGATCCGTCGCTGGTGCTGGCGCCCCTGCAGGTCGACACCGTCATCCCTGTGGCGCTGGGAATGCTGGGAGCGCTGTTGCTGGCCCTCCCCGTCGCCTGGGTGTACCTGTGGACGCGCCCACCACAACCTTACCGGAGTGGGATCGCCCAGACCGTCGTGGTTCTGCCCATCGCCATCGCCCTCGTGGTGTTTCTGGTGAAGGGCAGTCTCCCCTTGGCCTTCAGCTTGGCGGGCATCGTGGCGGCGATCCGCTGGCGCACGTCGCTGAGCGAGACCATGGATGCCGTCTTCATGTTCATCGCCATCGGCATCGGGCTGGCGGCAGGAGTGCAGTTCCTCATGGTAGCACTCGTCGCGTCGTTGGCCTTCAATGCCGTGGCGCTCACGATCTGGCGATTGGATTTTGCGGGCCAGGCCGTGACGCTCCATGGGTGGCAACTGCGCCGAGGGGCGGCAATGAAAGCGGCCCCGACTGGCGAGACATCACACGAAACCGTGCTCCGCATCCATGCCAGCGATCTCGCCGGCGCCCTCGAGAAGGCCGACGCGATTTTGTCAACGCACGCGAAGGAGTGGAGCGTGACGGGGACCATCGATGAGAAGGGCGGCGCGAGCCTGGCCGAGCTCACCGTCCGGCTGAAGAAACGAAGCGACCCCGACATTCTCGTCCGGCTCCTCGAAAAACTGGGCGCGCCGCAGATCGAACAAGTGGACCGGTAGGAGCAACCGCACATCTCTTTTGGAGGCAGCATGCACACTCGCAATGCCGCATTCGGCACCATCGCGCTCCTGTGCCTGAACGCATCGCCCACGCTCGCACAATCCGTGAGCGACGTGTTCAAGCAGGTGAATCGATCCGTCGTGGTCGTACACACCGCCGAGCGCAACTTGGCGAGCGGAGTGCCGGGCCAGTTCGTCAGCGTGGGTGGGCTGGGGTCCGGCGTGCTGGTTTCCAACAACGGTGAGGTCCTGACGGCAGCGCATGTGGTGCAGTCCGCCGAACGGGTACTCGTGGAGTTCCCGACTGGCGAGGAGATTCCCGCCGTCGTCGTGGGGTCCGTCCCGTCCGCCGACCTGGCCCTGCTGCGCCTCGAGCACCGACCCATGGGCGTGCTGCCGGTCCCGATGGGCAACTCGGATTCGGTGGAGGTCGGGGACCAGGTGATCGTCATCGGGGCGCCCCTCGGCGTCAGCCACACGCTGACGGTGGGCCACGTCAGCGCCCGCCGCCAGCTCGATCGGACACTGGGTGCGCTGTTCCAAGCGGAGCTGTTGCAGACCGACGCCGCCATCAACCAGGGGAACTCCGGCGGCCCCATGTTCAACATGGCCGGAGAGGTGGTGGGCATCGTGAGCCATATCATCTCCCAAACCGGGAGTTCGGTCGGGTTGGGATTCGTGGTGACATCGAACATGGCGCGGGAGCTGCTTCTGGACGGCGTGTCCGTGTGGTCGGGCATCGACGGCTTTTACCTGAACGACGCGATGGGGGGCTTGTTCAACGTGCCGCCGCCGGGCACCGGCATGCTGGTGCAGCGGGTGGCGCAGGGATCGCTGGGGGAAAGTCTCGGCCTCGAGGGCGGCGTCATCAGCGCCAAGATCCTCGAGACGGATCTCATCCTCGGCGGCGACATCATCCTCACGGTGCAAAACATTCCGCTCAACCCGAATCGATTCGAGGCGATTCGGACGGCCTTCGGGAACCTCACGGCGGGCCAGCAGATCGTGGTGACCGTCTTGCGGGCGGGGGAGGTAATCACCCTGAGCACGCCATTCGCGCCGCAGTAACATGGCAGGGCTTCGCGCTACTGGTTGGCGAGGTAGTGCATGGCCTTTGGTGGCAGTTCTCGCGACGCTTGGACTTGGATTCGGAGGTGGGGCTCACGCCCAAGAATCAGAGGGCTCGGCGTGGGCCGCCATCGGCGGAGGCGCACTGGGGCTCTACTCCGGTGCCACCCTGGGACTCCTGGGATCGTTGACTCCCTGTAGCCAGACATACGCCGGCGCCAAGTGCGTCCGGATTGTCACCATCGCCGGCGGCGCCGTGGGCCTGGTGAGCGGCGTGATGCTCGGTGCCGCAGACCGGGATCGTATCGGCGATCACGCCAGGGACGCCGGATACGGCGCCCTCATCGGCGCCGGCGTGGGAATGGGGTTGCGGCC
>JBDHHA010000119.1:0-15124 GCA_039589615.1 Gemmatimonadota bacterium
GCAAGCGCAGCAGCTCGTGGGGGTCGACGCCCTCAGCCGCCAACTCCGGGGAGGGGCTCTCTCCGCGGGACGAATCTCAGACTTTCTCCGTGTGAACCGGGTGGAAGGCGTGGCAGTCGGCGCTGGGGTCGTGTTCCGATTGGGCCGCGGCGCAGCGGTGGGGGTCAAGGGTCGTGTCGGCTTTGCCGACGAAACCGTCAAACGTCGATTCGAGTTCGACACACGCCCCTCCAATCGCCTGCGCCTGACACTCTTTGCGGAGCGGGATCATCGCGACGTAGGCGACATGGTGGAGACGTCCCTCTTCCGCAACACCGTGGCGTCCGGCGGACGCGTGGTGTTGGCGTCACCCTGGGCGTCAACGACGTCGACGGCGTGCAGGTGGACATCACCGCCGCCTACGAGACGCACCACCGGTTGAGCGTCAACGCCTCTTCGCTGACGGGAACGTTCGATCCCACGATCCCCGCGTGGTCGGTGAACCAGGGCCGCCTCACGATCGATCTGGTCCGCCCGGCAGTCCCGGCCTTTGGCGGCATGGACGTGGGCTGGCAGGCGGAGTTGCGGGGTGGGCTGTTCACGGGACGGGATACCACCATCGAGTCGTCGCGGCCCTACTTCGGGCGGGCGTTCTTCGCGGCGACCATGGAGAAACAGATGGGTTCGCAGCGGTTGCTGCTTTCGACCACCGCCGCCGTCGTCGCCGCCACACCGGACGTCCCCCCGCAGGAGTATGTCTTTCTCGGCGGCCCCATCACCGCACCGGGCTACGGCTACCACGAGTTGACCGGTGAGGTGGGGGTGACCCAGCACGTCGAGTGGCAGTTCCCCGTGCCCTTCCCCTCCGTCGGCCTCGGAAAGTTCGGCCGGTCGCCACCCACGGCGACGGTGGCACCGTTCGCCCACCTTGCGATAGTGGGGAACTCCGCGCCCTTTGCACCCCACCGCACCGGGCTCTATCCCTCGGTCGGGATCGCCACCCAGCTCATCTTCGACCTGTTGAGGATTCAGACCGCCCGTGGTCTCCGCGATGGACGCTGGACCTTCTCCATCGACGTGCACCGCCAGTTCTGGGGGATTCTCTGAGGCGTCGTGGGGGCGTCCACCCACCCCCCAACCCAGCATGGCCACGGAACCCACGGAAACCACCGAAAAACCCCATCGAACTTCCGTGCGTTCCGTGGATTCCGTGGCCAATCCCCGGCGAGATGCGACCGGCCGGTCCCCTCTTCCCAACCCCCGCCCCGGCTATTACGTAGTCTGTTCAGGCGCAGCGCCGCCCGTCTCCTGCATCTTTCCGCCGCAACTGCGGCTGTCTCTGGAGGTCCGTACCCATGCGATTCGCGCGAGCTCTCTCACTGCTCTCCCTGTCTCTCATCTTGGCCGCACCGGCCGCGGCTCAGACCGACCGCATCGGCGCTGCTGTTTCCAGCCTGTCGTGGCGCGAGGTCGGCCCCGCCATCATGGGCGGCCGCGTGGCCGACCTGGCGGTGGTGGAGTCGAATCCCGCCATCTTCTACGTCGGCACGGCGACGGGCGGCCTCTGGAAGACCACAAACAATGGCGCCGGCTGGGAGCCCTTATTCGACGACCAACCCACCTCGTCGATCGGGGACGTCACCCTGTCCCAAACCAACCCCAACCTCGTGTGGGTGGGGACCGGTGAGCCCCAGAACCGGCAGAGCTCACCGTGGGGCAACGGCGTCTACAAGTCCACAGATGGCGGGCGTACCTGGCAGCGCATGGGCCTCGAGGATACGCGCCACATCTCCCGCATCCGCATCGATCCCACCAACAACGACATCGTGTACGTGGGCGCGGTGGGACACCTTTGGGGTCCCAACGAGGACCGCGGTGTCTTCCGCACCGAAGACGGAGGACAAACGTGGGAGAAGGTCCTCTACATCGACGAGAACACCGGCGTCATCGACATGGTGATGGATCCCGGTGACCCCCAGACGCTGTTCGCCGCCATGTATCAGCGTCGCCGTACCGGCTTCGGCTTCAACGGCGGAGGGCCGGGTAGCGGCATCTACCGCACCATCGACGGTGGCGACACGTGGCAGGAGCTCACCAACGGCCTGCCCTCCGGGATCAAAGGCCGCATCGGTCTCGACATCTATCGGCGCGACGGCAACGTCGTCTTCGCCCTCGTCGAGGCCGACCTCCGAGGCGGCGGGTTCGGCCGGCAGGCCCAGCAACAGACCGGTGACCGCCAAAACGGCGTGTACCGTTCCGCCGATCGCGGTGAAACGTGGGAGCACCTGAGCACCACCAACAACCGTCCCATGTACTACAGCATGATCCGCGTCGATCCCAACGACCCGGACCGGGTCTATCTCGGCGGATCCAGCGCGTACCGGTCCAGCGACGGCGGCCGGACGTTCACCCCCGATGCGGCGAGCGGCGTGCACAGCGACCACCACGCCCTATGGATCGATCCCGCCAACTCCAACCACCTGATTCTCGCCGGTGACGGCGGCGTCGACGAGTCCTGGGATCGCTCGGACACCTGGCGCCAGATGCGCAATCTCCCCCTCGCCCAGCTCTACCAGGTGGGGGTGACCATGGAGTACCCGTACCGCGTGTGCGGCGGGTTACAGGACAACGGCTCTTGGTGCGCGCCCAGCGCCACGCAATCCAACCAGGGCATCAGGAATCGGGATTGGGACAACGTGGGCGGCGGCGATGGGTTCTATAATCTCATCGATCCCAACGACCCCACGATCCTGTTCAACGAGTCGCAGGGTGGAAGCATGGCCCGGGTCGACTTGAAGTCGATGGAAAAACAACGCATCCGGGCGCTTCCCCGGCCCGGCGACGACGGCGAAGCCCGTAGCTATCGCTTCAACTGGAACGCGCCGATCGTCATTTCCGCGCACAATTCGGCAACGATCTATCACGGGTCCAACCACCTGCTGAAGTCCCCGGACCGGGGCGTCACATGGCAAGAAATCAGTCCCGACCTCACGAAGGCCATCGACCGTTCGGAACTGGAGATCATGGGCGTGCGGGAGAACCGCATGCTCTCGCGCCACGACGGCATCTCCTCGTACGGCAACCTCACCACCATCGGTGAATCGCCTATCAACGCCGACCTCATCTACGTCGGGACCGACGACGGCAACGTGCAGGTCACCAAGGACGGTGGCGCGACCTGGGAAGACCTCACCGAGCGGTTACGCGACCTACCAGAGCGCACGTACGTCAGTAAGGTCGTGCCATCGGCGCACGACGAAGCCACGGTGTACGCCGTGTTCGACGGCCACCGCAATGACGACTACGCCGCGTATGCGTACGTCAGCGAGAACTACGGCCGGAACTGGCGCGCCATCACCGACGGCCTGCCGCACGGATGGTCGGTCAACGTGATCGCCGAGCATCACCGCAACCCCAATCTCCTCTTTATCGGCAACGAGATCGGCGTGTACTTCTCCATCGATCGGGGAGACAGCTGGGTGCGGCTCAAGAACAACCTCCCCACCGTGCCGGTGGACGACATCGTGATACATCCCCGGGAGAACGACTTGGTGCTGGGAACGCACGGGCGCGGCGTGTGGATCATGGCGGACGTCACACCGCTGGAGGAGTTGACCGCCGACGTGCTGGCATCAGCGGCTCACCTTTTCTCCGTCCGCACCGCCACCAGCTACAACGTGGACGGGCGCCAGGGGTGGACCCCCGGCGTGTTCGAAGCGCCGGAGCCCCAGTACGGCGCCCTGATCCGCTATTACCTGCGGGACGATCTCCCCGCTGACGTGATGACCGGTGACCCCCAGGACGAACGCGGCGGCGGGCCCAGGGCTCCGATGCGACGGCGCACAGATAACGGCGGAAACGCCAAGATTGCGATCCTCGACCGGAGCGGTGGCGTCGTGCGGGAGCTGGAGGGGTCCGGCAAAGCCGGCGGGCACGAGGTCGTGTGGGATCTGCGGCTCGCGCCGCCGTACGAGGTCGCCGCCGGGCAGGCCCAGGGAGGTGGTTTCCGCTTCCGTGCGCCCCGGGGGCCCACCGTGCTTCCCGGCACCTACACGGTTCGCCTCGAGGCTGCCGGTGAGACCATCACCACCGAGCTTACCGTGCGGGGCGATCCTCGGATCCAAGTCTCGCGCGCGGACCTCGAGGCCCGTCAGGAGGCGATGATGAGTGCATACCGCCTGGCCAAACCCAACTACGAGGCCGGCCAGGCCGTGCAGCGCATTACGCAACAGCTCACCGACGTGCGCCAACTGCTGCGGCAGGCCCGGGACGTCCCCGAGTCGATCTCGGAAGAGGTCGACTCGCTGCAGTCGGAGGTGCGCGAGTTGCAGCAGGAACTGCAGCGGGCAGGGCAAGGCGCCGGCGCAGCGTTTTCGATTGACGCGTTCACCGGCCGGCCCACCGCCGACCAGCTTTGGCAGCTCGAGCAATCGTGGGAACTGCTCCCCGGCGTCGTCGAGAGCCTCAACGAGGTGATCAACACGAAGATGCCGGCGCTGTACGACCGGCTGAATGAACACGGCATCCGGCCGGATCCGGGGAAGGCCGTCAGCGTGCCGGTTCGACGCGGTCGCTGAGAGCGGGCATGTGAGGTGTCAGGTGTTGGGCTCCCGCCCAACGCCTGGCCCCCCCTGCCATTCGAATCCATGAATCCCACACCACCCGCCACCCACGACGACGGACCGCTCTCTCCCGAGCAGCAAAAGGACCTGGTGCAGGCAACGGAGCGCGCCCACAAAGTCTTCGGCGCCGTCAAGGTCGCCACGTTCAACGGGTGGACGATCGGCATCTTTGCCGGCATCACCGGGCTCTTCGCCCTGTTCGGTAGTGTGACGGCGTTGGTCATGGGGGCCGGCATGGCAGTCGTATCGTGGAACGAGTTCCGCGGCCGGACGCGGCTCCGACAGTTCGACCCCCAGGGACCGCGACTGTTGGGACGGAATCAGGTCGGCTTCATGAGCCTGCTGGTTGGGTATTGCCTGTGGAGCATCTACCGCACGGTGACCAATCCCGTCACGGAGGTCTTAGGGCTGGAAGAGATCGCCGGCATCCCGGCGGACGTCGTCACCAGCCTGACGGTGTCCGTCTATTTGATCGTGATCGTCCTGAGCCTCCTGTTTCAGGGCCTGAACGCCCTCTACTACTTCCGCCGCATCAAGCCCGTGGAGGACTACCTCCGGGAAACCCCACGCTGGATCGTCCGGCTGCAACGGTCCACATCGGGACTCTAGACCCACGTCACAGCCCTCCCCCGCGCCCCCGCCGTACTTTGGGTTGAGTCCTGGAATGTTTCGTATTGCAACACAACGGAATTGGGATGAACTCGACCACGCCGCACGCCGACAGCGTCATGAGAACGGGAATCCTCGCCGCCCTGGCCTTGGGTCTGGCGTGCGCGCCACCTCCAGCCGGGGAGCGGATTGAGGTCTTCCTTCCGCCTGGGGCCTCGATGGAGGCGATTGCAGAATCCCTCGCGGTGCACGGTGTCGTCAGGTCCGCCAAGGCGTTCAGCATGTACGCGAGCATGAGCGGTACGGCGGACTCCATCGCCCCCGGCGTGTACTTCCTCGAAGCCAGACCCCTGGGCGAGCTCCTTCCCGTTCTGCGGCGCGGGCCCGAGTTGGGCAAGCTCACGATCCCTGAAGGAGCGATGACACTGGAGGTCGCCGCCAGCGTCGAACGCGCCCTGGGGACCCCGGTGGACAGCTTCCTTGCCGCAATCCGTGATCAACCGCTTCGCGAACGCGTCGAGGCACGCGGCGAAACGCTGGAGGGGTACCTCTACCCTACGACCTATTATGTCCCGTTGGACGTGACTGCCCGGGACCTGGTGGCCCGCATGGTGCACGAGTTCGAACGCCGCTGGCGACCCGAATGGATGGGGAAGGCCCGTGCCCTGGAATGGTCCCGGGACGAATTGGTGACGCTGGCATCCATCGTGTCCGGGGAGACCCGGGACGACAACGACCGGCCGTTGGTGGCGTCGGTCTACCGCAACCGACTGGAGCGCGGGATGCGCTTGCAGGCGGACCCCACCGTGGTGTACGGGCTCGGCGAGCGGCGGCGTCTCACCAACCGCGACTACCGCCTCGAGTCACGCTACAACACCTACCTGATCGACGGGCTGCCGCCCCATCCCATCAGCCAACCGTCAACGGCCAGCATCGAGGCAGTCCTCGACTATGTGCCCACCGACTTCTTGTACTTCGTCGCCGGCGCCGACGGCAAGCACGTGTTCTCCGAGACGTACGGGGAACACCTCGCGGCCATTCGGAGGATCCGTCGCGGATCGGCGGCAGCGGAGGAACCGGGACAGTAACAAGGACCGGTCCGGCGACGGGCCACACTTGTGATCTAGATTATGGCCCACCCCATCCCAAAGGGATAAGTTCGGCCCATGACGATGTGTCCGAAGTGCGGCAGCCAGATATCCGATGACCTGATCACCTGTCCAGAATGCGGTGCCGACGTCCCCACCGACCCCGGCATCGACCCAGCCATCCTCCGGGCCAGCGAGGCGACGACGACGCCCGTCGACATCGACTCCACCCCGGAGCGGATCAAGGACCGTCTCCAGGCCGCCTTGGGCCCCAATTACGAGGTCCGGGAATGCGTCGGGAGAGGGGGGTTCGCCGAGGTCTACGAGGTCTGGGATCGCAACCTCGAGCGGCAGCTCGCCGCCAAGGTGCTGCTCCCGGAGCTGGCAGCCATGCCCGGAGCCATCCAGCGCTTTACCGGCGAGGCCCGCACCGTGGCACGGCTCAACCACCCGGCCATCCTGCCGATCCACTTCGTGGGAGACGCCGAGGGTGTCGCCTACTACGTGATGCCGTTCGTGGAGGGCGACTCGGTTCAGGACCTCCTGGTCCGGCAGTCCAAGTTGTCCACCGCCGCCACGGTCGCCGTGGCCAAGCCGATCCTGGAGGCCCTGTCCCACGCCCATGAGGCGGGCTTGGTCCATCGGGACATCAAGCCGGACAACGTCATGCTCGACTCGAAGACGCAGCGGGCGCTCCTGGTGGATTTCGGCATCGCCAAGGCAGTGGACCCGGAAAAGGCCTCCAACCTCACCGCCACCGGGACTGCGGTGGGCACACCCTATTTCATGAGCCCGGAGCAGGCGTTGGGGGATACGCTGGATGGACGCTCGGACCTCTACTCGTTCGGCGCCACGCTCTTCGAGATGGTGACGGGCAAGAGGCCCTACGTCGGCGAGACAGCCCACGAGGTGGTGGCGCAACACGTGGCGGACCCCATTCCGATCCCGGCCAAGGTCGATCCCACCGTGCCGGATTGGCTTTCGGACATCATCGTGCGCCTCATGCAAAAGCAGCCGGCCGACCGGTTCCAGACGGCGGATGAGGCATTGGCGGCGCTGGCCGAGCAGGCTGTTGCAGACTATTCGGCCCTCGACAGCCTCACACCCGACGATGCCGTCCCCGGGGGGATGGTGATCCAGGGAAGCGGGTGGGCCATGGACATGGAACTGGAGCCCAACGAGGAGATTCGTCCGACCGGGGAGAACGTGGTTTCCCCGAAGTACGATGCAGAGCCCACCGAAGAGAAGGAGTGGGACCCGACCACCGGTACAGGCTCCCACACGATCGGCATCATGTCCCTCGAGGACCAACTATCCAGGATGGACCCTGCCGAAGCGGCCGTGGAGCCCGAGCCGACCCCGGAGCCGGTCGAGACGCCGCCGGCCGTGGAACCTCCCACCCCGGCCGAGCCGGTTTCCCGGGCCGCCCAACCCCCGGCGCCCCCGACGCCGGCTGAGCCGCCCAAGGCTGCAGCGTCGCCGCCGCCACCGCCCGCCCCCACCGAACGCGAGGGCCCCGATCCCCAGGTGGTGGTCAAGACCGTCGATCGGATGCGCCAGGCTCGAAAGGAGGCGACCGATGCCCGCCGCAAGAAGGCCTTGCGCACCGCCGTCCCCGTGGCGGTGGTCGTCGTGGGCGCAGTGCTCGTGTTCGGCGTGTTCGGCGGGGGAGGTGGTCCGACGGGGCCGCGGTTCACCTTCGTCACCAACTCCCTCATCGAACCCGTGATCCTGACGGTGAACGGGCAGCCCGGCGACACGCTCTGGCCCCAGGAGCGGGACACGCTCGACGGCGGACCGAGTGTGTCGTGGCAGCTCCTCCGCCCCTTGGGTCCCAGCGGGCAGCCTCTCGGTGAGGAGTTCAGCGGCGTGCTCTCGGGCGGAGTGGAATCGGAGGGCAACAGGATCTCCAACATCGTCGGTAGGACCCGTGGCCGGGCCATGTTCGCCCCCGTCATCACCAACCCCACCAGTCAGGCCCTGAACGTGGTGGTCAACGCCGACATTCCGGAAGCGGCACGCTGCAACTGCCTCATTCCCCCGCGCTCCACCAACGTGCACATCGGGTATTACCAGTTGCGGAGCAATCCGACGTTTCGGTTCTACACGACCAGCAGCAGATACGGGGGATCGTACACCGAAGTCGTGGAGATGGCTGGTCGCGTCGACGCCGCATCGGGCGAACTCCAGGTCGAGGTCCCCAGGCGGTAGCCGACCCTACCGCGCCATCGCCTCCTCGAGATACAACTCCGCCACCCGCCGGCCGTAGTCCGCCGGCGCGATCTCCCCCATGTTGCACAGCACCCACACTGCGAAGTCCTGCTCGGGGTACCGCACGTACGAAGTCTTGAAGCCCATGTACGAGCCGGTGTGTCCCCAGGTGGTGAGACCGCGGTGCTCACCCTGTCTTATGGCAAAGGCGTAGTCCAGTTCTTCGCCGCTATTGAGCACACCCTTGGTGTGGAGCAGCTCCATGAAACCGGGACCACCCAACCGGTTGTTCGAGAAGTTCCGTTCCCACTGGAGCAGGTCCTCGACCGTCGAGTACAGACCACCGGCGCCGGGCAGCGCGAAATTTCCCTGATAGCTCTGGTAGTAGGCGCCCCCCACCCCTTGCTTTCCCTCATCACGCGGCATGTAGCTCATGGCCCGACGCTTCACGATGTGCACCGGGTCGTCGTGGAAGTGGGTGTCCCGCATGCCCAGCGGCCGGAAGATCTTCTCCGTGGTGTACTCGCGGAGCGACTTCCCGCTGGCTCGCTCCACGATCATGGACAGCAGAAAGTAGCCGCCGTTGGAGTAGCTGTACCGCTCCCCCGGAGCGAAATCCAACTCCTGTTGCGCCAGCAGCGCCAGAGCCTCTTCCCGACTGAACCGGTCCCACGTCGAGAGCCTGTTCCGTCCCATCACCCGATACATGTCCGCGACGCCGCTCATGTGGTGGACGACCTGCCGGATCGTCACCGGCGGGCTCCGCGAGGGCATCTCCGGGAGATGTTCCCGGACGTCGTCATCGAGATCGAGCTTCCCCTCGTGCGCCAGAAGGGCGATGGCCGCGGCGGTGAACTGTTTCGAGACCGAGCCCATGTAGAACACGGTGGACGGCGTGATGGAAATGTCCCAGTCGAGATTGGCGTACCCGTAGCCCTTCTTGAAGAGGAACTCGCCGCCCCGGGCGACGCCGACGGCGCAACCCACCGATCCGGGTTGGTCGAATTCGGCGAAGATCGCGTCGATCCTATCCTGCGGCGCCTCCTGAGCGTCACTAGACGGCGGCGCCACGCCCAACGCAATGGCGGCGGGGAGAGCCACGGCACTCCGTCGAAATACTGGGGTAATTGGCGGACAGCTCATTAGCGTTGCCCCTTGGTGGTCGGGTGAGCGCGGCGGCGCATGACGCCGCTGCCACGCACGGGAATCTATCCCTTGGGGCCGGTGTCGTGAACAAGGCATATATTCGATGACACTGTACGACTCCGATACGCCTCGGTGAGGTGGCCTTTGCGGCTATTCGCCCACTGCTCTTTGGCTCTCGCGGTCTCCACCGCGCTCGCAGCGCCGGTCTGCGCACAGACCATCGAGGGTCAAGTCACTGATTCCCTCTCCAGCGTACCTGTGGGCCGCGGGTTCATCGTGCTGCTCGACGACAGCGGGCGGGAACGCATCAGGACCCTCACCACGGCCGAGGGCCGGTATTCGGTCAACGCGCCCGGGACAGGAACGTATCGCCTCCGATCGGAGCGGATTGGCTACCGCGTGTGGGAATCGGCGGACCTCGAGCTGCGGGCGTATCGATCCTATTCGCTGGATCCACGGATCAATGCCCTGCCTCGCCAATTGGCATCCATCATCGTGACCGGTGAAACCGAGTGCCGGGAACGAAAGGGTCCCGACACCGCACTCCTTTGGGAAGAAGCGCGTAAAGCCCTCACCGCTGCGTCGTGGAGCGCCGAACAGGAACTTTACGTTCACCGGGTCCACATGTTCGAGCGCGATTTCAACAGGTCTCGGGAATCGATCCTGCGAGAGCGGATTAGCGTTCAAACGGTGCCGTCAGCGCTGCCGTTCATCAGCGAAGACCCGGCGCAACTCGCAGCTCGGGGATACGTCGTGCCGCGGGACAGTGGCGGATGGACGTGGTGGGGACCCGATGCCAACGTGCTGCTGGACCCGAATTTTCATCAGACCCATTGTTTCTGGGCCGTGCGGGGCGAGGACGAGCTGGCCGGCATGATCGGTCTCGCTTTCGAACCGATTCCGGATCGCGAACTGCCGGAAGTCGAGGGCACGCTGTGGCTCGACGAGGCCGCCGGCGAACTGCGCACCCTCGAGTTTCACTTCGTCAACAATCCTATGGGGGTTTCGGCGGACCACCTCGGCGGGTGGGCCACGTTTCTCCCGATGCCCTCCGGGGCGTGGATTCTGGACGGGTGGGAACTGGTGATCCCCAACGTGGGCACTGCCGGCCGACGGGTTTCTTCGCGCCGCCGACGCATCGAGGGATACCGCTACAGTGGAGGCCGCGTTCTCGAGGTCTTCTCATTGGAGGGTAGGCAGATCTACGAGGTGCCCCACCTGGTCACCCTCAAAGGCACCGCGTACGACAGCATCCAAGGCGGTCCTCTCGCCGGCGCAATGGTGTCAGTGGTGAACACGGATTACGTCGCCGAGACGGACAGTGCCGGCATGTTCCAGATGCGGGCACTGCTGGACGGGCGATACAGGATCACCAGTAGCCGCCACGATTGGCTGGGGTACCGGCCCGGCATGTTGACCGTCGACTTCAATCCAGGCGACACGGTTGACGTTCGGCTCGTGGTGCCGTCCCTCGAGACCGCTCACCGCAATCTGTGCCGGCGCGCCGATCCCGGACGCAACATGGTGCTTCACGGCGACGTGCGCACACCCGATGGCTACCCGTTGAAGGACGCGGAGGTGGTTGCGAGGTGGGAACCGGGCGTGGAGCGGAAAGACAAAACCGACGAAACGGGCCAGTACGTACTGTGCGATCTCCCGAACGACGTTGCGATGGTCGTGACGGTACGCCACGACGCGTTTGCGCACGACCCGGTGGGCGTCCGTTTTGTGGAACCGGACGTCGTCATTGAGACCGTATTGGGTCAGACCAGCTACTACGTTCCCGACCGCATCGTCCGCATGGGATTGGAGTTGGTGAGAGGACGGCGGTGACCGCGCCGACCTGCCGTCACGGGCACCATGGCGCGGCGTCGGTGTAACAGCAGGGAGTGCCGGAGACGGCGACGTCTCCACAATCACTCGAGCACGGCGAGATCTCTTCACGACGCTGGATGTCGCACTAGGAGTCGAATAAGGGCAAGAGCGCTCCATGAAACGCTCACTCCTCCTCTTGTTCGCAATGCTGGCCGCCTGCCGCGGCGATGCAGTCGATCCCGACCCGATCAAGCTTGAGCCGGAATGGCAATTCACGAGTCGTGCCAACGATATCAACGACCGGGGGCAGATAGTGGGCTCTTCTTCCCTCCTGGTTTCCCGCGACGACACCCTGCGACTTGAAACCCACGGGTTTCTGTGGATGAGCGGGAAGATGCATGACTTGGGAACGTTGGGGGGTGATTTCAGCGAGGCGATCGCGATCAGCGAGGCGGGCACGATCCTGGGCCGAAGTACGACGCCCGAAGGCCTAACGCACCCGGTACTGTGGATCGACGGCGAGATAGTAGACCTCCTACCCGACCACCGGTTCTCGGCGATGCCCACCGACTTCAATGGCCAGGGACAGGTGGTTGGCACCTTTGGACCTCGTCGGTACGAGACTGGCTTCGTTTGGGACGCTGGAGTCGTCACAAACCTCGCCACCCTCGGTGGCGACCGGAGTAGTGCCACGGGTATCAACGAACTCGGTCAGGTCGTGGGCTACAGCGAAAACGGCGCCGGAGACAGGATTCCTTTTGTTTGGAGTGACGGGGTGATGCAGACACTCCCGCTGCTGGGTGGTACCTCCAGCGCCCAACCACTGGACATCAACGATGCTGGAAGAATCATCGGCCAGAGTGGTGACATCGCCGTCGTGTGGGACGCCACGCGGATCCGCACTGTTGGCCTGGCCCCCCACAGCACGACGGTCGTCGACCTGAACGAGTCCGGAGATGTCGTCGGTCACCTCAACACGGGTCTGGAGATCCAATCGTTCGTGTTCGGGAGTGGAGGGGTTCGGTTTCTGGGTTCCCTCGGTGGATCGGTGACTGAGGCTATGGCGATCAACGAAGACGGCCTGGTTGTGGGAATGGCCTCAACTGCAACCGCTGACCAAGGGCTCATTGCGTTCCTGTGGCAGGACGGCCACATCTCGCCCTTGACCGACATTGGTGGCACCCAGATGACGGTGCAGGCGGTGAATGGCCACGGACAGGTAGTGGGTTTGCGTACGACGCCAACAGGAGACCACCGCGCGCTCCTCTGGTTCCAAGGATTCGCATTAGACCTCGGAACACTGGGTGAAGCTGCAGTGCTTCAGTAAGCGCGCCGACATCTTCCGCGTCGAGGAAGATCAGCCGATGGCCGATCCACATGCCACCACCCCTCTTCTGGAACTCCAACTCGGCGGCTAGCGTGCCCCCCCTTGTTGCCCGCTGTCGGTGGTCCTATACCGGAATCCCCGGTTCGGATACGGCGGCGGCGGCGGCACCACACGCGGGTCGCTCTCGATCTCCCCCAGGAGATACCGGATCGCCGCGTCGAGTTGGGCGTCCTCCCCATTGAACGTCGCGTGGGGCAAGTTGTCCACGACCATGTCCGGCACCACACCGATCTGCTCGATGAGCCACTCGCCTTCGGGGCCGTACACACCCATCGAGGGTGCCCGGGCGAGTCCGCCGTCTGTCAGTCTGTTGGACGAGCCCAACCAGATCTCGCCACCCCAGGTACGCATCCCGATCACGGGGCCGAGGCCCAACCGACGGAAACCCTCCGCAAAAGCCTCGCCGTCCGACGCGGTGTTCTGATCCACCAGCACCACCATGTGTCCGCGGAACGCGTACTGCATGTTCCAGGTTGGCTGTCCCACCCGGCCTTTCCAGTACATCCAGGCTCGCCGCATCAACTTCTCGAGAATGAAGCTGTCGATGTTGCCGCCGCTGTTGCGGCGAACATCGATGATCAATCCCGGCCGGTTGAACACCGGATAGAAATTACGATACCACTCGGTCAAATTGCCCCCGCCCATCGCGCGGAGGTGCACGTACCCGACTTGGCTCTCCGTCTCCTCCTCCACCCGAAGCCGCCGCGTGTACTCCCAGTCGCTGTAGCGCAAACCGGGCTCGTTCATCGTGGGCGTGACCATGACTTCGCGAGCGTCTCCGCCGCGCCCGGCGTGGACCCGCAGGCGCACCGGCTGCGATCCCTGATTACGCAACAGTGCACCGATGTGATTGACGGCCAATGCCTCTACACCGTTGACGGCTTCGATCACGTCGCCGACGTTGATGCCGAGATCGGGATCGGCGAGGGGCGACATCTCCGCGGGGTAGTCGGGGTCGGACTGGTAGATGTAGTCGACGCGATATCCGCCGGCGTCGGGATCGCGCCGCAACCGTGCCCCCAGCGAGGCCACCCGGACGTTGTCATCGCCCTGGCGGAGGTCCCCACCCCGAACGCTCGTGTGCAACGCGGAGAGTTCCCCCACCACGCGGCCAATGATGTCCGAGAGTTCGTTGCGAGTGGTCACGCGCTCCACCAACGGCAAGTACTTCTCGAGCGTGCCATCCCAGTCAACGTCGTGCATTCCGGGATCGTAGAAATAGTCCCGCTCCAGTCGCCACGCATCGACGAAGATCTGTCGCCAGTCTTCCCGCACGTCGATGGGGAAGGTCCATCCGGACAGATCGACCCTGTTCTCGGCAATGTCGCTTGCCCGCCGCGGCCTTGCGTCGATCACGAACAAGTCGTTCCCGCGCCGCACCAGAAGCTTCTTTCCGTCCTGGGACAATTCGAACGAGCGCGCGTTCTCCACAACCGTCTCGGGATCGTCGCCGTCGTTGCCGATCGCGAGGCCCATGAGATTCGTCCGAGCGCCTTGGCCCGACCCACGGGACATCCAGAACAGGGCGTCGCCGTTTGCGGCCAAGCCGGTATAGTTTCCGGCGGGAACCGGCACCCGCTTCACGCGCCGCTCGATGCCATCTAGATCGACAACCACGGGTTCGACCTCTTCCTGCCGCTCACCGGCGTCTCGTCCCTGGCTGGCGCCGCCGGAGCGTCCGGTCAACTCGTCGTCGGGCTTGAAGGGAGAGCGATGTCCCCTCTGGAGCGCGACGTGATAGATCTCGATGGGTTTGTCGAAGTACGGGTCCGGCTGCCGCGTACCCCACGGACTTCCCACCAGCGAGCGGAGGTTGCGATCGGAGAGGAAGTAGAGATCCGCCCCCTTTCTGCCCCACGCCACGTTGAAGCTGTTCACCCGGTCGCTGGTGAGCGCGGTGACCGACTCGTCTTCCACGGAGTACAGTTTGATCTGCCGGAACGAGTTCATCGCCGTCATCGTGTAGGCCAACCACTGCGCGTCGGGCGACCACGCCATGTCTCCTATGCCCTCCTGGTTCTCAGAGATTTTCCTCTGCTCTCCACTCTCAACGGTGAGGACCCACAGGTCGTTGTTCTTGTCGCGATACGCCACGCGGCTCCCGTCAGGTGAGGGGGTCCCCTGGAACCGGAGAATCGCCCCGTCACTCGTCAACGCCCTTCCCTGCCCGACGCCTGTCGCCGGCAACGTCACCCACTCCAGCTCACCCGTCTCGTCGGAGAGCCCCACCAACCGCTCACCATCGGGCATGAAGGTGACATCCCGAT
>JBDHHA010000120.1:0-14930 GCA_039589615.1 Gemmatimonadota bacterium
TCGTCCCGCACCAGGACGCACCCCACATCGGCCGGGGCGAAGAGCCATTTGTGTGGGTCGAGAGACAGGGAATCGGCGCGGGCAAACGCCGCGGCCATCCACGCGTAGCCATCGGTGATGACGGCCGGTGCGCCGTACGCCCCATCGATGTGGAGCCACACGCCCTGCTCGGTGCAGATGTCGGCCATCGCGCTCAGTGGATCGACGGCCCCCGTATTGGCGGTGCCGGCGGAGGCACAGACTACGGCGGGCACCATCCCAGCCGCACGGTCCGCCGCGAGATGGTGCCGCAGCCGATCAGGCCGGAGGCGTCTCCGGGAGTCGATCTCCACCAGCCGCAGGTTCTCCGGGGGGATGCCCAGAAGCTGCACGGCCTTCTTCAGGGAGACGTGTCCCTCTCGGGACATGTACGCGGTCATGCGGTGCCGTGCTCCGAGCGACATCCCCTCTCGAGTCTCCGCCCGGGTGACGGCACAGGCGATTCCATGGAAGTTCGCGGACGAGCCGCCACTCACCAGGATCCCGTTGCCGCCACCGTCGAACCCCACCAGCTCGTCCAGCCACCGCACTACCAGCCGCTCGACCTCGGTGGCGGAGGGCGCCGACCGCCACGCCGTGACCGGCTGGTTCACCGCAGAGGCCATGGCGTCCGCCAGCATGCCCAGCGGGTCCGCCGACGTGCAGACGTAGCCGAAGAACCGCGGGTGTCCATTCCGCCGAGCGTAACGGGTCACTGTGTCGCGCCACTCGTCCAGAATCTCGTCGGGGGCCACGCCGTCACGGGGGAGGGGCTCGTCCAGGAGCGCTCGAAGGTCGGCCCCGGCAGGGAGTCGGAGCACGGGATCAGATTGCTCCGCCTCGATGGTCTCGATCATCAACTCGATGAGTCGGTGCCCGAGGCGGCGAAACTCTTCGGGCGCCAGGTCGAATGACGTGTGGGTCACTCCATGACTTCTTGCTCGAGCTTGTCGGCCAGGGCGAGATACTTGTCCTGGACGCCTTCGCTCACCTCTGCCTGCCCAAGGGTGGCGAAATCACCCTCGACGCCCTCTTGCTGCGCCGCCGGGATGATGTTCTCAGCCATGGGGAAAAGGACGTTGTCCTCTTTCATGATGTGCTCGCGGAGCAGTGCGGCGTAGCCCCTGGCGTTGTCGATGACGCGGGCGGCAGCGCCTTCGTCGCCGGCTTGGAGGCTTTCGGCCGCCTCGCGCATGCCCCGGGTGTAAGCCCGACCCGCCTCGTGCTCGTGGAGCATGACGGCGAGCGGCCCCTGGTTAGTCGGCATCCCGGCGGCCGTCATCGCCTTGAACAGCACGCCCTCTTCCTTCTGGTGATGACAACCGTCGGCGAAGCCCTTGATAAACTCCGTGGCATCGAGGAAGAATCGCGGCTCGATGGGGTCACCTCGCTCCAGCCGCTGGGTTGCCTGTTCCAAAGCGGCAATCACCCGCTCGATGACGCGATGCTCGTCCATCAAAATGGTAGTGGCTTTCATGGTCTCTCGTAGGTCAGTCGTGGTGATCCGCGGGTTTGAGGTTTTCGGCGCCATCCAGCTTGCCCACGAGATTGGTGGGGTCGTGGATCAGGATTGGCAGGTGTTGCGGGCAGATCCACAGGCGGGATCCGCGGTACTCGAGGGGCACCAGCGGCGTATCCTGTGAACCGCGTTGACACGCCAGGCAACGTTGTGCGGATGTATCGGCTTCCATCTGGATTCTCGTTGAAGTGGTGTTTGTTTGGTGACTGGGAAAGTGGCACCGCTGTAAGGTAATCGCGGTTACGTCTCGCCCTCTGGTGCTCCGGTCACCCACGTGGTGGCCTCTTCGATGTCCCGGAAGACCTGGATTTGGCCCGGGGAAACATGGTTCAGCTGGGCCTCGTACATGCGAGCCATGCCGAAGTCCGCGTCCCGAGATACGACCAGTGCGAAGCGGGAGGATACCCCCGACGGCCGGCGATCTGCAACCAGCTCGACGATCTTCCGGACGTCATCCGAGGAGACATCCGTCGTGATCGCCTCGCGCAAATCCCACAACGCGTTCATGACCGGGTCGAAGTCCGGTCGGCCAAACAACTCTTTGAGGGTGTCGCGGATCTCGACAAAGGTCAACCGACCGGTCACCACGTGGACGCGGAGTCCGTTGTCGGGGTCAAGGCGGGTCGTTATCGGCATGGACTCAGATGGCAACCGTCCTGGACATCACTGACGATGGCGCTCGCCGTTGGTGCCACTGGGAGAGAGGTACGCTAGAGCATTATAATCTCTTTTCGGGCTATCTTGTCCCGATGCTCCTCCTGGAATCCGTCACGAAATCCTACGCCGGCCGTCCGGTGGTCGATGACCTGAACCTCCGCGTCGGGGTGGGCGAGACGGCGGCCCTCATTGGCCCGAGTGGCTGCGGGAAGTCCACCGCCCTCCGCCTGCTCTTGGGGTTGGCGGTCCCCGATGGGGGACGGGTGTTGTTCGATGGGGAGCCCGTTGCCCCCGAGACCGTGTCCGACGTGCGCCGCCGGGTGGGGTACGTGATTCAGGACGGCGGTCTTTTTCCCCACATGACTGCCCGGGAGAACGTGACCCTCAAGGCCCGAACGCTGGGGTGGACGTCGGACCGTCTCGACGCGCGACTCGAGGAGCTTCGGGAATTGACGAATTTTCCGCTCGACGGGTTGGACCGGTACCCGGTGGAGCTCTCCGGCGGACAGCGGCAACGGGTGGCGCTGATGCGGGGGTTGATGCTCGATCCGGACGTGCTGCTGCTGGACGAGCCTCTCGGCGCGCTGGATCCGATGATCCGGTTCACGCTCCAGGACGAGCTTCGCGTCATCTTCAAGACGCTGGGCAAGACGGTGCTGCTCGTGACGCACGATCTGTCGGAGGCGGTGTTCTTTGGCGACCGGGTGGCGCTCATGCGGGCGGGGAGAATCATCCAGGAAGGTTCGCTGGAGACACTCGTGCGGCAGCCGGCGGAGCCGTTCGTGACAGAGTTCGTGCACGCCCAGCGGGGTCACTTGCTGCCGGGGACTTCGACGTGATGCGCCGCGTCTCGGCGGTTTGTGGCTGCGCATTCGCCCTGGCGACCGCGCCGTTGGCGGCCCAGGATCCGTCGTCCACGGTGGTCGTCGCATCGAAGAGCTTCACCGAGGCCGTCATCCTGGGCGAGATCGCGGCGGGGATCGTGCGAGACATCGGCTACGTCGCCGATCACCGACGGGAGTTGGGGGGGACCCGCGTCCTCTTCAACGCCCTTGTATCGGGTGACATCGACCTCTACGGGGAGTACACCGGCACGATCATTCAGGAGATCCTCGCCGATCTCGACCTCCAAACCGAGGCGCAAGTACGCGCTGCCCTCGGGGAGCGTGGCATTCTCATGAGTGCTCCGCTGGGTTTCAACAACTCATATGCCATCGGGATGCGGCCGGAAACTGCCGAGCGTCTCGGAGTGTCGACCATCTCCGATCTCCGCGAGCACCCCGATCTGCGCATCGGGATGAGCAATGAGTTCATGGACCGGGGCGACGGATGGCCCAGCCTCCAGCGGGTGTACGGGCTCCCGGGCGATAACGCCAGGGGACTCGATCACGACCTCGCCTACCGGGCGCTGGACGGCGGCGACATCGATGCCATGGACGTTTACACGACCGATGCGGAGATTTCCTATTACGGACTGCGGTTGTTGGAGGACGATCGCTCGTTCTTTCAGACCTACAATGCGGTCTACCTGTACCGCGCCGACCTCGAGGCGCGCGCGCCGGGTGTGGAAGCGGCGTTGCGACGACTCGAAGGGACGATCGACGAAGCACGCATCAGCCGAATGAACGCGTCGGTCAAGCTGGACCGTCGTTCCGAAACCTTGGTGGCGGCAGATTTCTTGAGCGCGGCGCTGGGGATCGCGCCCGTCATGCCGCAGACGGGGTTCGGAAGCCGACTCTGGCTCAGAACCAAGGAGCACCTCTTTCTCGTCCTAGTGTCCATGACGCTTGGGGTACTCGTCGCAATTCCACTGGGAATCGTTGCGTTCAGGCGGCCACGGTTGGGACATGCGGTACTCGGTGTGGTGGGCGTGATTCAAACGGTGCCGGCGTTGGCGCTCCTCGTATTCATGATTCCCATTCTGGGGATCTACGCGCCGCCGGCCATCGCCGCCCTATTCCTTTATAGTCTCCTGCCGATGGTGCGGAACACCCATGCCGGCCTTGCGGCGATTCCACCGGCCCTCGAGGAGTCGGCGGAGGCGTTGGACCTCACGCGGTGGGACCGTCTCGTACAAGTGGAACTGCCGTTGGCATCGCCCGCGATCATGGTGGGGATCAAGACCGCAACGGTGATCAACATCGGGTTTGCCACCCTGGGGGCGTTGATCGGGGCGGGGGGATACGGTCAGCCCATCCTCACGGGCATTCGCCTTGACGATATCTCGTTGATTCTGGAAGGTGCGGTTCCCGCGGCCCTTCTCGCGCTCCTGGCCCAGTACCTCTTCGGGGTCATGGAGCGGACGGTCGTACCGCGAGGCCTCAGGCTGAAGCGAGCGGCGTAGCCGGGGTAGGGGTCACCCCGTGATGCTGTACTCGTACTGCCCGTGCACCGCCTCCTGTTCCGCGTAACGGGAGAGGCGGAACATCTTCGACGGAAATTCGGGCGAGTCCTCGTCGGTGATCATCTCCGCGGCCATGAGTCCCACGGCCGGCGCGAGCTTGAAACCATGGCCGCTGAAACCCGCACAGATGAAACACCCACTTCCCTCGGGCACTTCGTCCATGATGGGATGCCAGTCGGGAGTGACGCCGTAGAGGCCGGCATAACCGCCCACACTCTTGCTAAGCTCCATGCCGGGAACACGCCGGAGCCACCGCTCGCCCACGTGGGAGATGAAGTCGTCGTCGATGCCATCGTCGTACGCATTGGGATTCACGACGGCGTCCGCCTCCTTGGGGTCGATGAGGCCGACCAGGGAGAGGTTGCCGGTTTCGGGCCTGAAGTACGTCGCGTGAATGAAGTCCAGAACGACCGGATGGGGAGCCGAGTACTCCTCGGGACGTCGAAAGACGGCGACCTGGATTCGGCACGCGTCGATGGGGGCCACGACGCCGGCCAGGCGGGCTACATGGGCGCCCCAGGGTCCTGCGCAGTTTACCACCACCGGTGCGTCGAACGAATCGTCGGGTGTGCACACCCCTACTACCTTGCCGCCGGCAAACCGAATGTCGATGACCTCTGCGTTTTGGAAGATCTCGGCACCAAGGCGCCGCGCTGCGTCGGCGTACGCGCTCGTCGTCAGGTGGGGATCGGCGTAGCCGCTGCCGGGCTCGTAAGCGGCGGCCACGACGTCGCTCGTGTCCACGCCCGGCATCAACTCCGCCAAGGCATCCGGCGACAGCAGCTGGGCGTCGATGCCCACCCTTCGCTGGAGCGCGATGTTGGACTCGAGGCCGGCGAGGTCATCGCCGGGGACCAGCGCGATGAAGCCGGTGCGCTCGAAGCCGCACTCTCCCCCCACGCGCGCATCGAACTCCTCGAAGACGTGCAGCCCGTAAAGGGCCATCCGGGCGGTGAGTTCGTTGGAGTAGTGTTGGCGGATGATCGCCGACGACCGGCCGGTGGAGCCGGTGCAGACGGAATCTCGTTCCAGAACCGCCACCCGAATTCCTCGCTGCGCCAGCTCGAAGGCGGTGCAGCACCCCATGATGCCGCCGCCGATGACGATGGCGTCGAAGGTCTTTGCCATGATTTGCCTAGCCTTTGACCCCGCCGAGTTGGCGGAACGGGTCGATGCGGAGGTCCGTTCGCAAGTCCGCGTTCACGAACTGCCACATCGGGCAGTCTTGCACCTCGACCTCGAGGGGGCATTTCCCGTCGTCGGTCTGGCACTGATCCAGGCAGAAACTCTGGGCCGCGCCCTTCAGCCGGGTGGTGCTCTTGGGAGCGAAGAAGGCCAGCCCTTCGATGCGGCTCACGAAAAGCGCCAGGATCACGAAGATGGCCAGGATGGCAAGTACGGTGAGGGGCGGCATGGTGACCTCCTGGAAGGCGTTCTCTCGGCCACGCTACACGGGCAACCGTAAGAAAAAGGTGAACTAACCGTTAAGTGGACGGCCTCCTGGAGAGGGGTGACGGCCGCAGACCAGCATTTTGGCGGCATTCGGCACCATAACTTGTAGAAAAATTCATGAAAACTTTAGAGATGACAGAAGAAATTGAACGCACGTTCAAATTAACCTCCAGCCTGGAGATCCCCACTCGATAGTCCCGGTGGACCCCAAGCTTGCCGTGTTCGTCTTCTCGGGGCCATCAACTGCATTGCCCGGTGAGTAGAGGCGGGAGGGGTGCTAGTTGCCCCAGAGTCCGGAAACGAGTTGGTGGATGCCTGGTTGGAGGGTTGGCACACCACGACCAAAAATCTGGGAGCTGGACATGAAAGCGCGTGCTGTGACGTTGTCGATCGAGGATGGTATCGGGCAACTGGTGTTGGACAATCCGCCCCTCAACATCCTCACCCGGTCCGCATTGGGCCAACTCACTGCAGGCCTCCGGGAGCTGGAGGCCGACAAATCCCTCCGCGTCGTCGTGATCTCGGCGCAGGGGAAGCACTTCTCCGTGGGTGCCGATGTCGGCGAGCATCTCCCGCCGCACTACCCCGACCTCATCTCCGAATTTCTCGACACCGTCCGCGCTGTCCGCGGATGTCCCCTCCCCGTTGTGGCTGCAGTGCGCGGACGGTGTCTGGGGGCGGGGCTCGAGGTGGTGGCGGCGGCGGACATCGTGGTGGTGGGCGAAGGGGCGTCCCTGGGGCAACCGGAGATCATGCTGGGCGTGTTTCCGCCCGCCGCGTGCGCCCTGCTTCCCGAGCTGTGCCCTCCCGGCGTGGCGGCGGAGTTGGTGTTCACGGGTGACGCCATCGATGCCGCAACGGCCCAGAGGGCGGGCATCGCCACACACGTCGTTCCCGATGAGCGAGTAGAGGAAGAGGCGTTGGCGTTGGCCAAGCGGATCGCGCGGCACAGCGCCGCGGCCTTGCGCCACGCCAAGCACGCGCTTCTTGCCGAATCCGACGATCGGGTGAAGGGGGCCCTGAAGCACGCCGGGCAGGTCTACGTCGCCGAGTTGATGGAGACCAAGGACGCCGTGGAAGGCCTCCAGGCATTCGTGGTAAAACGCAAACCCACGTGGAGCCACGAATGACCGAGCAGTACGTGTTTCCGGAGTGGCGGGGGCAACCGCTCGAGGAGGTGCTCTACCACTGTCGGGAGCTGATCGAGGATCCCGATTTTCCCACGGTCCGCCGGTGGCGGGAGAATGGTGGGAAGGTCGTGGGGCATTTTCAGGTCTACTTCCCGGAGGAGATCGCGCACGCCGCCGGGATGTTGCCGCTCAAGCTGCGTGGAGCACCGGTTGAACCGTTGAAGGCGGATTCGCACTTCGGGTCATACCTGTGCTCCATCCTCAAGACTTCGCTGGAGCTGGTGTTGAGCGAGCGGGTGGAGTTGGACATGTTCGTCACGCACCCGATTTGTGACGCGGCGCGCAACTTGGCGGGCATTTGGGGACGCAATTTCTCCTATCCGTGCCAGATCCTCTATCTGCCGCAGAACGCCAACTCGAGCCATGCCGCCCACTACCTCCACGGCGAGTACGAGCGCCTCAAGCGATCCATCGAGGAGATTGCCGGCAATCCCGTCAGCGAAGACGATCTGCGGAGCGCGATCGGGGTGTTCAACGAGAACCGTGCGCTCTTGCGCGAACTCTACGCCATCAAGCAGGAGACGCCATGGTTGGTCTCCGCAGACGAAGCGTACTCCCTGACGTGTGTGGGGGGCATGATCCCACGGGAGGAGCATAACGAGTTGCTGCGCACCGTCCTCCCGCTGATCAAGGACCGTTCGGTCAAGCAACAGGACAAGATCCGGGTGGTGTTTGAAGGCGGGTTCTGCGAGCAGCCGCCCCTGGACCTCATCCGCACCATCGGGCGGTCCTGCTATGTGGTGGACGACGATTTGCTCATTGGGCTTCGCTGGATTCTGGAGGACGTGACCCTCGACGGTGATCCTCTCTCGAATCTCGCCGAGGCATACATCGAGAGGTCTTCGTACAGTCCAGTACAGCACGACCTGAGGAAGCCCAAGGAGAACATGTTGCTCCAGCGCATCCAGGGTGCAGGGGCGCAGGCAGCTATCGTGACCGCTGCCAAGATGTGTGAACCGGGGTTGGAGGAGCAGGTCGCGTACACTCGCTCACTGGACAAGGAGGGAATCCCCTATTTCGTGAGCGAATTCGAAGAGAACATGAGCAGCTTCGATCATTTGGAGATCCAGCTCGAGACGTTTGTAGAGAATCTCCTGTTCGACTGAGTGAAAGGGTACCCCGATGGCGGAGACCAGCAGCGCGGAAACCATCGTCGGCCGGGGCAATAAGGACGGTGCCCGGCTGTTTCGCGAATGGTTCAAGGAGCTCACCACCGCAGCCGGAGAGGAGCGCGGCGGTGCCTATGTGTTCGTCATGGGGAGCTTCTGCGAACTGCTCCGCGTGTTTGACTTTCCGGTCGTCTTTCCCGAGATCAATTCGCTCCAGACCGCGGTGCGACGGGTGGCGCACGAATACCTCAACGAGGCGGAGGACTACGGGTACTCTCCGGATATCTGTGGGTATGTGAAGGCGGATGTCGCCACCCAACTACGGGGTGGCGAGCTCCCCATGGGGCGCATCCCCAAGCCGGCGCTCGCCGTATACACCAACGCGTGCAACACGTACATCAAATGGGCGGAGATCTGGGAGCGGATGTACGACGTTCCCACGTTTGCCCTCGATGTCCCAGGGTCACGCGCCGCGGGAGCGCAAACCTGGCCCGGCGACCCGGATTTCGAAAACGACCGTCGATACGTTGAGGCCCAGATCCGGGAGTTGATACCGTCGCTCGAGAAGGTGAGCGGCGTGAAATTCGATATCGATCGGCTGCGCGAGGTCATGGGGCACGCCAACACCATGAGCCGGTGCTGGAAGAAGGTCCTCGAGACGAACCAGAACCGGCCGTCCGTGTTCAGCGCCCTATCCGATGGCACGATCTTCTTGGGGGTTGCGAACGGCTTCCGTGGTTTGGAGGCCGGCGCCACGTACTTCGAGGAACTCGTGGAGGAAATGGAGTACAAAGCAGCGAACGGCATCGGCACGCTGACCGATGAGCAGTACCGCCTCCTCTTCGTGGGCGTGCCGTGCTACCCCATCTTCCGCCGCTTCAACGAGCTGTTCACCGAGTGGGGAGGCACGTTCGTCAACTCCACCTATCTCTGGTTTGCTTCGGGCGGTTCGAATCTCGGCTTCGAGTACGACCTCGACAACCCCATCGAGAGTCTCGCACACGGCGTGCTGGTGAGCGTGCGCGATGCGATGGACAGCATGTTTTTCCAGTCAGATATCCTCGCGAACATGGTCGATACCTTTGCTGCCGATGGAGTGGTGTATCACCCCATCAAGAGCTGCCGCACGGTGTCGACGGGATTGGCGGACAGTCGCCGCAGACTGATGGAAGATGAGGACGTGGCCAGCCTGTTCATCGAGTCGGACATGATGGACAAACGCGTGGTGTCCGAAGCGCAGCTCAAGAACAGAGTCGACGCGTTCTTCGAAGGCCTGGCGACCCGGAAGCAACACGCGGCCCTGAACCAGTCATGATTGAGAAGGGATAGCCATGGCCTATGCAGCGGGCGTGGACGTGGGTTCCACACAAACCAAAGCCGTCATCATCGACGAGGCGAAGGAGATCGTCGGGAGGGCGCTCACCGACACCGGTGCCAACGTCGTGGCGGCTGCGGAAAACGCCTTTCAGGAATCCCTCGGGGACGGCGACCTCCGGGAAGAGGAGGTCGAGTACGTCATTGGCACCGGATATGGTCGCTACCGGGTGACATTCGGCAACACACAGGTCACGGAAATCAGCTGCCACGGCCGCGGCGCCGTCCACATGTTTCCCAGCACCCGAACGGTTGTTGACATGGGAGGCCAGGACACCAAGGCGATCCGGGTCGCTCCCAGCGGCGAGATCGTGGATTTCTGCATGAACGACAAGTGCGCCGCCGGAACGGGCCGGTTCCTGGGGGCGGCGTCCAGCGCCCTGGACATCCCGCTTCCGGAGCTCGGTTCCACCGCACTCCGCGGTGAACGGCCCGTGAAGATCTCCACCACCTGCACGGTGTTTGCCGAATCGGAAGTGCTGTCCTGGCTCGGAAGGGGAAAGAAGATCGAGGACATTCTTCTCGGCGTGCATCAGTCCATCGCCGCGCGCTCGGCCGGTCTGTTGCGTCGTGTGGGCGTCGAGGACGAGGTGACATTCACCGGAGGGGTGGCCCGGAACGTGGCCATGATCCAAACGCTGAATGAACGGTTGGGGCTCGAGGTCAACGTGAGCGAGGAGAGTCACTTCATGGGGGCTCTCGGTGCGGCGCTGTTCGCCCTCGATCACATCCTGGCCAGTCGGGCTCCCGCCAGGGCAGCGCGGGGGGCATCATGAGATACACTGCGGGCATCGACGTCGGGTCCACCTACACGAAGGCCGTCGTCGTCAACAGCGACCAGGAGATCCTGGGTCGGGCCATGGAGCCCACGGGCTTCAAATTGACAGAGGTCGCGGAGCGGGCCTACAGCCGCGCCGTCGACGCGGCGAAACTGAAGACGGACGACGTCGGATATCTCGTCGCCACGGGTTTTGGCCGTCACCAGGTGCCGCTGAGCGACGTGCAAGTCACGGACCTGACGGCGAGCGCTCGGGGTGCGGCGTTCCTCTTCCCGAACACCAGGACCATTCTCGACGTCGGCGGGCAGACGATGAAGGCGAGCCGGCTGGAGGACAACGCCAAGGTGAAGTCGTTCCGTCTCAACGACAAATGCGCCGCGGGAACCGGCGCTTTTCTCGAGAAGACGGCTCGATACATGGGATACTCCACCGAAGAGATCGGTCCTTTGGTGTCGACATCCAAGCACAGCGTGTCCATCTCCGGGGTCTGCGCCGTGTTCGCCGAGTCCGAAGTCATCAACCATCTCTCCGAGGGCATGGCCCCGGCCGACATCATGCACGGCGCGATCGTGTCCCTCGTGGGTCGATCGGTGCAGTTGATGAAGCGTGTGCGGATGGAGCCCGAGTTCACACTCATCGGCGGTATTCTACGGTTCGAGCGCATGGCGCAAGTGGTGCGGGAGCAACTTGCGGCCGAGGTGAACGTCCCGCCGGGAGATCTGGTACAGTTCACGGCGGCGTTTGGCGCTGCGCTCCTCGGCCAGCGTCGCTTGCGGAAACTGGAGGAGTCGGGCGCCGAGGTTCAGCCGGCCTGATGAAGCCGGCCGAAGGAGACGTGACGTGGCCACTCAGCCGCATGGTCGAGGAGGAGGCGAGACGTGTTCTCTCGGAAGCGGAGCTCACTGCCGATCCGGCATTGGTCGCCGAAGGGTGGGAGCGGCGTTTCGTCACCGATGGGAGACGGGCGACGGAGGTGATCGATCTCTACGAGGAACTGGGATACGAGGTCCGCGCCGAGCCGGTGCGGCAGGAAGAACTCGAGAACGATTGTGAAGACTGCCAGCTCATTGTGCTGATGCAGTTCAAGACGATTTACACGCGAAAGTAATACACCTCACAGAGGAACGAGGAGGGAGCATGACTGCAGCGTCCATGCCACCACCCCCGGTGCCCGCTGGAACAGGGCTTTGGCGCACGGCCCAATGGGTGGGTGTCCTTGCCACGGTGATCCTGCTTGCCGGGTTGCTTGCACAACCCGATCTCGCCCTCGATGTGTTGTGGAACATCCTCATCCCACTCGTGCCGGCGTCCTTGCTGGTCAGCCCGGCGATTTGGCGGAACGTGTGTCCCCTGGCGACCCTCAACACGCTGACGAACCGATCGGCGGTGCACCGCACGCTCACGGAGAAGGTCCTACCGGGGGCGGGTATGATCGGCATCGTGTTATTCGTGGTGATGGTGTCGGCCCGCAGGTTCCTCTTCAACGCGGATGGCGTTGTCTTGGCGGTCACGATCGTCGCGGTCGCGCTGCTCGCCTTGGTATTGGGGGGATTCTTCCAGCTCAAGGCGGGGTTCTGTAATTCCATCTGTCCCGTTCTGCCGGTGGAGCGGTTGTACGGGCAGCATCCGTTGATTCGAGTCAGTAACCCCCGCTGCCTCCCTTGCACGATGTGCACCGCTCGCGGATGCATCGACCTCAACCCCGGCAAATCCATCGCCCAGACGTTGGGGAGCGCGCGGCGCTCGAACGCCTGGCTCACCACGGGCTACGGCGTGTTCGCGGCTGCCTTCCCCGGGTTCGTGGTAGGGTATTACACGACCCAGGACGGCTCCCTCGCCAGCGCCGGCTCCGTGTACCTGCACATCGCCGTGTGGCTATTGGGAAGCTACCTCGCGGTGGCGGCAGTGGTGTGGCTGTTCCGGCTCAGTGCCGCCCGGGCCATGGTACTCGTCGCCGCGGTGGCTGCCGGACTGTACTACTGGTTTGCGGCCGATACGATCACGACGGCGTTTGCAATCCAAGGGGCCGCCACGGTGGCCATTCGAGCGGCGGCGCTGGCGCTCGTGGTGGTGTGGTTGTGGCGCGCCTTCCCGCGGGCGAACCACACGAACACCCATCCGGTGGCTGCCGGAGCCTGACGCCGGGTCTTGGTGGGGAAGGGTCGTTGGGGGTACTCTTCCCTTACCATGAAGACCATCATCGAACCCTTCCGGATCAAGGTCGTCGAACCGCTGCGCATGACGACCAGGGTGGAGCGGGAGGGAATCCTCCGGGCCGCCCACTTCAACGTTTTCGACGTCCACGCCGCCGACGTGCTGATCGACCTGTTGACCGATAGCGGCACCGGGGCGATGAGCAGTCTCCAGTGGGCCGGCCTGATGCGTGGGGACGAATCGTACGCCGGGGCCGAGAGCTTTTACCGCTTCCGGGATCGGATGCAAGAGCTCACGGGATTCGAGCACATTCTGCCCACCCACCAGGGTCGGGCCAGCGAGCGGATTCTCTTCGAGCTGATGGGCGGTGCCGGCAAGGTCGTTCCCAACAACACTCACTTCGACACGACCCGGGCCAACATCGAGCATTCCCAGGCGGAGGCCGTCGATCTGGTGGTCGAGGAGGGGAAGCACGCCACGGGCCGGTATCCGTTCAAGGGTAACATGGACGTGGACAAGCTCGTCGAGCTCATCGAGCGAGTCGGCCGGGACAACGTTCCTCTCTGCATGGTCACCGTGACCAACAACTCCGGGGGCGGACAGCCCGTGAGCCTGGAGAACCTCCGGGCGGTGCGTGCAGTCTGCGATCGATACGACATTCCGATGTTCTTGGATGCCTGCCGCTTTGCCGAGAACGCCTACTTCATCAAGCTGCGTGAGCCCGGACAGCAGCACCGAACGGTCCGGGAAATTGTGCGGGACATGTTCGACCTGGCCGATGGGGCCACGATCAGCGCGAAGAAGGACGGCCTCGTCAACATCGGGGGGGTGTTGCTGCTGCGGGATCGGGAGCTGGTCGAGCGAGCCGATGCGCTCCTCATCCTGACCGAGGGCTTCGTGACCTACGGCGGGCTGGCGGGACGCGACCTGGAAGCGATGGCGCAGGGATTTGAGGAGGTGGTCCACGAGGATTACCTCGCCTACCGCATCCGCTCCATCGAGTACCTGGGCGAGCGGCTCCTGCAGATCGGCTACCAGATCGTCGAGCCCCCCGGTGGGCACGCCATCTACGTCGATGCGGGGCACCTCTGTCCCCACATCCCGCCCGCCGAATTCCCCGGACAAGCGCTGGTGTGTGCGCTGTACCGCCATGCGGGGATCCGGGCCGTGGAGATCGGCAGCGTCATGTTCGGCGGCGCCGGCGCGCCGCCCGACATGGAGTTGGTGCGCCTCGCCCTGCCGCGGCGGGTCTACACCCAGAGCCACGTGGATTACGTTGTGGAGGCGTGCGCCGAGCTATACGAGCACTGCGGCGAATTCAAAGGGCTTCGGATGACGAACAGCCCGCCGTTTCTGCGGCATTTCACCGCGGAGTTCGAGGAGATCTAGCGACTGGGCTCGAGCGGTGCGTTGTTAGTGGCGATGGGCCGTCGCCTCGGTGTGCTCGTGTTCCTTCTCCATCACCATACCGCCGCCGTCCTTGATGGCGTCGTACTTGCCCCGCACCGCCCGCATGTAGTGGTCCCGGTCCAAGGCGTAGAGGGGGTCAGCCGTATCGGCGGCGGGCCATTCTGCGTCCCCCGAGGGCATGAACACGCCGGCCACCACACCCATCCCGCCTTCGGGAATGATCTGGTCGGTGGGGTTGTTGTAGTGCACGGTGACCCGGTAGGTGTGATCGGGGAATATCCTCACGCCGAACTTCCTGTAGAACCGGCCCATGGTGACGCCGGTGAGTTGCCCGTCCTCTTCGACGGGGAATCCTTCCCAGATGACTTTGCTTTCGGTGATGTCCTCGAACACGATCTTCGTGGCGTTCTCGTGGAGGTGTGATCCCATGACCATCAAGCGCCCGGCGATGGCGGGACTCGCATCGTAGGAGCGGAAGGACTCACCGGGCGGCAGATCGAAGGACTTGTCTCCCGCCGGGAACGCCACGTCGAGCTGGTAGGGATACACCTTGAAGAACGGCCAGGGCCGTCCCGTCTTCACGTACTTGAGTCGGATCCGCAAGGCGGCGCCGAGGTGCTCGACCCCCGTCGGATTGTGGAGCATGACGGAGACGACCATGCGCTGCCCCTCCGTCACCGGCAGGCCCATGAGCATCCACGGCATCGACTGTCCGCCCGTTTCACTCCCCGCCGCCATCAGGCGCCGCGAGATCGGGAGAAACAGTTCGCGGTTGTCCGGATCGATGATGTTGAAGTGGTGCACGATGTTCGACGGCAGGAGGTTGCCCTGGGCGTCCACGACCTCGTAGTCGAAGCCGTAGAG
>JBDHHA010000121.1:0-15520 GCA_039589615.1 Gemmatimonadota bacterium
TTCGCCCCCGGGCATTGAGCTGGTCGCGACCGGAGAAGAGCAGGACGTAGCCGGATAGCACGAGCATCACGATGGCGGGGATCGCCTCCCGCACGGTGTCGAAGCGCAGGTGAAACACGATGGCGCCTGTGGTAACTACCACCAGCAACGCGGCGCCCATCAGACCGATCCAGTGGGTGCGGTGATACCAGATGGTGACGGCGCCGCACAGTTCGGCCAGCCCGACCAGGAACATGATCTGCCTGGTCAGTCCGTAGGCGATGAAGTAGTGCTCCAGTTGGTACTCGAACATCGCCTGTGGCCGGCCAAAGATCTTCACCGTGCTCGCAAAGAGAAAGAACAGCGATACGATCCCCGTCACGAACACCAGTTTCTTCATCGGAGACACGCCGTCCGCCGGTAGGGGAATTCTACGCGTCGCATTTCCCCGTTTTCAGTACCCTCGATCCACGCCAGGAGAGATTCCCTTTGTTGCAGCGCGTAGCCGATGCGCTGCGGGAAATCGTGCTCGGGGTTCTCGAAGACGACGGATGTATCGCTCGCTTCCTTCAGCAGAAACACGGCCGTGGGCTGCCCCACGGGATGCGCCACGTAGTGGATCGCGTCTCCCACTTGGCGAATGACCACCAGCTCGTACCCGCTGAGGGAATCACCGCGGATCGTCCTGGCCATCCCGAGCATGCTGCCGCTCCGGGGCATCATCCATTGCTCTTCGGTAATCCCCCTGGAGGACTCGGACGCCCAACAACCTGAAAGCCAACTGAGTTGGGTGACGCCTGTCGTCTGAGATGCCGCCGGCGCGGTCCAACATACCAGGATCGCAAGGGTCACTAGAGAACATGTGAGACTACTGATTGCCTTCACCGCCATCCTCCGGTTTCGGTGAACCGATGTACCCACCGCATGGCCTGTGCGGCGGAGCGCAGGAACAGAAGGAGCTCGTCATCGGAATAGGATTCTGGAATGAGTCGATTGGACGAACCCTCCGCGGCCTGTCCCCCGCCGGTACCATGACAGGCTCCACAATTCGTCATCCCGACGTACTTGCCGTACGCCTCGGGCGGCGCCGCTGCACTGGCATCCCGTGGAAGATCCCGGTCGACCAATTCGGGCTCCACATCGAACCAGCCCAGCGCCAGGCCGAGCCGACCCAACGGGCCCAACCTCGTCTCTGGCAGTGCGTCCGCCACCGGCTCGAGATTCCGGAAGTAGCCGATGAGCGCGGCAACGTCGGCATCGGTGAGGTAGTAGTATGACCGCGATGGCATACCGATCATGCCCTCGCCGTTACGCTTGAGGCCGAAGCGGATGGCGAGTTCCCACTGTGCGTCCGTGAGGTCCCCGGCGACCGTCAGGTTTGGCGCGATCACCTGTCCTACGCCGAAGGCCGCGAACGACACCGCGCCGGAAAAGTCTTCCCCGTGGCATCCGTCGCAGTCGAGATCCCGCGCGAGGAGACTCCCGCGGAGCACGGAGAGCGAATCGGTCGTTGGTGCGATGCCGGAGGCGGCGATGTCGTAGGTGCGCCGGAGCTTGCGTTCGCTCACGACAGAGGTCGCAGCCGTAGTCACCAGCACCACGGTGAAGAGACCGCCGAATACCAGCCAAGAAATCCGTCGCATGACTCCGGGATTCGTCTCCATCTGCATGAGTGAACGCGGCGTTCGTGAAGATCTGTCACCCCGCAACCGGCCGCAAGTGGGTGGTTCTTCAATCTTCGATCGCCCTACCTTATCCTTCGGCTAGTAGATTACATCGTACTTTTTGGAGGATGTTCATGCCGCTCAGACGCCTGTTGGGCACACTCACCGCCCAGCTCGTCCTCACCGCATCCCTCGCCGCGCAGGGGCTTCCCACCGCCGACCCGGCGTCGGTCGGGCTGTCCGATTCCCGGCTCAGGCAACTCAGTGAGGCGTTCGAAGACTACGTGGCCGACGGTAGGATTGCCGGGGCGGTGGGGTTGGTGGCGCGGCACGGTCGCGTGGCGTTCTACGAAACGTGGGGGTATCGCGACGTCGCACGCCGCGATCCGATGGACGGAGACGATCTCTTCCGCATCTACTCGATGACCAAGCCGATCACGAGCGTCGCCACGATGATCCTCGCCGAGGAGGGACATTTCCGCATCAGCGATCCCGTAGGGCGGTATCTTCCCCAGCTTCAGGATCTCGAGGTGGCATTGTGGCGCGACGGCAATGACGAGACTGTCACGCGTCCCGCCCCTGCTGTCACGATCGAAGATTTGCTGCGCCACACGTCGGGATTCACCTACGGCTCGTTCACCGACACGCCGGTGGATCGCCTGTATCGGGAGGCGCGCCCGCTCAGGGGGAGCGAGCCCACCGAAGCGTTCCTCGACCGGCTCGGTGATCTGCCCTTGATGTACGAGCCGGGCACACGCTGGAACTACAGCGTCTCCACCGACGTCTTGGGAGCGCTCGTGGAATCGATCTCGGGCATGCCGCTGGATCAGTTTCTCGACGAGCGCATCTTGGGCCCGCTGCGAATGGACGACACGCGCTTCTACGTAGACGAGTCACGCCGCTCACGCTTCGCGCGGATGTACGGCCACGACGAAGGTCGTGACCTCGTTCCCGGCGACTCCACCCGGTACCTGTCACGCCCGGTGATGGTATCCGGCGGTGGCGGGCTCGTGTCGTCCGCCGAGGATTACGTCCGCTTCGCCCAGATGTTGTTGAACGGCGGCGAGCTGGAGGGTGTTCGGATCCTCGAGCCGGAGACCGTGGAGCTCATGACCACCGACCGGCTGGGGGACATCCCCGGGTTGGACCTGGGATTCGGATTGGGGTTTGCCGTGCGGCAGGTGCCCGGCACGCCCGATGCGCCGGGGACGATCGGCGAGTACGGCTGGAGCGGGATTGCAGGAACGTCGTTCTGGGTCGATCCGGCGGAGGATCTGATCGGCGTGATCATGATGCAGATCCTTCCCAACCGGGATGTGACGTTCTACGACGTGTTCAAGCGCCTGGTCTATCGGGCGCTCGAGGAGTAGGCCGCCGGCCTACTGGTTCGGGCGCACGGCGCAGAAAAAGCCCGCCGCAACCTCCGTCACGGTGCCGCTCGCCCATGTGCCCAGGATCGAGTCCGGAGACACATGTCGCACGCGGAGAACCGTGTATCCGCCGTCGAACGGCACGGTGCCCCGGCGGTTGACGTCGGTCCCCAATCGCATGACGAGGGAGCGGGCGGTCGTGGGGTCGTCCGAGCTGTCTTGCACGACGAGTACACCGGGCTGCAGCGGATCGTCGGAGATGGTCGTTCCCAGTGGCAGGGCACCAACCTCCGTCACGTCGATGTCTGCGGTTCCGTAAAACGGCACGGTCACGCCGGGCATGGGCCTCCCGCCGATGCCGGTGAGGGGACGGAGCCGATCGGGATTGTCGAACAAGGTGGTGGTGCCACGAGCGGCGTGTCCGCTTTGCGTCCCGGTCGTGGCGACGAGGGTGAGGAGAAAGTCTCCGGACAGGCGTGCGATCGCCGCCGCATCCAGCGCCGGCGTGCCCTCGAACGGCGCGCAGGGTGGGGGATCGGTACGTTGCGCGCGGTTCGCGCACGCTACGGCCAGCATCGCCACCACGGCGGTGGGGAGCCCGCGAACGGCGGTTGCGCCTCGGGACCTCAACGGCGAATGACCCCGGTGATTGTGCCGTCCCGCTCTACGAGGTAGATGGTCCCGCGACGGACGTCGTTCACGAGTTGTATGCCGGAGTCGCGCCGGGCACCGGTCCGTGCGGGAACCGCCGTACCCGGTAGCGTATAGGTGTCCGCGGCGTCGGCATTGACGAGGTATCCCAGATCGCCGAGGGACTCGATGGTCACCACGCTCAACGGGTTGACCTCGTCCACGAATCCCGTCATCGACTCCATCTCGAACACCGACTCCCGCCAGTGTGAATCCCGCGTTCCGGATCCGCCCTGTGAGTTTTCCACGGGCACCTTGGATCCCGCTGAGAAGCTGGATCCGCCGACTGCGTCGAAGGCAACGATGGCGCGGGGCCCACTGAAATGGGTGTCGGCGCCCTCGTTACTCGGCAGCGACGGGTTGACCAAGAATCCGAAGTCTTCCCACAGGGTCCCGATGCCGAGCACATGACCGATTTCGTGAATGACGACGTCCGTGAGTCGGCCATCGTCCGCGAGCCGCGGGAGATCGTCGGTATCGAATCGCATCTGTCCGACGACGGTCAGCAGTTCCGGGTCGCGAACGAAACAGGTCCCGGCAGATCCCAGGACGTTTCCCGGGCCGTCGATCTCTTCGAGCTGGACGAAGATGCGCACGTCGTCGACGACGTCGTTGAAGCCCGGGTGCCGCACGCCGCACGCCGCCGAGTCCACCGGACTTGCCGCGAACGAGACGTCCGGCAAATCACCGACAACGATCTGCTCCCAGCGGCGGGCAGCGTCGTCGAGGGCCTGCGCGATGGCGGGTCCGCCGCCACCGAGTCGCACGATTTCGATGTTGTATACCGCCGCGAGTCCGGTTGCACTGAACACCAGCGGAGTGAGACCG
Source organism: Gemmatimonadota bacterium (assembly GCA_039589615.1). Taxonomy (GTDB): domain Bacteria; phylum Gemmatimonadota; class Gemmatimonadetes; order Gemmatimonadales; family GWC2-71-9; genus B3T1B10. The sequence continues at coordinate 4,532 of JBDHHA010000121.1, forward strand.
GACACGACGGCGTCCACGCTGTTCGCTCCTTCCGTCGGACCGAGCGTCCACGTTCCGGCCGTGGCGATCCCCGCGCCATCGGAGACGGCCGGCGATCCCGTGATCAGGCCGGCGCCCCCCGTGACGGCGAACGCCACGGACACTCCCGGCACCGGATTGTCGAATTGATCCTGCACGAGGACGGCGGGCGCCAGGAACAGCGGCTCACCAACCTCGCCAAACTGGTTGTCGCCGCTGGCGGCCTGCAGTGAGGCCGGAACATCCGGCGTCCCTTGCGCCGTGAACGAGACCGCTCCCAGCCCCTCCGACGACGCCATCAGTGTGTTGGTGCCGGTGCCGGTGCCCACCGTCCACTCGACGCCGGCGAGCCCACCGGCGTCCGTGTTCACCAATTCGGCGCCGATGGTACCGCCTCCGCCGGTAACGGCGAAGGCGACCGGCACGTCCGCCACCGGTAGGCCGAGGCCGTCGGTGACGAGCACTTGGGGTTGCGCTGGTACCGCCGTGCCCACCGTGGCAGTCTGCCCGTCGCCGGCAGCGACCGCCAGCGCAACGGGCCCCGGTAACCCGGTGGCCTCGAAGGTCGCGGTCGCGTCGCCCGACGTCGCGGTGAGGGTGTTGGAGCCCGGTGCCCCTCCCAGGGTCCAGCTCCCCGCATCGGCTTCGCCGTCGGCGTCGGTTGTCGCCGTCTCCGCGCCCACCGATCCGCCGCCGCTCGCCACCGTGAACGTGACTTCCACCTCTGGTAACGCGTTGCCGAACTGGTCGGTGACGCGCACGGTGGGCGCGTCCGGAACCGAGAGGCCTGCCGTGACGGACTGGCCGTCGCCCAGTAGCTTCTCCACGATGCCGGCGGGTCCCACCACACCCCGTGCAATGAACACGGCCCGCTCGGCCGCTCCCGGTGCCGTCGCGTTCAGCACGTTCTGCCCCACCTCCTGGCCCAGGGTCCAGCCCGTGACGGCCGCGATCCCCTCGGCGTTGCTCGTTGCCTCGGCGCCGGCGAGCGTGCCGTCACCGCCGGTGACGACAAAGGTGACGACGACCCCGGGGATCGGTGTTCCGTCGTCCGAGAGCGCCCGCACGGCGGGTGGTATCGGAACCACGGTGCCGGCGGGTGCTTCCTGGTTGTTTCCCTGGGCGACTTCAATACGGGCGAGGTCCTCGGGACCCAGCGTACCGCTGCAGCTCCCGGACGCCACGACCACTGCCGCGACGAGTGCACCTCGGATCGAGAAGATCTTATGTCTGGTCATCGCTACCTGCGGTTGCCAAGTACCACCGGTTTCCGCCTCAGTTGACGTTGATGGCGCCGAAATCAAAGAGGAATGTCCGGTTGCCGTTGTACTGCTGGAGGGGAGTCCGCACCAACGGCGTTATCTGTCTTCGTGCCTCTCGTGGAGTACCCCCCTCGATCAGTTCGGGTTCCACATTGAACCAGTCCCCTTGGCCGTCACGCTTGACACCGAAGCGCTGAGTTTCATGGCCTGCGAACAGAACACCGACTGCCCAACCAACCCTCTTCACGCCGTCACTTCGCCCCATAGCCACCAAAAAGCACCCGCAACCCCCGGGTGAATGTGGAGGCAGGAACTGACGTGTGCGTCTCCCGGGGGAAGATGTGGGTATCCAACTCGAGACCGGGGTAGCCGCGACTCCGGAGGGTCTCCACGAAAGGCTCGATCAGTTCCACCATCTGTGGAGTGCCCATCGACGCTACGAACGCTTCGTTGGCGCGGCGAATGGGCTCGGGAAACGTGGCCATCTGCTTGGCGATCTCCTCGGCATTCTCGAGGCCGCCGGCGGCGATGAAAACCCTGGCGTCCAAATCGTCGTGCGTCTCCGCATACCGCGCCTCGAACTCCAAGCTCACCTTGTCGTTCCACCAGAGGGACGGGCTCCCGACAATGTAGCGCTGGAACGTGTCCGGGTCATGGAACAGGGTGTACGTAGCAAAGAGCCCGCCGAATGAGTCGCCGAAGAGGGTCGCGTCACCGGGGTCGGCGGGATAGTTGTCCTCGATGAACGGCTTCAGCTCGTCGCGAATGAACCCGAGGAACGCCTCAGCGCCTCCCGACGTCACGTTGTCGTCTCCCGTCATGGACTTGGAGAAGTCCACGTACCTCTGATCGTACGTCGGCGTGTAGTCCCGTGTCCGGAGGTTCATCGTCTCCTCGTATCCACCCACCGGATAGCCGATGCCCACCAGCAGGAGCGGCGGCACGTCGGACCCGAGCTGCATCAACCGCATCAGCTCGGTGGCCATGGCGAACGCCAGGTTCGCATCGAGGACGTAGAGGACGGGGTAGGTCGGAGCGGGGACATCTGGATCATCCGACTCCACATGGCCAGAGGGATACCCCACGTAGATCCGAAACTCCTGGTCCACGAAGCTCGACTGGAGGTATCGGACCTCGGTGTTGGGGATGGTGGCCAAGGTGACGTCGCCATCGAGGCCTCCGCATCCCTGTATCAGGAGCGGAATCGCAATCAGAGTCAGCATTCGCGTGCGCATCACAACCTCACTGGCGTCAGTTCACCGGCGGCGGCGAAATCTCGTACTCGTGGGGTGGCTTCATCCCCAACAAGTGCTCCACGAAATAATCCCACGTCCGCCGTATCGAGTACGGCTCTCCGGCATGCCCGTGATTGCGGTTGGGCATCACGAAGAGGTCGAAGTCCTTGTTGTTGGCAATTAGCGCCTGCACCACGAGCAGCGTGTTGTTTGGGTGCACGTTGTCGTCGAGGCTCCCGTACGACAGCAACAGCTTCCCCTCCAGGTTTGCGGCCAGGTTCTGATTGGCCTGGGAGTCGTAATTGTCTCCACCGCGCACACTGTCGCGGACCAGCAGTCCCTGATATCGCTCTGCCCAGGCGAAGAGGTAACCGCGATTGTCGTGGTTGCCGGCGCCGGATACGGCCACCTTGAAGAAGTCTGGGTAGCGCAAAAGCGCGTCCGTTGATGCAAAGCCGCCGCCCGAATGGCCGAAGATCCCCACCCGGTTGAGATCCATCTGGGGATAGACGCGCGCCAGATGCCGCATGGCGGCGATGTGATCGGGAATCCCGTTGTCGCCCATGTTGCCGTAGTAGCCGTCGTGGAACGCCTTGGATCGAACCGGCGTCCCCAAGGCATCGATGACGAAGACAATGAATCCCAGTTCCGGGAGGGCGTGCTCACCCGCCCAGCCTCCCAGCGAAAAGCCGCGCAACCCGACGGGCCCGACTTGGGGACCGGGATACACGTAGTCCACCACCGGGTACTGCTTCTCCGGGTCCATGTCGGTGGGGAAGTAGAGGTAGCCGTACACATCGGTGACGCCGTCTCTCCCCTTCACCCGGAACGGAGTTGGCGGCTGCCAACCCGTCGCGAGGAGGTCCGAGATGTCCGCGGTCTCCACGGTTTGCATCACACGGCCCCTCGAGTCCCGCACGACGGTCACCGGGCTCTGATCGCGCCGCGAGTACGAGTCGACGAAGAATCTCCCGCTCGGCGAGGCTATAACGGTGTGATCGGCGTCCTCCGGCGTGAGGAGGGTGATGCCCGACCCGTCGAGGCCGGCGCTGTAGACGTGGCGATAATAGGGATCGCGATCGGCCTCCCGGCCCACGGCCGTGAAGTAGATCCGCCGTGACGATTCATCGATCCGGAGCACGTCGAACACCAGCCACGGACCCGAGGTGATCTGATTGACGATCGCCCCGGTCTCTGTGTTTACCAGGTACAGGTGCCCCCACCCGTCCCGCTCCGAGTACCACACGATCTCCCGTCCGTCGCCCACGACCCGCCAGTTCCGACTCCCGATCATCGGGGCCATTTCCCGGAGCGTCGGGCCGTGCTCGGTGAGAATCGTCCGCGTGGCGCCGGTGGACGCATCTCCCACCATCAATTCCAGCTCCTTGAAATCCCGGGAGCGCCGCGTGTAGAACAACCTCGTGCCGTCCGAGCTCCACTCGACTTGGCTCCACGTGGTATCGGGAATCGCGAAATCTCCAATCAGCGGCTCTTGATCGAACTGCACGCCGGAACGGCTTTCCACGTCGAACACGTACATGTCGAACGTGGGAATCACGCTGTCGCCGGGGAGGGCGTAGCGGTACGAGTGAAGCTTGGGGCGTCCGGTTTGGGTCTCGAGCAGGTGGAACATGCCCACGTCGCGCTCGTCGAGCTTGTGTGTAGCAATTCGCCGGGAGTCCGGCGACCACGCGACCGTGGGCGGCCGCTTCGTGCTCGCGCGGCGCGTGGTGATCTCCTGGCAACACTGTTCGGCAATTACCGCGTAACCGTAATCGGGTTCGCCGTCCTGGCTGAGTTGGATCTCGTCGCCGCCCGCGGTGGGGCGGATCCACAGGTTCTCGTCCCGCTGGAACGACACCCACTGCCCGTCCGGCGATTCGGTCTCGTCCCGGGGCGGGCGGGGAATGGAGTCGGGTCCCATGCACAGGTACGCCAGGATGTCGCAGGTCCACCGCACCGAGTCTGCCAGGTGGAATTGGATGGACGCGTCACCGGCGAAGTCGAACTCCCGGAACGGCAACTTGTGGGGCACGTAGCTCGTGTCTGCCGCCACCGACAGCGCGGCGGCGAGGCGGGCGTGGTCGAACACCGGGCGCCGCGTGGCACGGACTGGATCCACGAGGACGAACTCGTGGCCGTCGCGCACGCGGTTGCGGTACCAAAACCGATCGCCGGACAGCCACCGTGGGGCCACGTTCATCCCCGTAACGAGTTGCGTGGCATTCCATGACAGCATTTGCTCGGCGCGAGCATAGTCGGCGGCGGTCATCTGCTGTGCGTGCGTTGGTGCGGCTATGGTCAACAATCCTATTGCCAGCACTGCCGGCGCATACGATCTCATGATTTTCCTTTCGAAGATCACTGCCCGCCCGTCGCCACGTCTTCCGACGGCTCGGGTCCATTCAGCAGCGTGTTGAACACCAACTTGAACGTGCCATGGGTCTGGGCCCGGTGCTGCGCCCGGAAGCCGATGAGCACCACCGTGCCTTCACCGTGCCCCACCGACACCATGGCCGCCTTCTCGGCGATCACGTCTTCGCCCAGGAGCCATCCGCTCTGAAGAATGTTCCGGTCCACGAACGTCACGATCCGCTCGATGCGATGGTTCCGGTCGCTGGGATTGATCCGATACACCTGGTTCTGGGCCAGCACCGTCGCCAGCGCGTCTTCAGGCATCCCGTACGCCAGGGGGTTCGTGTTGTCCACCGTCACCTTGAGGGTCGAGCCCGGCGACCAGAACTCCGTGGAGGAGAGACCGGCCAGCACGTTCCGCACCGGCAACCCGAACTTCTCGATGGCGAAGCTCCCCGCCTGGGCGAACGTCACCAGTGTACCGCCGTTTTCCACGAACTCCTCCAGCGCGTCCGTTCCCTCTTGCCCGAAGCCGCTGCGATACTCGGGGGGAATCGATGACGGATCGCCGCCGCCGCGGCCACCGCCGCCCTCACTCCGTTCGCCGGTCATGCCGGCCACGCCGTCCGCCGGCAGCACGATCACGTCGTAGTCGTCGTTCAGGTCGCCCTGCCTGATCCTGGGGTCCATCAGTGTGTCGTAGGGGAAGGCGAACATCTCCAGCATCAACCGGGTCCAACCCTCGTCCATGTTGCCGCCCCGGTACCGCTGGAACAGTCCGATGCGCTGTTGCCTGAGGCGATGGCTCACGCCGCCGGCGTCGCTGTTGGCTGCATTGAAGTTCACACCCGTTTCACGGGCCACGTCGTTGACGAGATCCTGTGGCGCGTTCTGGGCCACGATGAAGTCGCCGGGGCGATAGTCGCCCTGGGCCCGGTCCACCCGCGCTACGTTCGCGTCCCGGCCGAGCAGCTGGTTCACCGCCTTGAAGCTGTCGTTGAGGCGGCCGTCGAGCACGTAGCCGAACGCCCCTGGCGTCACCTGTCCAGCGGGCGCCACCAGGTCACTCACGATGGTGAGGGGCGTGCTCACCGCCTCGTCCACCGGATCCACCCGTACGCCCATGAACTCTGACATGTTGTCCGTGGACATGTCGTACGGCCGGATCGGCGTGCCGTCACGGTTTCGCGTGTACGAATTGTCGGGATAGTAGGTCTGCCCCAGGAGCCAGCGGATCAAGCCCCGTTTGGGCTGGGCCATGGTCACCACGTACGTGCCGGCGCCATACACCCGGCCCTCGTGGGTGAAGTCCCGAGTGGCCCGCTGCACCTCGATGCCCTGACCCAGGAGCTTGTTCACCATCTTCGTCATGGTGAGGGGATCGTGCTGGTCGGCGGGGATCACGAACGCCGCCGGCTTGCCGTTCAACCCGCGCTCGGTTTGCCGCGAGGCCTTGAGATACGCGTTGTAGAGGACCGTCTCCCGGTTCCGGGCGGCGATGTCGAGCGCCGCGATGGCCGAGATCTTTTGCATCTCCACGATGTCTCGCACGCGCCACCAGCCGCCGGGCCACGGGTTGGGGAAGGTGGTTTGTTCCTCGTACTCCGGGAGGCCGCGGCGGGAACCGCTCAGCTGATCCGGATGCAAGAACAACGGGGTAGCCAACCGGGCACTGGCCGACTCGGTGAGCATCCCCGCGATGTTGTGGAACGGGGTGATCCAGTGGAAGCCGAAGTGGCCCCAGCCCGAGTAGATGGCTGCGTTCACGACGCCGGACTTGCCCGCCTCTTCCTCTTTATAGGCAATGTGTGCGCCGTACCAGCTCATCTCCCGCCACACCAGCGGATCGCCCTCGGGGCGGATGGGTTCGGCGTAGGGGGGCACGTAGATGCGGGCGCCGTAGGCTCCCATTTGGTGGTGGTCGATGTAGGCCTGGGGAACCCAGTCCCGGAACATGATCTTCGCCCCGTACTGGGACTCCACCGTGTTCGTCATGAACGCGTCACGGTTGTTGTCGTGGCCGATGTAGGGGTGATAGAGCCACGGCATGCCCGTGGCCTCGTACTCCGTGCCCACCCACCGGTTGTACCAGTCGGTGACCATGATCTCGCCGTCGGGATTGAAGGAGGGGATCATGATGGCGATGGTGTTGTCCAGGATGCGCAGCATCTCGCCGTCGTCCCGGGTCACCATGTCGTAGGTCAGCTCCGCCGCCATCTGGCTCGCGCCCACCTCGGTGGAGTGAAGCCCCATGGACTGCACCACCACCGCCCGTCCGTTGGCCACGGCCCGGTCGATCTCCGCCTCCGTGGCGCCCCGGGGGTCGCTCAAGGTGGCATTCAACTGCCGCAGCTCCTCGAGGCGAGACAGGTTCTCCGGGGACGAGATGAAGAGGGCCAGGAAGGGGTTCCCCCACGTGCTGGGCCCCATGTTCACCACCTCGAGCCGGGGACTCCGCTCGCCGAGGAGCTCGTAGTACTCCACCAGCTTGTCCCAGCGGGCGAGCTGGCGATCTGCCCCCATCTGAAAACCAAAGAATTCTTCAGGGGATGGGATTTGCTGGGCCTGGAGCGCCGACGGGAGAGCGAGGGTCAGGGCCAGCAGGAGGAATGGAAGACGCTTCATGTTCATGAGACACTCCTGAGGAGTGGGGATGTCGTGTTTGGAGAGAACTACCGATTGCGAGGATATCCCGGGGGGAGGGGGTAGTCAATTGGTGGTGGGTGGTGTGCCCATCTCTCCGTTCCCTATGTTGTGTGTCGATCACCAACCCGAGGATCCCATGAAAGCCAAAACCCTGGCCGCCCTACTACTCTGCGCCGGCATTCCATGCCAACCGGGCCTCGCACAGGCAGGCGCTGCTGAAGAAACCCGTGTCGTGGTGGAGAGCGACGGGTGGCAGTTGGTGGGCGACCTGGTGGTACCTGCATCAGAGCAACCGCTCCCCGGCGTGCTGCTCCTCAACAAGGCGGCGGGAGACCGTACTCCTTACCGGGAACTCGCCAGCCAGCTCGCTGCGCGGGGCATCGCGTCGTTACGGCTGGATCTGCCGGGACACGGCGAGAGTGTCAATCGGGGCCGGTTCGTCCCCGGCGAGCGCGAAAGGGATCCCATGATCTGGGATGCGGAGGCGCAAGTGCTCGTGGCCCATCGATATCTGATGTCTCACCCGCAGATCGACGCAGGCAGAATCGGGATCGTCGGGGCCAGCTACAGCGGGGAAGAAATGGCCGAGGCGGGCAGGACGCAGGGATACGCACAGGCCTATGTCGCGCTGTCCCCGGGCTCGTTCAGTGGCGAGTCGATAGACGGGATCGATGCCAGCGGCGTTCCGTGGCTGTTCATCGTCTCGAACAACGAGCGGTTCCTGACGGAGATCACGGTCACGGTACAGGTGGAGAGTCAGACCGTGGAGATTCTCATGGTGCCCGGCACCGAACACGCTACAGATATCCTGGAAGCGCATCCGGACATGGCCGAGCGGGTGGCCGTGTGGCTCGCGGAGCGGCTATGAGGGTCGGTCGGCGCGACGTCGCGATGAACGGCGGAGGGTAGCTGCCGTCACTCGGGCGCCGGCTCGATGTGGACCAGCACATCGAGCACGGGGGTTGGCGACCTGAGAAGCGCGTCCTTCACCTCGTGGGCCAACTTGTGCCCGTCGCGCACCGGCAGACTCCCATCCACTTCCACGTGGATGTCGACCAGATACGCCAGGCCGCTCCGACGAACCCGACACACCTCGATGCCGGCCACCCCCGGCACGTCGGCTGCCACGTGTCGCAGCTGATCCTCCACGTCACTGGGGGCGGCCACGTCCAAGATGTCCGCCAACGCTCCCCGAAAGAGACGGATGCCATTGAAGGCGATGATGCCGCACGCGACGAGGGCCGCCCAGTCGTCGGCACTCTCGTAGCCCTCACCGAGCAGCAACGCGGTGGAAATTCCCACGAACGCCGCCAGTGATGTCAACGCATCCGAACGGTGGTGCCACGCATCCGTCGCCAACGCCCGGCTTCCGATCGCATCGGCACTCGCAGAGAGGCGACGGAACAGCAACTCCTTCGCCGCCACGACGACCACCAGGACGATGAGCGTAAACGGTGCCGGTGCCGCGTGGGGCACGACGATCTCGTGCGTCGCCTGCACGCTGATTCCCGCGGCGGCGATGATCAGCACGGTCGCCACCACCAGTGCTCCGAGGTGTTCCGCCTTGCCGAGGCCGTAGGGGAAACGTTCGGTCTGAGGTACGACACTCAACCGTAGCCCTCCCAACACCACCAGTGAGCTCACGACATCCAACATGGACTCGATGCCGTCTGCGATCAGGGCATAGGAGTTGCCGACGATTCCCGTCACGACCTTCACCGCGGCGAGGACCACACTTGCCAGAACGGCCATCACCGTGGCCCGCATGCCTTGCTTGGCAGCCGCCTTGATGCGCGGCGCTTGTGTGGCGGGCGGGGACGGCGGCGCGGTCAGGACAAGTTCCCCAGCGTCGGAACCACGTGGTCGATCATACAGTCGGCGTGCGCCCAGAAGCGGTGTGGTGGTGTGAAGGCTCCAACATCGAACACAAATGGGTGACGACCGATAAAGGGCAGGGGCTCACCACAGAAGACACATCGTGCCTTGGGCGGAATGCGCCCATGGTCCTGCGGGTCGTCCGGCTCGACCGCCCCGTGGCGCAGCGCCGCAAGACAGCGTTCGTGGGCCCACACCGCCACCGGCTCGCCGTCCGGCGGCGGTGTGATCTCGAGCCGCAACGTGGCCGGCTCGTCGCTGTCGCACCTACGGAAACAGCAGTGCTGCACCTCTCACACAATTCCCTTTCGCGGAGACCGGCTCGGCGATTGCTCTCAGCGACTCGCCGACGCCAGCAGCGCCTGAATGAACGGCCCGAGAATCGATGACTGCGAGGCCCCGAAGAGATTCCAGCTGTTAACCACGCCAATCAACTCGTACTCCGGAATCACGACGAGATACTGCCCGCCGAACCCCAAGCCGGCCCACACGTCGTGCCCGTCGGTGTCGAGGCGCCACCACTGATAACCGTATCCCCAGCCCGCTGCGTTCACTGCGTCAACATGACGCGATGTCGAAGCCTCGGCCCACCCTTCGGGGAGAATGCGCTCTCCGTCCCACTCGCCCCCGTGCAGGTAGAGGTACCCGATCTTGGCAAGCTGCTCCGCCTCCAGGTACAACCCGCCCTCCGTGTCGGGAAAACCCTTCGGCGTCTTCTTCCAATGGTAGTCGTCGATGCCTAGTGGCCCGAAAAGATGCTGTTCGGCGTATTCATCTATATAGTATCCGGTTGCCTTCCTGATGATGCCGGACATGAGGTGGCTGCCGCCGCTGTTGTAGACCCACTTCTCGCCGGGGAGGGTGAACTGAATCCAGTCGTCGGAGTATTCCAGCTGCAGCGTGGTGTTCGTCTCGTCCAGCGGCCGATCGTTTTCGTGCCACTCGATCCCCGAGCGCATGGTGAGGAGGTCGTCCAGGGTGACCCGGTGAAGCCGCTGGTCCACGTCGGCGATGTCGTAGTCGTCCAAGAACGACAGCAGCGGTGCCTCCGTGCCGGCGATCTCACCACGTCGGATGGCGACGCCGATCAACGCCGACGACACCGACTTGGTCACGGACTGGAGGGAGTGGACGTCCCGGCCCTGATAATATGGGTGCCAGTCGGGGTGGAAGTAGTTGTACTGGTGGAGTAGACTGTCGTCGCTGCAGGTTCCCTCGCCGCAGCCGAGCGCTCCTTCAAACCCCCGGCTGATCGTTCGGTAGTCGTTTTCGTATCGCTGGTTGACGACGAGGTAGCCATTGCGCACTACCACCATGCGGTCGATGTGGCCGTAGGTGCCCAATTCGACGACGCCGGCCAGAATAATGAGGGGTGCGTCCAGAAGACCCTGCTCTTCGGGCGTGGATACGGCCCACCCGTCGGTGGGCCAGGGGACATCCTGACCGGACGCGGCGCATCCCAGAGCCAGAAGGGCCGTGGTGAATCCCAGTCGGTGTAGGCTGCTGGCCTGAGTTGGGTTGTACAAGGAAGCCTCCTATTTCGTCCGTCCGTCAGTCGGGGAGCCGGACCCCGCCCCTCCTCATGGACAAATATGGGA
>JBDHHA010000122.1:0-14697 GCA_039589615.1 Gemmatimonadota bacterium
GTGGCGTAACTACCTATGTTACTTTACCTTAGTGCCGTTCACGAGTCGGCGGAGCCACGGGGTTGGGGGTGGGAGCTCCGCTTCGCGATAGTGCGTTTCGCCACTCGCCGAGACGGCCTCTCCGCCCCGCGGAAGGCCCCGATCAGGGCCGGCCCCGATTCACCGGCCCCCTGGAGATGCCGTGACACCACCGTGCAGCGTAGTGGAAGCCAGCGTGCCTCCGTGGACGATGACCGATGACGCGCATGGAAGGGTAGTGACCTGGTTGTGACGCAGCCGATCCCGCCCGGTAGTGGCAACGAGGCCGCCATGGTGGAGAATTTTCTGCAGATTCTCCTCAAGGCGTTCAGCGCCGTCCAACTGTACAACCCCAACAACGAGGTTTATCTCCAGGTCCTCGATAGCCTGCGCGCGGCCCTCACGTTGGTGTGGCAAGAGACGGATGAGCTGGAGTTCACGGTGTCCGAATCGGAACTGGAGTGGGAAGACAACAAAGTACTGGCGCAGGACGACAAGGCCGACAGCATTCCGTGGACGTTGTTCAAGGACGGTGTGCGGGCGCTCACCCTCACGCCAGGTGTTGAAGACAGGGAGATCCTCGCGTTCCTGCATGTCATCAACGAGGCCCGCACGCTGGCCCCGGATGACCCAGACGACCTCCTCACCCTCCTGTGGGAACAGGATTTTCAGCATATCCGCTACCGGTTCGTGGAACTCGGATATGACGAGGTCCCGCACATTCAATCGGACGCGATTGTTTCCGGAACCCCGGAGGATGGTCCCTCCGACGAGGAAACCAGGCGTCGCGTTGCGCAGGATACCAGGCCGTCGGAGGAAGCTCCGGCCGGCGTGGTCAAGGTTGAGGACTTCGACTCCACGCTGTACTTCCTCGACGACAAGGAAGTCGAGTACCTCAAGGGCGAGATCGACCGGGAATACCAGCAAAACCTCCGCAAGAACGTGCTGTCTATTCTGTTCGAGGTGTTCCAGCTGCAGGAGAATCCCACCATCCGGAGAGAGGTCCTGACGATCGTGGACAGCTTCGTACCTCATCTGCTGGCCATCGGGGATTTTCAATCCGTCACGCTCATCGTCCGCAAGCTGAGACAGATGCAGGAGATTGCTGAGGAGCTCGAGCCCGACCATCGCCAACTGATTGCAGCGATTCCGGTGAAGATCTCCAATCCCACGGCCCTCGGCCAACTGATCCAGTCCCTCGACGACACGGCCGTGCAGCCGAGCCAGGATGAGATCACGGAACTCTTCAGCGAGCTCGGCCCCCAGGTGCTCGACACCATCTTGAACGGCCTCCCGCAGCTCGTGAATCAACGGGTGCAGGAAGTGCTCCGTCAGGTGGCCCGGGGGATCGCTGTCGAGCACCCCGCCCAGGCCATCGCCTCCCTCAGGACGAAAGACGTCGTCGCGCTGGTCCAGACTATTCAACTCCTCTCCACGCTGAAGGTCGAGCGCCTGGCGGCCGAGTTCGGGAGGCTGCTGCGCCATGCGGACACCGAGGTGCGGCGGGAGGCGGTGAACGCCCTCGGCGCCATTGGGTCTGCCACGGCGATGAAGCAGCTGGAGCCGGCGGTGGAGGACGAAGACCGCGAGATCCGAGTTGCGGCGGTGCAGTCTTGCGTCCAACACAACTACCCAGGCATTCTGCCCAAGGTGGAGGCCGCCCTCAGCGGCAAGCTCCTGCGTGGCGCCGACCTGTCGGAGAAGAGGCCGTACTTCGAGGCGTACGGCATGTTCGTGGGCAACGACGGCATTGCCGCGTTGTACGAGATGCTCCACGGCCGCGGCCTGTTCCGGCGCAAGGACGATCCCGAAACCCGGGCGTGCGCCGCGCTTGCCCTGGGGAAGATCGGGACGCCCGAGGCCCGTGCGGCGCTGGAAGCGTCGTCTGGGGTGAAGGACCCCCTCATCAAGAACGCCGTCACCAATGCGCTGCGGGAGAATCCTCATGGGTGATCCACAGGCGCCGGTACCGCAACGGCGGGAATCGGTGGCTCAGGCCATGGAGAGTTCCGAAGGCATTCTTCGGGAGGTGGGGCGGGAATTCCTGGTGGCCTTCTACAGCGGACTCCGGAGCCTCAAGCTCTATCCCGTCGAGAACGACCAGGTGCAACGTGCCCTCGACGGCATCACGGACGTTGGGAAACGGCTCTACGACATCGAGTCGGCCCTGGAGCTCAGGGTGTCCAACGAATTCCTCTACATCAATTCCGTTCGCCTGCGCCTCAGTCTCGACAACTACGCCACGTTCAGCCACGTCCTCACGACGTTGCGGCAATGCGGGGTATACACGGTGGAGGTGGAGGAAGGTGTCACACGGCGCGAGTGGCAGGTCTTTCTCTCTCAGCTTCTAGCCTACGCGCCTCGGGATGCCACCCCCGATGTCTCGGGCCTGTGGCAGAAGATGGCCGACGGCGGCGTCAGCAACATTCTGCTCAAGCCGCCTCCGGAGTACGAGGAGCTGTTCGGCAGTTCGGAAGAGGCCAAGGAGGTAGCGAAGCGGGCCTACGAGAGATCCGTCACTGTGACGAAAGAGCTCATCAGCGGCGTGCGCATGGGCCGCACGGCCAGCGCGAAGCGGGTCAAGCGGGCCGTGCAGAACATCGTCGATCAGGTGCTGCGGAACGAGCTCTCGTTGGTGGGTCTCACGACGATCCGTGGCTACGACGAGCAGATATTCACCCACTCGGTGAACGTATGCATCTTCAGCGTGTCGATCGGCAGACGCATCGGACTCTCCAAACTCCAGCTATACGACTTGGGAATGGCGGCGCTGCTGCACGACATCGGCAAGAGCCGCATCCCCATCGAGATCCTCAACAGCGAGCCGCCCCTCAACGAAGAGCAGAAGAAGCTCCTCGAGACCCACCCGTGGCAGGGAGTGCTCTCGCTGTTCGGGCTCCGGGGCCACGGTGAGATACCGTACCGCGCCATGGTGACGTCGTACGAGCACCACCTGAAGACGGACCTCAGCGGTTTTCCCAAGATACTCGAGCCCCGCCACCTCTCGGTGTTTTCCAAGATCGTGTCTGTGGCCAACGGGTACGACGTGCCCCCGACCCGCCCTTATGCCAAGGACGTACCGGTGACTCCCGACGAAGTGCTGCGGGAGATGTGGGAGGTCGAGGAACTGGGATACGAGCCGACGCTTGTGAAGGCCCTCATCAACCTGTTGGGCATCTATCCGATGGGCACATGCGTCATTCTGGATACCTACGAGATCGGGGTAGTGCAGGCGCCCAACCCCGACGGCTCGCAGATCCACCGTCCCATGGTACGTATTGTGCGCACCCCCGAAGGCGGCCGCCTCGACCCTGGCGAGGTGGTGAACCTCGCCACGGTAGACGACTCCGGCACGTACGAGCGGTCGATCATCAAGGTGTGTGACGGGACCCGCTACGGCATCAACCCCGCCGATTACTTCATCTAGGCGTCCAGCGCCGTCCAGGCGGCATCGCCGCTGTCCCGTTACCTCCTCGTTGGGTCGGGAAGTGCGGGGTTCTAATTGACTATAGAATAGATATTCTTATTTTAGAGAATCAGAATATTGCTTCTATATTGGTCGCATAATGACTCAAGTTGTTGTCACACAATGGCTTAAACAACCCAGCCAGGCTCGGAGTCAGGACACGCTGGATCGAATCCTTGCGGCTGGGGAGGACTTGATCGCCGCCGGTCGTTTCGAGAGGGCAACGGTTGCCCAGCTGGTGAAGCATGCCGGGACGTCGGTGGGAGCGTTCTACACTCGCTTCTCGGACAAGGACGCTCTGGTACACGTGCTGCAGGAGCGAATGGTTCAGCGTATCGAGAGGACTGTCCTGGGCTTGACGGACGAGGCCCGGTGGGAGGGGCAGCCCCTCACCGAGGTGGTTCACGGGGTCGTGGCGGGGCTGGCGCGGATGTTCCGTCTGGAGCGGAGTGCCTTTCTGGGCCTGGCGGCGGGGTGGCGGCTCGCGGGCCGGCCCCACGTGGTTGACCGTTCGCGGCGCATCAACGGCTTGATGTGGGAAGGTGTGGAGGCCCTCCTCATCGACCGGCTCGACGAAATCGCCCACCCCCGACCGGAGGTTGCCATACGGGTGGGGCTGTCGATGGTGGTCTCGACGTTGCGGGAGCATCTGGTGTTCGGGGTCCGGGGCCTGACGCCTGTGCGTGTGTCGGAAGACGGGTTGATTCCGGAGCTGGCAACGGCGTACCTGTCCTACCTCCAAGGGCCGCAGGGGTGAGGGTTCGGCGGGTCAATCCCGGGCGGACTGCCGCCTCAACGACAGGCCCGGGAGCGCGCGTATACTTCTCGGTGCCTATCCCCTAAAGTCTCGATCTCAGGATATGTGCGTATGAACCGCTCTCGTCTGTGCCTCGCCATTGCGGGCCTGATCGCCGTGTGGCCCGCTCCCGTCCACGCCCAGGTCTCGAATCCGCTGGACTCGGCAACCTTGGCCGCTTTCCGCTGGCGGTCCGTGGGACCGGCCAACATGTCCGGGCGGGTAACGGACATCGAGGGAATCGGCAGCCCCTCCAAGACCTTCTACGTCGCGACGGCGGCGGGAGGTATCTGGAAGACCACCAACAACGGGACCACGTTCCGGCCCCTGTTTACCGATCAGCGGGTCATCTCGATGGGCGATCTGGCCATCGCCCCGAGCGACACCAACATCGTCTGGGCTGGGACCGGCGAGGAGGACTCCCGGAACTCCATCTCACCGGGTGGTGGCATCTACAAGTCCACCGACGGCGGAATGACCTGGCAGCTCATGGGTCTCGAGGAGACCCAGACCATCGGCCGGATCGTGGTCCACCCGACGAACCCGGACATCGTCTACGTGGCGGCGTTGGGCCACATCTGGGATTCCAATCCCGAGCGGGGTCTCTACAAGACCACCGACGGAGGCGAGACCTGGGATCTGGTCAAGTTCATCAGCGACAAGGCGGGATTCGTTGACCTCGCCATGCATCCCCAGAATCCAGACATCCTCTTTGCGGCAAGCTGGGAGCGGGTCCGGGGGCCGTATTTCCTCCAGAGCGGCGGCTCCGGCAGTGCGCTGTGGAAGACGACGGACGGAGGCGCGACCTGGGCCGAGGTGGAGGGCAACGGCTTTCCGGAGTCCATGAAGGGACGGATCGGGATCGCCATTGCAGCGAGCAACCCCGACATCGTGTATGCGATAGTGGAGGCGGAAGCCACCGAGGACGACGAGCGGCCCAACGGCCTCTATCGGTCCGAGGACGGCGGTGAGAGCTGGACCAAGATGAACGGGATGAATTCGCGACCGTTCTACTACTCGCAGGTCCGCGTCGACACCCAAAACCCCGACCGGGTTTACTGGTCGACCCTCAACTTCTCGGATGACGGCGGCGAGACCGTGGGAAGCGCCGCCCAGGGTGTGCATGTCGACCATCACGCCGTGTGGATCGATCCCGCCGATTCCGAGCACATGGTCATCGGGAACGACGGAGGCGTCGCCCAGACCTGGGACCGGGGTGGCAACTACCAGGTGTTGAACACGTTTGCCATCGGCCAGTTCTATGCGGTGGACTACAACATGGAGGTGCCGTACCGGGTGTGTGGTGGGCTGCAGGACAACGGTACATGGTGCGGGCCGAGTCGGCGCAGGCAGGGTGGGATCAACAACGCCATGTGGAGCAACGTCGGTGGCGGTGACGGATTCTACACGGCGCAGCATCCCGTCGATCCGGACATCATCTTCGTCGAGTCCCAGGGCGGGAATATGTCCCGCATGGACTATGCGACGGGCGAGCGGACCCAGATCGCGAAACCGAACTGGCGTGAATCGTATCGTTTCTTCCAGGACTCGATCATCCTGGCCCGGGGTGACACGACGAGACCCGAGACCGATGCGATGCGGCGGCGCATCGCGGACCTCAGCGCTCGGGCGTCGGCAGACTCGGCCATGCTCGACATGCGATGGAACTGGAGCACACCGTTCTTTCTGTCGCCGCACGATCCAAACACTTTTTACACGGCGGCCAGTCGCGTCTTGAAGTCGACCAACTTGGGCGAGGACCTGCAGGTCATCTCGCCGGACCTCACGACACAGGACACGATGCGCATCCGCATCAGCACGACGACCACCGGTGGCATCACGCGGGACGTCACCGGCGCGGAGACCCACAGCACGATCGTGGCGTTGGCCGAGTCCCCCATCGACCAGGGGACGCTCTTCGCGGGCACCGATGACGGCAACGTGTGGATGTCGTCCAACGACGGCGAGGATTGGGAGAATCTCACCGACCGGTTCCCCGGCGTGCCGCCCAAGACGTGGGTGAGCCGCATCGAGCCGTCCAGCCACAACGCGTCAACGTTCTACGTATCGTTCGACAACCACCGGGAGAACGACTTCACTCCGTACCTCTACGTCACGACGAACGGGGGCCGGTCGTTCAGCTCCATTGCCAACGACCTTCCCACGGGCGCACCCGATTTCATCCACGTGATTCGTGAGGATCCCGTCAATCCGAACCTCCTGTTTGTGGGAACGGACGTGGGCGCATACATGTCGATGAACCGCGGGTATTCGTGGCAGAAATTCATGACCGGGTTGCCCACGGTGCCGGTGCACGATCTCAAGATCCACCCCCGGGATCGGGAGTTGATCGCCGCGACCCACGGCCGGTCCATCTGGATCGTGGACATTGCGCCGTTGCAGCAATTGACCGACGACGTCATCCTGGCGGACGCCCATCTGTTCGAGCCGAGGCCGGCATACCAGTTCACCCAGTCGCCCATCGGCGGCGGGTCGAACGGGCACCAGTTCTTCCAGGTGCCGAGCCCGCAGTACGGCGCGGAGATCGTGTATCGCGTGACCAGCGGCAGCCGCCGCGACGGGGCGCAGATAGCCATCACCGACGCCCAGGGTGACACCGTGCGGACGCTGGAGGGCCCGGGTGGGGCCGGCATGCATCGTGTCATGTGGGACTTCCGGGGCACGGCGCCGCCCGCCGGGCCGCTCTCCCCGTCCCAGGTCCGCGACAGCGTCGTGCGGGCGCAACGCATGGACGTCGTGTTCGACTCCCTGGCCGAGGCGGGGGCCGATGCCCAGGCCCTCCAGCGGATGCGAGCGAACTTCGAGGGCGGTGGGAACCCCTTCGGCAGGCGGTTCGGACGCGGCGGGCGCGGTGGTGAGACAGGGTTCGTGGAGCGACCGGGCGAACGCGTGGGCGGCGGCGGCGGCCCCGGCGGCTTTGGGGGGGGCGCAGCGCCCGGCGGACTCGACGTGCGCCAGATCGCCCGGCTGCTCAATCCCGGCGGGGGCCGCGGCGGGTTCGGTGGGTTCGGGGGCGGAGGGGGTGGCGGTGCACCGCTGGCGGAGGCGGGTGAGTACTGGGTGCACGTCACGGTGGGCGGCGAGACCTACACGCAGCGGTTGCGCGTGGAAGAGCAGTAAGGCCTACCCGGATGTGAAACGTGGGAGGGGCTCACCGAGTCCCTCCCACTTTTCTTGCGCATTGGCCGCATCCGCTACCGCACGACTCGGGAATCGGGGAATCCCTCAACACCCTCGGCGGGTTCACCATGCTGAGCGATGAACTGCTCCGCCTCATCCGGCACCAGCAGGTTGTCCGCAATGCTCGCGATCTCCTCGGCCTGGCGCCATGCGGCCTCCAACTCGAGAAGCTCGCCGGCCAGGGCGCGCCGCTCCTGCTCCTCGTGGAGCGCCATCTCGATGGCCAGCTTCGTTGGTGCCGGGAGCTTGATCACCGCACCCTGATTTCGTTTTGGCCACACCGGTTGATCGATGGCGCTCCGAATGGCCGATGAGAGGTAGCGCTCCGGATCTCCGATGTCCTCGATCTGCCCGACGGCCCGTTGCACGACCTTCTTGGATCCTCCGGAGTGGTTCACCTTGGGCATGAGGAGTCCGGTGACGCGGACGGCCTCGGCGCCGCTGAAGATCGCTTCGCCTTTGGTGTGCTTCACACGGAGTGTCCAGCCATCCTCACCATCGCCCGCTCGGAATTTGAGCTTGTCGAGGTCCGATCGCCGCACCTTCAACTTGCGTCCGCTCGTCTGGAATCGTGCGGCGACCCTGAGGTTCGCGATAAAGCCCGGAAGCTGGGCCACATACACAGCGCCGACGCCGGCGGCGGCCATCCCCGCAAAGACCGCGGCCGTCCCGACCCCAAGGGACGCGCCAATGATAATCGCCCGCTTGCGTCGTTTGCCGAACTGATCGCCGTATCGCCATGCGGCGAACTCGGGCCGCTGGGGTGCCCCGAGGCGCACGAGCTCCAATCCCTCCTGAAGCTTGGCGAGGCCGATGTTGTCGGTGGACATGCGGAGGCGCGTGTTGGCGAAGAGCCGCTCACACTCCTCGATAGCCTCCCAGCGCTCGTCCATCGGGGTGAGATTCCACCGTTCGCACCGCCGGCACACCACCCAGAGACGCCCCTTGCTGCCGTCGAAGGCCAGCCGCCGGCCGACGGGAAAGGTCTCCACCATCTCGTTGGCGCCGAGTGGGCGGTTGCAGAAGATGCAAGTGGAAAACATGGAGCGCCTTCAGTTCAGTTCGGTGTCCACCCCGAGCTGCTGGAGCACAAAGGTCATCTCCATGGCGGAGTCAACGACCCGCCTGCTGAAGGGCACACCTCTCCCGGCAGCGTGTCCCGCCTTGGGGTGGTACCGCAGGATGATCGGATACCCGGATGTCGTAGACGCCTGAAGGCGAGCGGCCATCTTGCGCGCCCCCAACGGCGGTACGCGCGTGTCCAGGTCTCCAGTCGCGAACATCACCGCCGGGTAGGCCGTGCGCTCGCGAACGTTCTGGTAGGGAGAGTACTGCCGGATGGCTTCGAACTGCTCCTCGATTTCCGAGTTACCGTACTCCAGCAGCGCCGGGGCATTGTTGTTCGTGGTGTACCACGGGAATCGCAAAATGTCGACATCGGGGAAGGTGCACACGACCGCCCGATACAGCTCGGGGCGCTGCGTGAGGGCCGCTCCCACGAGCAATCCGCCGTTACTCCCGCCCTGAATGGCCAGCTTGTCCGGGTTGGTGTACCCGTTGTCGATGAGCCATTCAGCCGCCGAGATGAAGTCATCGAACACGTGTTGCTTGTTCTGGAGCATGCCGTCCCGGTGCCATGATTCGCCATACTCACTTCCGCCCCGGAGCGTTGCGACGGCATAGACGCCGCCCATCTCGAGCCACAGGGCGGCGGTCGTGCTGAATCCTGGCTTGCGGGCGGAATAGAATCCTCCGTACCCGCTGAGCCAAGTGGGGTTCTGTCCGTTCAGCTCGATGTTCTCGCGACGAACCACGTACATCGGAGCGCGCGTGCCGCCGCTCGACGTTCGCCACACCTGCTCGACCACGATCCCCTCGGAATTCCAATCGACTTCTTGGCGATCCCACACCGTGCGTTCGCCTGTCTCCAGGTCGAGCTTGTAGACCGTGCGCGGCGTGGTGTATCCCGAGATGGTCAGAAACGCCTCGCCGTCCTCCCCACCGCGAATCGACGCGGTGTGGTATTCGGGGACCGGGATTTCTCCGGCGGGCGTGCCATCCTTTTCGAAGATCTTGATCTGGTTGCTTACGTCGTGCAGATACGTGACGTAGAACTTGTCGTCGATGAGGGCGAAGTTCTCCATGAGGTCCTCACCCTCGGGAATGACCTCGCGCCAATTGTCCCGGGCGGCGTTCGCCAGGTCCACGGCGAGCAGGCGGTTCTTGTCCGCGCCATAGTCCGTCCGCATGTACAGCTCGCCATCGAGGAACCGGGGGTAGAATCGGGCGTCGGTGTGGTAGGTCAACGCCACAGGAGGTCCGCCCCGCCGGAGATCTTGGTAGTGGACCTCCGTGCGCGCCCATCCCCACTGTACGGCGAAGATGAGGTAGCGGCCGTTGGCCGCCTGGCTCACGTTGATGAACGTCTCCGGTCCGTAGCCATCTCCGAAGATCACCTCGTCGTCCGCGATGTCCGACCCGAGGACGTGGTGCATCACCCTGGGACCGATCTCCCGGGATCGCCTCACGTAGTAGAATCCCGTCTGGTTGTTGGTGAAGGAGATACTCCCGTAGAGGGAACGGGGAAGGCTGTCGGGTAGATCGACTTCGCCCCGCAAGTCACGGACCCTGATCTTGAGCTCGTCCTCGCCGCCGTCCCGCTCGCTGTAGATCATCAAGTCACCGTCCCGTGAGAACGTCACGATGGAATACCGGGTGGTATTCCCGGGGCTCGCGCCGTGGGGATCGAGCACCACTTCGTACTCACCGGCGGGATCGACCAGCTCGCGCCGAACTTCCTCGTCCTCCGGGAGGGGTCGGCGGTAGATCACCGGCAACTCCCGGCCCACCGGGCGCATGGAGAAGTACTGGAAATCCCCGGCTGTGCGGGGCGCCGGCCGGGAAGGGATGTCCATGAGTTCGCGGAGTCGGTTTTCGACGTGCGTGCGAAGGGGACTCTGACCCACGACCTCCTCGGCATATGCGTTCTGCTCGTCGATCCAGGCGCGGGTCTCCGGCGCATCCTGTCGCTCGAGCCAGCGATAGGGGTCGGGAATCGCCACGCCGTGTATGGTGTCGATGACTTCGTCGACCAGGGTGGCTGGCGGCGGTGGATACGGAGAGCAGGCAACGATGAGGGCCGCGACTGTTCCGGTCCACAGGTACACGAAGCTGCGCGGAGTCGACGGTCTGGTCATTGGGGAACACCTCGGGTTGGGTGTTGATGCCGTAGGCGGGTGTCCAACTGGGCTAATAGGCTACGGCGGCATGGGGCACGCAAGCCGGCGCGGTTTCTTATGACGTCCAGCTGCGCCACAAAGCGACGAGTTGGTCTAGCCCGTCGTGGTAAAGCTCGCCGGGCTTCCGGGTGGTGAGTTCCGGTGGGGGATGCATGCCCAGGGCCACGAGGTACGGGTAGGAGCCGAGAAGCAACATGATCATGGCCAGTGACCACCGGAGCGGCAGGGTTGCCGCGACGATCATCCCCAGCATACCGATGGACGTAAAGTTGAATCCCAAGGCTTGTCGGGGTTTCATGGAAGACCGGTACGCCACGTACAGGGCGATCGTGAAGAGACTCCAGATCGTCAGCATTGAAACAACGGCCCTGAGCGCGATGGCGTTCGGTCTCAACTCCTGGGATGCAGGGAGGCTTGCGCCTGCTGCCAGTACTTCCAGTGCGAAGACCAAAGCTCCGAGCTTCAAGATGCCTTTCAGCACCTTGAGTTGTGCGATCTCCGGTTCCACCCAGAAGACGGCAAAGACCATAATGGCGCTCACGAACCGCAGGTTGAACGGGAGGGGGCCCACGGGGAACCGCGTGAAGAACGGCGTGTTCACGAATAGGGCCGCCAGAAACGGAACCGCCGCGGCAATCAACGCCACATAGACGGATCCGATGAGGTACCCCAGGACGCTATCCTTGCCCAGACGCCAGCTTCGCTCGACGAGGCGGAAAAGAGCGAGGATGAGGATCGGAAAAGCGAAGGCACTTCCCCAGATCCATCGGTGCATCTCCAGTCCGGTATCGAGCATATGGCGTTACCAAGATGTAGAAGGGTGGTGAGTCGATCGTGATCAATCTCCACGACGGGGAATGGCGGCGCAACTCGCACCGGATGACGGCCCCTTTGCTTGACTCGGGAACGGCGTGGTGGGATCACCCATGGGGCGTGCCGGACCCCAGGGTGGGCGGCGATGGCTGATCTGGAGGAAAGGGTCAGCTTGCGTTATTCTTGCAGGCCGTTGCGCAGTCGAATGTGAAAGGTCCGACATGTCTGGCGAAGCAGCTTTCGACCTACAGGCTGAACTAGATCACCTTTATGCGACGGCCCCAGTCGGGTTGTGCTCGCTGGATGAGCAGCTCTGTTATGTGCGAGTCAATGAGCGACTGGCGGAGATCCATGGTTGTGCCGTGGAGGACCTTCTCGGTCGCGAGATGATCCCCGACATGGCCCAGACGCTGGCGCCGATTCTGCGTCAGGTCCTCGAGACAGGGAAGGCAACCGAGAATATTGAAGTCCGTGCCATGACCCCTGCGTTCCCGGACGCGCCACGGGATTGGCTGTGTAGCTGCTCTCCCCTCAAGTCCAAGGACGGAGTGGTGCAGGGGATCAGCCTCGTCGTACAAGACATTACCCAGTCCAAGCAGGTGGAGGAACAACTGCGAGCGTGGGACGCCAAGCATCGCGGGCTGTTGGCGGCCGTACCGGACATGATGTTTCGCGTCCGGGTGGACGGAACGATCATGGAATTCGTACCGGCTGGGGATTTCGAGCCGTTACTGCCTCCGGAGGAATTCATCGCGAAGAAGGTTCACGACGTGATGCCTCCCCAGCTTGCCGACCAGATCATGGAGGACCTCGGCCAGGCGATACGGACCGGGGCCGTACAAGAGCACGAATACGCGCTCCCCGAGGAGGGAGGGCCGCACTACTACGAATATCGGATGGCTCCCTGTGCCGACGACGAAGTGCTCTCCATCGTGCGGGACATCAACAAACGGAAGCAGGCGGAGAAGGCTCTCCGCGAGAGCAATGAGGACCTGGAGGCCCGCGTGCAAGCCCGCACCCGAGCCCTCCGGGAGAGCAATGTTGCACTGCTGGCCGAGGTGGCGGAGCGCAGGCGGGCGGAAGAAGCGGTCGTGCGAGGCCAACGGTGGTTTGGCCAAATGATCGAGTCGGCGCCCGACGCCATCGTGCTCATCAAGGAAAGCGGCAGCATCGTGTTGGTGAACGAGCAGACCGAGCGGCTCTTCGGATACAGCCGGGAAGAGCTGATCGATCAGGATCTCGAGATGCTCCTTCCGACTCGTTTCCGGGGGAAACACACCGAGAAGCGGGCGGAATATTTCTCACACCCGAGGCCTCGTCCCATGGGCCAAGGGGATGCGCTGGCTGGCCTCCGGAGAGACGGCAGCGAGTTCCCGGTGGAGATCAGCCTCACCCCTCTCGAAACGGACGAGGGTCTCTTGGTTTCCGGCACGATCCGCGATCTGACCCGGCAGAAGAAGGCCGAGGCGGAGGTACGCCGCCATCGCGAAGATCTGGCGCACGTGACCCGATTCGCCACGATGGGCGAGCTTGCGGCGTCGCTGGCGCACGAGCTCAACCAACCCTTGTCGGCCATGGTCACGAATGCCCAGGCAGCTGTGCGGTTACTGGCTAACAATCCCGCGGGGATCGAGGACGTGAACGAGGCGTTGCGGGACATCGCCAGCGACGGAAGAAGAGCTGGGGGAGTGATTCACGGACTCAGGAAGCTCCTCCGGCGAGGCGAACGTGACTCTGTGGCGTTGGACGTAAATGAACTGGTTCGCGAAGTGTTGCTTCTCCTGCATAGCGAAGCAATCGAACGCAAGATTGCGATTATCCATGAGCTGGCACCTGAGCTTCCGGCCGTTCACGGCGACCGCATCCAGCTACAGCAGGTGCTGCTCAATTTGATTCTCAACGGCTTCGAGGCGATGAGCGAGAGCAAGGGCGACCGTCGCCTCGTGGTGGCCACGACCGCCGACGGCTCGGACACCATCGAGATCGCGGTTCGAGACTCTGGCGTTGGTCTCGAGCGGGACGACATCGATCATCTCCTCGATGCCTTCGTGACCAGCAAGCCGGGCGGCATGGGCATGGGGCTCACGATTAACCGGTCCATCGTGGAGGCGCACGGAGGACAGCTCGGAGGGAAACGGAATCCAGACGGGGGAGCCACCTTCTTCTTTACCATCCCCGTCGCGGCGGACGCGGCGCAAGGGGGGGGATGACTGCGGCTATTCGCTTCTGAGGGCCTCCATGGCGTCTGCCCGTGCCGGCCTCCGGGCCGGGATGTCCGGGACTGTGCAACGGTGCGTTGCAGCCTGCAATTGTGAAGGTCTAGCGAAGCGTGATGGTGGGGAGTCCGAAAACACCGCCCCGCACCAGCTCCCGGACCTGGCCGTCCCGGGCCAGGACGACTTTGCGCATCGAGAAGGGGAGTTCTGTGGATTCGTCACGCTCTACTTTCCACCCGGACCGTGATGCGGAGTCGATCAATGCGGTGAGTCGTTCGTCCAGTCGTCGCTTGGTTGTCTCGTCCGGTTGCATGTCGCGGAAGGCCTGTGCGCGTTGCCGCTGCCCTTCGCCACCGGGCGCTTCGGAGATCACCGTCATTGCCGCAGCCGCCACTTTCGCGGGATCGACGTCGGGCAGGGACCATTGAACCCAGGTGAAGTCGCCCTGCTCGACCATCGTGGTTACGAGTTCTGACGCGTACGGCAGGTCACGGTGGTACACCGGTGGAGGATCGGCCGCGGGTGGAAGCCAGGTGACCGTGCGAGGGCACGACGTGCGAGGGTGAGTCTGTTCGGTGAGTCGGAAGCCCCCCGCTGGAGCATTCAGCCACTCTATCTGGAAACTTTCGCCTTCGGCGCCGACGATCTCCGATGCGTCTGCAGGCGCAGCCTGCGCCAGTGAAATCAGTTCATCGATGTCGGATCGGACGGTCATTCGTATGTCACCCCGTAACCTGGGACGCGGTGAGTGCTCACCGAATCTCGCGTAGTCCACCGCACGGACGAGAGGAGCAAGACTCGGGCCATCGACGCCGGTGGCATGGGGCTTCTACACAAAAAGTGCTATCTTAGGGCGCTACCGGGTGAATGTGAGGTAGGTCACCAACACCATCCACTTTCGTCGCGCCACCGGCATCAGACGGCCACACTGGCCGGGGTCCCCGTCCC